>DASVWT010000226.1:0-5202 GCA_036393055.1 Steroidobacteraceae bacterium
TACACGCCTACCAAGGCGGGGGTGCACTCGCTGATGCAATCGTGCGCGATTGCGCTGGGGCCATATGGCATCCGCTGCAACTCGGTGATGCCGGGGACGATTGCAACGGACATCAACAGGGAGGATCTGGCGGATCCGGCCAAGAGGAGCTACATGGAGAAGCGGATACCGCTGGGACGGCTCGGGGAGCCTCGGGATGTCGCGGGGTGTGTGGTGTTCTTGGCGTCGGACCTCGCCAGGTATGTTACGGGAGCGGCTCTTCTCGTGGATGGGGGACTGTTCGTCAATCTGCAGTGAGCTTGTCCTATGTCCAGGGAAGAGAGCGGGCGAGCGTGATGGCACGGGTATCGTGCGGCCATTTTCCGCTGACACAGCAGTAGAAATGATAGAGCGCGCCGCTTGAAAAGATAATGGACGGCTTGTGCGCGTAGTCCTCATCGATCGAGCCTGGCGGGCCTACGTTGACCATGATCTCCGGGGCTTTCGTGAAGTGGTGTGGGCCACGGCCTAACGCCAGCAGGTCGCGGGCGTGGCCGTCGTCGGCAAGGCCGTAGTAGTAGAGAGCCCACCAGGAGCCGTGACGCAGCACGCAGGGGTCGCTGGCGAAACGGGCGTCCAACGCGCCTGCGGGGCCGTTGCGCACGATGGGATTTCCGGCATAGCGGGTCCAGGTCTTCAGATCCTTCGAGGTGGCGAGGCCGATCTGCTCGTGCCAGCGCTGCTCGT
Organism: Steroidobacteraceae bacterium; assembly: GCA_036393055.1. Classification (GTDB taxonomy): domain Bacteria; phylum Pseudomonadota; class Gammaproteobacteria; order Steroidobacterales; family Steroidobacteraceae; genus 13-2-20CM-66-19. The sequence goes on from DASVWT010000226.1 coordinate 727, forward strand.
CGGTCTTGGCGTTGTAGAAGAGGTAATAAGTGCCGCCTTGCTGGACGAGATATGGCTTGTAAAGTCCGCCCCGCTCCCAGGAAGCTCCCCCTTCGGGCGTGAGGATGGGGGCGGTGCGCTCCCAGTGGTGCAGATCATCGCTCCAGGCAAGGCCGATGACGGCCGGCCCCTGCTCGTACCCGGGATTGGGATAGGCGTGCCAGGCGCCCAGGTAGCGGCCACCGACCTTCATCAGCGGCGCGTCCGAATCGAGCGCATCGTCGCGCAGGAGGCACATCAGGGCGATGTTGTAGCGCGTGATGGGATCGGCGGGATCGCGGGCCATGATGAGCCCGGCGCGGCGCCAGTGGACGAGATCGTCCGATTCCGCCAGTCCCGTCTGATATCCGATCCCGTCGTAGCCTACGTAGGTCATCTGAAACCGCCCGTTCGCGGAGAATAGGAACGGGCAGTCCACCGAGCGCTCATCGAAGCTGCCGGGCACTCCGGACTTCTCGAGCACGCGCTTGCCGTACTTGTAGGGCGTGCGGTACGGCGCAAGATTGGGCAACCCGGCCCCGGAACCGGCCGCAGCCACTCGGGCGTAGGGGTCGCCCGAGGGGGGTATCGGCTGCGGCCGGGATCGGAGTTCCGGCATCGCATCCCGGGGCGAGGCGGCGCAGGATGCGATCCCTGCGCCGGTTGCCGCCATCAGCCCTGAAAGCAGCGCCCGGCGCCCGGAATCGAACGGATACCCCATTTACTGGAACTTGACCCTGAATCCCAGCGTGCCCTGCCGATCGTCGATCGTCTGCGACTGCAGCAGCGTCTGCACGCCGTAGAACTGCGTTATCCGGGTCCGCAGCAGGTTGGTGCCCTGCGCGTAGAGCGACAGCCAGTTGGTGACGTTGTATTCCAGCGAGGCATCCAGCCAGCCGTAATCCTTCGTGTAGATGGGATTGGCGGCCAGCTGGGCGTTCGATCCATTGTAGATCGTGGTGTAGAACTGGCTGCGCCAGTTGTACGCCACGCGCAGGGATACCGGCCCTTTCTCGTAGATCCCGATCAGGTTGTAGCTGTTCTTGGAAAGTCCCGGCAGTGTCGTACTTTGGCCGACCACCGCCGTGGGTGCCGCTGCCTTGATGTAGGTGTAGTTGACCTCGGCGCCGAGGCCGCTCAGAACGCCCGGCAGATTCCGGAAGAACTGCTGGTAGCCGAGCTCGAAGCCCTTGATGGAGCCGTCGCCGCCATCGATGGCACCGGTGAGGTTGTAGGTGACACCGCTGACCGTGAACGCATTCTGCTGCGTCTCCTGCAGGATGAAGTCCGTGAGCTTCTTGTAGAACACATCCGCCGTCAGCGCCGAGCCGGGCGCAAAGTACCACTCCAGCGAGGCATCGAACTGGGATGCCTTGGTCGGCTTGAGGTTCGGATTACCGCCGCTCGCTGCACCCTGGGCCGGAAGGAGGCTGATCGAGGGCCTGATCTGGGTGAAGTCCTGGTAGCTGACCACCTTGGAAGCGCCGAGGCGCAGCTGCAGGTCCGGCATCAGCTTGAAGTTGAGATTCAGGCTCGGCAGCGGATCGGTCTCGCCGATGTCGAACACGCTCGGCGAATACACCCCGCCGGAAGCAAGCTCGCCGGTCATGTGATCGGTATGCCGCACCACCCGCAGGCCGATGTTGCCTGTCATGGGGATGGCCCAGTCGGCGCCGAAATTCACGCGGAAATAACCGGCGTAGTTGCGCTCATCCACGTGATAGTCCTGCGAGCCGTTATCCACCGCCGGCGCGATCCCGAACGCCTGGTCGACGCCGAGCAGGTTATAGCGCAGCACATTCGGATTGAAAGCGATGTATTGCGGCTGGACCGCATTGGTTTCGGTCGCGGAGAAGAAGGGGCTGAGCGGCACCTCGCCGAACCACTGTGGGTTGCCCTGGATACCCGCGGTGGTGACCGCACCGAAATCCGACCATTGGTTGAAGGCGTCCTTGCGGTCGGCTGCGCGAGCGCCGAACTGCACCGCGGTGACGAAACCGCTCGGCAGCGCATATGTCGCATCGAAACGGGCAGCCGTCTCGCCGCCCCTGAAGTGCTGCTCCGTATCGTACATGTAGCTCTGGAAATTGCTCGCGGTGCCCCCGTAATTCGCGAGATTGGACATGTCGAATGGGGACCCGTCGAGATTCGTCGCAATCGACTCTGGTACACCGCCGATCGAGTTGAGCTGCGTCAGATAAGGAGTGATCGCGCCGATTTTCACGGCGGGGTTATTGAGACGCTCGGTCGCCTCCGTATAGCTCAGATCGCCTTCGAAGATCCAGGGGGCGGGCGTCCATTTTGCGTGCAGTGCGAACTGCCGATCCACGTCTTCGACGGTGCGCCACGCACCCACCGTTCCGACTGCCGCGTTTGCCCACGTCACCGACTGCACATCGGTCGTTGCCGGAAAGAGAGTCAGAGACCCCGGCACGATCGCGGAGTTTCCCGAGCTCGTGAAGGTGTACTGATTCTGCCGCCAGGTGAAATCCTCGCTGGAGGCCTCGGCGTAAGCCTGAAAATCATCCTGCGGCTGCCACTGCACGACGGCATCGACGCCGGTGCGGCGGCGATCGCCTATGAACATCGTATTGTAGGCGCCGTTGGGATAGGTGATGGTCTCCCCCGCAATCGCTGTCTTGTTGGTAGCGACCGCATTGTTGGTGGCGCCGTCCTCCCGGTAGGATCGGTCCTGATACGAGAGCGTGAGCAGGGCTCCGAGCTTGCCCGCCCCCGTATCCCAGGTGTCGCTCGCCAGTCCGGTGAATGCGGGCTTGGCCTGGCCGATGAGATCTCCGTACTGCTCCTCGGCACTGCCTTCGAGCTCGAGCCCCTTGAAGTCGAACGGCTTGTGGGTGCGCAGATTGACCGTGCCGGCGATGCCGCCTGCGAGCTGGTCGGCGGTAGGATCCTTGTAGACATCGATGCCGGCCAGCAGGGCCGAGGGAATGTCGGCGAGATTGAGCACGCGGCTGCCCTGGGCGCTGAAGACCTCGCGGCCGTTCAACGTCGTCTCCGCCTGCGGCAGTCCGCGGATTTCATAGCCGCTCATCACCGCCGAGCCGCCGATCGTGACCGTGCCGCCGCCCTCGCCGAGCTGCCGGCTGATCTGGACGCCGGGGATGCGCTGGATGGCATCGATCGCGGTGACGTCGGGCAGCTTGCCGATGTCGGTCGCGACGATCGAGTCCTCGATGGTGTCCGCAAACTCCTTGATATGGAGCGCACTCTCCATGCTCTGACGGATACCGGTGACGACAACCTCCTGGAGTTGCGCCGACGGCTGACTGCCGGGGGTCTGGCCCGCGGTCGAATTCGTAGCCTGCTGCGCAGCGGTGCCTGCCCAGGCGGGCATGGCCCCCGCCATCGCGAGGGCCACGGCCCCCGACACCAGCCTTGACGTAAGCTTCATGATCTTTCCCCCTCAGTCTAATTGGTGCATGAAAACCACATCGCCACCCCCGGGGCGGCTCAGCTTCGGTCCACCATCTTCGTTTACAGGCGGACGAGGCTTTCGTATATAAATATCATTCGGCCTGGGCCAAAGCAAGTCATATCCCATATTGTGAAATCAGTAGCCACATCCTCGAGGCGAGGGAGCGCCGCCTCGTGATCTCCAGGCGGCGGCTCCTCGAGCTCCTGGCGGCCGGCGCAGCCATCGGGCCCGCGCTCGGCAGGAGCACTGCCGCGGCCGGAAATCAGCAGTTGAGCGGCCACGGGCGCGACTGCGGCGGCAGCCTGCAGGATTTGCGCCTCGAGTGGCGCGCCAGTCCGGTCGGCATCGATACCCGCCGGCCGCGATTCACCTGGACCCTGTCCGCGGACCCGACGCTGCGAGGCGTGCGACAGAGCGCCTGCCAAGCGATTCTCGCGTCCTCAGAAGATGCGGTGAAGGCCGGTCACGGCGACGTCTGGGATAGTGGCGTGCTCGAGACAGGGGAGCTCCGCGCGGAGCCCATACATGATCTAGACCTGCAGTCGCATCGTCCCTACTGGTACGCCGTACGCACGTGGGATGAGCGCGGCCGCACGAGCGGCTTCACGCGTCCTGCCCGCTTCATCACCGGATTCATGAGTCCCGGCGAGTGGCGAGCCCAGTGGATATCGGACGGGCCGGACTGGCCCAACCACCCCCTGCCGCCGCCCGCTTTCAATCGCAGCCCGCCGGCCGTGCCGCGGCGGATGCCGCTCTTTCGGCGGCAGTTGCGGATCGAGAGAGCGCTGGCCCGCGCGATCGTGTCGGTCTGTGGGCTCGGTCAGTATGAGCTGCACATCAACGGCCGGCGCGCCGGCACCGGCGTACTCAACCCCGGATGGACCAACTACCGCAGGACGGTGCTCTACGATACGTTCGAGGTGACGCCGCTTCTCTCGCAGGGCGCCAACGCGCTCGGCGTGATGCTCGGCAACGGCTTCTTCAACGTCGAAAAATATCCCGGTCGATACACGAAGCTCGTC
>DASVWT010000227.1:0-4169 GCA_036393055.1 Steroidobacteraceae bacterium
CGGGTGCTGGAGCGTGACTTCAGTCTGCGGCAGACCTCGAAGCCGCTCGGGCCCGGCATCATCGCATCCAGCAGGATCACATCCGGATGCGTCAGCTCGGCGCGCTGCAGCCCTTCCTCCCCGTCCTGCGCGATCAGCACGCGGTAGCCCTGCGCCTCCAGATGACCCACCATCACCCCGAGGTTGGCGGGTGTATCATCGACGATGAGGATCGTGGCCACGGTACTTCATTACACTCGTGCCGGCCGCGAATCAATCTGGCGCATCCTGGTTCGCGCAGCCGGCGGATTCGCTCCTCGGACTTGGCGGGGGACGGCAGCCCTCGGCCTGACATCTCTCCTGATTCTCCTCCATCCCGCGGCAGCGGCCCCCGGGATGTCGGTCGAGCAGTGGCGTGCGGCAGCGCACGAGACCCGCGCGCTCGCGGAGAACGACGTACCGAAAGCCTATGCCGAGGCGGTACGGTTGGCGGCGGCCCTGCCGGCGGATGCCTCGCCCGTCTACCAGGCGCGCGCCCTGAATCTGCTCGCGAGAACCGAGATCTACTCCGGGCTCACCGCCCAGGCTGACGCCCACGCCCGCCAGGCCCTCGCGCTCGCCAGGCGCGCCGGCGATCGCATCGGCCGGGCGCAGGCCGATCTCAACATGACCCTGACCAGCGTCAACCTGGGACACATCGACGAGCTGCGCGCGGCGGCGACCGATGCGGTTGCAGCGCTCAACGGCGTCGATGACCCCGCCCTCACCGGTGAGGCGCTGTTGCGCGCCGCTATGATGTATCTGCGCCTCGGCCGGATCAACGATGCGGTCATGACCAGCGTGCGCGCAGCCGACATCGCCCGGCGCAACCGCAACCCCCTCGCGCTCACCTACGCCGCCCAGGGACTGGGCATCGCCTTTGGCCAGAGCAGCAGCGGCGCCGACTCGCGCCGCTACTTCGAGGAAATGTTGACCGATGCGCGCGCCGCGCACTCCCGGCTGCTCGAGGGCGATGCCACCGAGTCGCTGGCCGACGCCTATGATGCCGCCGGGCAGACGGCGCGCTCGCAATTGCTGCACCGGCAGGCCATCGCTCTCTATACGCAGGCCGGGGCGCCGCTCAGCATCAACTTCGGGCTGCTCGGCCTCGCCAACTTCATGCACGAGCATGGCCACTACCGCCGGGCGGCGCCGCTTCTCGACCGGGTCATCGCCACTTACGAGCACTATCCGACGCCGATCGGCCTGTGGTACGCGCTCAACACGCGCAGCGCCAACGAGCAGAGCCTGCGAGAGCTGCCCGCCGCGCAGGCGGACGCGCAGCGCGCCTATGACCTGGCGAAGCAGATCCGGTTGCCCAGCTACATCAGCTCGAGCGCGCGCCGCCTGGGCGAGCTCGCCGCGGCCGCAGGCGACTTCCGCCGGGCCTATCAGCTCTCCGTCGCGGGGAGCGCCATCGCTGCGCACACCCTCGGGAAGAGCAGGAGCGACCAGGTCCTGGAGCTCGCGAGCCAATACGAGCGCGAGAGCCGTCAGCGCGAGATCGAGACCCTCACCCGCCGCGACCAGGAGCAGGCGGCCGCCCTGCGCCAGCGCGGGCTGAAGGAGCGGCTGCTGCTCACCATGCTGCTAGGGGCGATCGCGATCGCGCTGATCACCGGTTTCTTCGTGCTTAGATTCCGGCGGCTCAACGCGACTCTGGAGCGCCGAGTGCAGGAGCGCACAGCGGAGCTTCGCCAGCAGACGAGCTATCTGCGGACACTCATCGATGAGCGCGAGGCGGCCGAGGCGGCGCGCGAGGCCGCGCTCGCCGAGGCGAGGAGGCTGGCGCGCCTGCGCAGCGATTTCATGGCGCAGATGAGCCACGAGCTGCGCACGCCGCTCAACGGCATGCTGGGGTACACGGCGCTGCTCGAGCGCGACGCCGACCTTCGCGACCCGCAGCGAGCCTCACTCGAGGTGATCCGGCAAAGCGGCGAGCACCTGCTCGGCCTCATCAACGAGGTGCTCGACTTCGCCCGGATCGAGTCCGGCAAGCTGGAGCTCGAAACCTCGACGCTCGGCCTCGGCCCCTTCCTGCGCTCGATTGCCGGCGTGGTTTCCGTGAGGGCGCAGCTCAAGGGCCTGGCTTTCAGCCTGAAGGTCGCACCCGAGGTGCCGGGGACCATCCTCGCCGACGAGCGGCGGCTGCGCCAGGTGTTGCTCAACCTGCTGGCGAACGCCGTCAATTTCACCGACCGCGGCTCCGTGCGCCTCGAGGTCAGCTGCCCCATGCCGCAGCGGCTGCGGTTCGAGGTCGCGGACACCGGCACCGGCATTCGCGCCGATCAGCTCGAGACCATCTTTCAGCCTTTCGAGCAGGTCGCCGACGGGCAGCACCGCGGCGGCACCGGACTCGGGCTGCCGATCAGCCGCCGGTATGTGCAGCTGATGGGCAGCGACATCAAGGTGGAAAGCCGGGTCGGCGCCGGCAGCACGTTCCGCTTCGATCTGGCGATTCAGCCGGCTGCCGCCCGGGCCGACGGCGCGAGCGCCGCCGCGGATGGCGCCACTCTCCACGCTGACATACAACCTGAGACGGCCGAGGAGGGCGACATCAGCCCGCCGCCCGCGCAGATCGAGCGCCTGCACGCGCTCGCCCTCGAAGGCAACATGCGCGACATCCTGCGATGGGCACGCCAGCTGGCCGACCTCGAAGGCCAGCGGCATCGGCGCTTTGCGCTCCACGTGCGCTTCCTCGCCGAGCGCTATCAGTCACAGGCCATCCTCAGCCTCGCCAGGCGCCACCTCGGCGGGGAGGCCGACAGCTGACTGCGGCAGGAGCCGAGCCAGCCGCCGGCAATCCCATTACCGGGCGCCGCTGCCCTGGAGCAACTGCTCGCCGGCCGCCGTGGCCGCCTCGAGGCCGGCCTCTGCGGTTTGCGCATCACCTTCCAGCCGATGGGTGGCCGCGATCTGCGCCGGGTCCGGCATGGCATAGTCGAGGCCGATGTCCGATTGCAGATACGCGAGGAAGCTCCTCAGGCGCATCTCGTTCATCACATCGCCCTCGCTGGAGCGGACCTTGCGCTGCACGACGCTGTCTATCGCCTTCTCGAGACCTGCAAGCGCCGCGGCTGCCTTGGACGCCTCGATCCTGTGTGCCGCAACCGCCTGCGCGAGGCGCTGGTGAGCCTGGATCGCCGCGTTGATCTGCCGGTCGAGCTGGTCAATGGCCTGGTGCAGCGAGAGCTCGAGTCCAAGATGCTGCTGCAGCGCCGCCGCCGTGGTGTGCAGCCGGGGATCGAGATCGACCTCGAAGTGCTGCTTGCAGGACTGGCCGCCATAACGCAACACGACGGTGTAGTGCCCCGGATTGACCAGCGGGCCGCGCGCGTCGGCCGTCTCGCCGTCGGTCTCCTCCGGCGGCTCGAAGCCGATCACGTCCGTCGCATCCGCGTAGCGCAGATCCCAACGCAGGCTGTTCATCCCCGGGGAGATCGCCGTCAGCTTCTCATCGGCGTTGTGCTTCTCCTGCGAGGGCAGCAGGTTGTCGCGGGCGACGGGCGACAGCTTCGGCTGCTTCCTCTTCAGATGCAGGGTGTACTGCCGCACCATGGTGCCGCGATCGTCCAGGACCTCGAGGCTCGCCGGCGTCTTGCCGTCGTAGTTGGCGGGAATGTGGAAGAACACGGTCGCGCCGAACGGCGGGTTGAGGCCGATCGGACCGCTGTACTTCGCATCGCTGCTCTGTCCGTAAGCGTTGGTCAGCCACGCCGCCTCGGGGGCATAGACGGCGGCGGAGTCGGTTGCCGGTTGCCCGTCGCGCGACAGCTGCTCGAGCAGCGCCAGATTGTCCAGGATCCAGAACGAGCGGCCATGGGTGGCGGCGACCAGCTCGCCCTCGCGGGCATTGATCGCCAGATCGCGCACCTGCGCATGCGGCAGGTTGAGGCTGAGCGGCCGCCAGTGCGCGCCGCCGTCGAAGCTGGTGTACACCGTGTTGGCCGTGCCGACGAAGAGGAGCGACGGATCGCTCGGGTCCTGCCGCACCACGAACACGGCCTCGTCATCCGGCAACCCGCTGGTGAGCACGGACCAATGCTGCCCGAAGTCCGTCGTCTCGTAGACATACGGCCGATTGTCGTCCCACATGTAGCGCTGCGCGGTGAGGTAGGCCGTCCCCGCCGCAACATGTGAGGGCTCTAAGG
>DASVWT010000228.1:0-3286 GCA_036393055.1 Steroidobacteraceae bacterium
CGCGACTACCGGGCCCGGGGTGTCTCGGAGCACCGGCCATCGCGTCGCGAGGCGGTGCCTGTTCCGGCCGGTGCCCGATCGTCGATATAATGACGCGTGCTCGAGCTGCGACGCTTCGATCTGAATCTGCTGATCTCTCTCGATGCCCTGCTGCACGAGAAGAACATCAGTCGCGCGGCCGACAGGCTCTATGTCTCGCAACCGGCGATGAGTGCGGCCCTGCACAAGCTGCGCGAGTATTTCAATGACCCGCTGCTGGCGCGGGTCGGACGCAATCTGGAGCTGACGCCCCGCGGGCAATCGCTGGTGGAGCCCGTGCGCGAGGCGCTGCTGCGGATCCAGGCCACACTCGGCACCCAGCCGCAGTTCGATCCGGCCACGGCCCGCCGCGAGTTCACCGTCATCATATCCGAGGAGGCGCTGCCGGATCTTCTGCCGGCGCTGATCAAGCGGCTCGCGACGGCGGCTCCCGGGATTTCCTGCCGCGTGCAGCTGATCTCCGAGAGCATCCTGACCCGCCTGGAGTACGGTGAGGCGGACCTTTGCGTGTGCCTCGACAGCCTGCGGCTGTACGCCACCCGTGCGTGGCCCGACTCCCTGCGCATGGTCCGGCTGCGGCCCGTGCGTTGGATCTGCGCCGTCGACGCGCATCATCCCACGGTCGGCGACAGCCTCACGGCGGAGCAGTTCTTCTCATTGCCGCACGCATTCGGCGCGCCGAGCGCCTACTCGGTGAGCACCGAGGAGCTGGTCCGCCGCCTGTTCGATGTCGACCTCACCGTACAGCTGGCGGTGCCGAGCCTGCTGCACCTGCCGCTCGTGCTCGCAGGCACTTCCTACGTGGCGACGATGCCCGAGAGAGTGCTCAGGATGGCGCCGGCCGTGGCGCCGCTCAAGACCTTCCCCACCCCGTTCCCGACACCGGCCCAGCACGAAATGCTGCTCTGGCACCACCGCCACGACCCCGATCCGGCACACGCCTGGCTGCGCGAGCTGATCGTCGCGATTGCCGGAGAGCTGCCCTGATCACTCCCTAGAGCTTGATCACGACCTTGCCGAGGTGCCGCCCCGCATCGATGCGATCATAGGCGGCTGACGCCTCATCGAGCGGGTAGACGCGATCGATGACCGGGTGAATGCGGTGCCGCTCGATGAAGGCGATCATGGCCTCGAAGTTCGCCCTGGAGCCGACATAGATCCCGCTGACCGTGGCGTTGGCATGCATCAGCGCTCTTGCCGGGATGTCGCCGCCGAAGCCCGCGAGCCCGCCGATGATCGCCATGTGGCCGCCGGGGGCCAGGCTGGCGATCGACTGCGGCAGGGTTCCGGCGCCGCCGACCTCGAGGATCTGATGCGCGCCGACGTTGCCGGTCGCGGCACGTACGGCGCCGGACCACTCCGGGGTATGGGTGTAGTTGATCGTGCTGGCCGCCCCGAGCGACCTCGTGCGTGCCAGCTTGTCGTCACTGGAGCTGGTCACGATGATGCGCGCATCAGCGGCAGCGGCGAACTGCAGGCCGAAAATCGACACGCCGCCCGTGCCCAGGAGCAGCACGTTGTCGCCCGACCGCATCCTGCCGCGCGTGACCAAGCCGTTCCAGGCGGTGACCGCCGCGCAAGGGAGGGTGGACGCCTCCTCGTACGAATACTCTTCCGGTACTCTGACGAGCCCGTCCTCCGACAGGCAGACGTACTCCGACAACATGCCGTCGAGCTGCCCGCCCAGTGCGGAGGCGTGGATCTCTGCGCCCGGCCGTCCTTCGAGCCAGCGCTGAAAAAAGTTGGCGGCGACCCTGTCGCCCGTCCTGAAGCGCGTGACGCCGGTGCCGAGTGAGACGACCTCTCCTGCTCCGTCCGACAGGGGTACCAGCGTCGGGCGCGGCAGCATCGGATACTGCCCCTTCAGTACGTAAACGTCGCGCCGGTTCAGGGACGCCGCTCTTACGCGCACGAGCACTTCCCGGTCGCCGGGCGCAGGTATCGGCACTTCCTCGAATGTCAGGCGGTAACTGCCGTCGGCCTGCCGGATCAGTGTGCAGCGGCGTTGCCGCTCTGCGGGTGCCATGATGGTTCCGTTTCCCGTGAGCGTCAGATCGCCATGCACACCGACTTGAGCTCGGTGTACATCTCGATGCCGGCGCGCCCCTGCTCGCGCCCGAACCCGGATTGCTTGTATCCGCCGAAGGGCATGCCGGCATCGATCATGGCATGGCAGTTCACCCACACCGTGCCGGCCTTGATCTTCGGCACCAGCCGCTGTACGGCGCGCAGATCGTTCGACCAGATGCTCGCCGCCAGGCCATAGGGGGTGTCGTTTGCCCAGGCGGCGACCTCCTCGAGGTCGTCGAAGCGCTGGGCAACCACGACGGGGCCGAAGATCTCCTCGCGGACGATCTTCATCTCCGGTTTGACATCGACGATCACCGTGGGCTTGATGTAATAGCCCTCGTGCGCCGGCGCATCTCCGCCGGCTGCGATGGTCGCGCCCTGCCTGCGTCCGGAGTCCAGATACCCGAGTACCCGATCGCGCTGCTCCTGGGAGACCAGGGGTCCCAGCTGCGTGTGCTCATCCAGGCCAGGCCCCAACACGAGGGAGCGTGAGGCCTCACTCACGCCTTCGATGACTTCGTCGAAGATCTTGCGCTGCACGAAGAGGCGGGAGCCGGCGACGCAAACCTGTCCGGAGTTGAAGAACACGGCCTGGGCTGCGCCCGCGGCCACGGCTCGCGGATCGACGTCCGGCAATACGATCACCGGGGACTTGCCGCCGAGCTCGAGCGAGACCCGCTTCAGCGTGGCGGTGGCGGCAATGTTGATGATCTTTCCGACCTCGGTGGAGCCGGTGAAGGCGATCTTGTCGATGCCGGGATGAGCGACCAGGGCTGCGCCCGTGGTCTCTCCGAGTCCTGTGAGGATGTTGACGACGCCCGGCGGGAATCCCGCCTCCAGGATCAGCTCTCCCAGGCGCAGCGCGCTGAGCGGGGTCTGCTCGGCGGGCTTGAGCACGCTGGTGCAGCCCGTCGCCAGCACCGGCGCGAGCTTCAGGGTGGCCATGAGCAGCGGGAAGTTCCACGGGATGATCTGGCCGACCACACCCACCGGCTCGCGTACCGTGTAGGTGTGGAAGCGGGTGCCCGGCGCGGCGCGCAGCGAGGTGTTGAATGTCGAGCCGTCGAGCTTGCTCGCCCAGCCGGCCATGTAGCGCAGGTGCGCGATGGCGCCCGGCACATCGATCAGCCGCGCCATGGCAATGGGCTTGCCATTGTCGAGGCTCTCGAGCTCGGCG
>DASVWT010000229.1:0-9139 GCA_036393055.1 Steroidobacteraceae bacterium
GATGGCCTGCTCGAAGCCACTTTCCGTACCCTCGCGCGCCGCATCGGCCAGCGGGTGGGCGAGGGATTCAAGCTCGCGCGCACGCCCCGCGGCCGGGTGCAGGCCGTGATCGACACCAACCTCTCCCCCGAGGAATTCGACCAGCGCACGGGTACGGCGTGGCTCGCATTCTGGGGACAGGTGCTGCACGTCAAGGGCCTCAGGCGCGTGCAGGCGGCATACCAGCGCCGCATGCTGTCGAACCTGCGGCATGCATTGAGGCGGCTGTTGCCCGCCGACGAAGCGCGCAGCCTCGCATCGATGATCGCCGCCATGATCGACGGCGTATGGCTGCGCGCGGCGCTCTCCCGCTGGCAGGAAGCCGACAGCGAGAGCGCGCGGGCATTGCTCACGGCGTTCGTCGACAGCCGGTTGCGGGAAGCGGCGCAGTCCCGCGATCTGTCGCCGCCCCCGCCGCAGGCCAACGCATCGGCCGCGGCCAACGCGCCGGCCCCGACAAGCGCGCCGGCCTCAGGGAGTGCGGCCGAGGCCACCCGGCCGAGAACCGCGCGGTCAGGGGGTCAGGCCCGGTTCAAGACCATCAATCCCGCCACCGGCGAGGTGTTGGCCGAGATCGCAGCCGCCGGTCCCGCGGAAATCGCAGCCGCCGTTGCGCGCGCTGCCGCCGCGCAGAAGGAATGGGCGAGCCTGCCCGGCGCCGCCCGCGGCCGCATCCTGCGCCGCGCCGCCGACATCCTGCGCGCCCGCAACGCCGAGCTGGCGGAGCTGGAGACGCGCGATACCGGCAAGCCCATCCAGGAGACGAGGGCGGTCGATGTGCTCTCGGGCGCCGACTGTCTCGAATACTACGGCGGACTCGCCGCGAGCATCGCGGGCGAGCACCTGGACCTGGGTCCGCAGGCCTTCGGCTACACCCGGCGCGAGCCGCTCGGCGTCGTCGCGGGCATCGGCGCCTGGAACTACCCGCTGCAGATCGCCTGTTGGAAATCGGCCCCGGCGCTCGCCTGCGGCAATGCCATGATCTTCAAGCCCGCGGAGCTCACCCCGCTCACGGCCGTGAGGCTGCGTGAGGTGCTCGCCGAGGCGGGCCTGCCGGAGGGCGTGTTCCAGGTCGTACAGGGCATGGCCGACACCGGGCGATTGCTCACCTCCCATCCCGAGATCCGCAAGGTCTCGCTCACCGGCGAGGTCGGCACGGGTAAGGCGGTGATGGCGGACTCGGCAGCCTCGCTCAAACAGGTGACCCTGGAGCTCGGAGGCAAGTCGCCGCTGATCGTCTTCGAGGATGCCGCCATCGAGAACGCGGTCGGCGGCGCACTGCTCGGCAATTTCTACTCTGCGGGCGAGGTCTGCTCCAACGGCACGCGTGTCTTCGTCCATCGCAGCCTCAAGACCGCGTTCCTCGAAAGGCTCACGGCACGCGTCAAAGCGATGCGGATCGGCGATCCGCTCGATCCTGCGACGCAGGTCGGTGCGCTGATCTCCGAGGATCACATGGCCAAGGTGCTGGCCTACATCGCCCGCGGCAAGGCCGAGGGCGCACGGCTGCTCACCGGTGGCCACCGCGTGACCGGCGGCGACATGGCCGGCGGCTTCTTCGTTGCGCCGACCGTCTTCGACGCATGTCATGATGACATGGCCATCGTCCGGGAGGAGATCTTCGGCCCGGTGATGTCGGTGCTGGAGTTCGAGGACGAGGAGGAGGTGATCGCGCGCGCCAACGCGACCGAGTTCGGCCTGTCCGCCGGGGTCTTCACCCGCGACGTGACGCGGGCGCATCGGGTCATCGCCCGGCTGCAGGCGGGCACTTGCTGGATCAACCATTACAACGTCACGCCGATCGAGCTGCCCTTCGGCGGCGTGAAGCTCTCCGGGCTCGGCCGCGAGAACGGCCGCGCGGCGATCGAGCACTACACTCAACTGAAGAGCGTTTACGTGGCCATGGGCGACGTCGAGGCGCCGTATTGAGCATGAATCCGGAAAATTTCGACTATGTGATCGTGGGGGCGGGCTCCGCGGGCTGCGTACTGGCGGACCGGCTGACCGAGAGCGGCGAGCATTCCGTGCTGCTGCTGGAATACGGCGGCTCGGATCGGTCGCTGCTCATCCAGATGCCGGCGGCGCTGTCGTATCCGATGAACATGCCGCGGTACAACTGGTTTTTCCATACCGAGCCGGAGCCCCATCTCGGCGGCAGGAGCCTGCATACCCCGCGCGGCAAGGTGCTGGGCGGCTCGTCGTCGATCAACGGACTGGTGTACGTCAGGGGCAATCCGCTCGACTTCGAGCGCTGGGCCTCGGAGGGCGCGGACGGTTGGGCCTACCGCGACGTGCTGCCCTACTTCAAGCGGGCGGAGCGGCGCGATGGAGGAGGCGATGAGTATCGCGGGGGCGAGGGGAAGCTGCAGACCCGCTACGGTGCGCTCGAGAATCCGCTGAACGAAATCTGGCTGCAGGCCGGCCGGCAGGCGGGCTACCCCTACACCGGGGACATGAACGGCTTCCAGCAGGAGGGCTTCGGCCGCATGGACATGACGGTGGGCGGCGGCCGACGCTCGAGCGCGGCCAATGCCTATCTGCGCCCGGCGATGCGCCGGCGCAACCTCACGGTGCGCACGCACTCGCTCGCAACCCGGATCCTCTTCGAAGGCCGGCGCGCCGCCGGTGTGGCATACCGGCGCGGAAATCAGCAGCACCTCGCCAGGGCGCGCCGCGAGGTCATCGTCAGCGCGGGACCCATCCAGTCGCCGAAGCTCCTCAAGCTTTCGGGTGTCGGGCCGGCGCAGGAGCTCTCGAGCCACGGCATCCCGGTGGTGCACGAGCTGCCCGGCGTTGGCGAGAACCTGCAGGACCACCTGGAGTTTTATTTCCAGGTGGCGTGTACCCAACCCGTCACGCTCTACTCGCACATGAGCGCGTTTCGCAAAGCGCTCATCGGCGTCCGCTGGCTGCTCGCCAAAGACGGGCTCGGGGCCACCAACCATTTCGAGACGGGCGGCTTCATCCGCAGCCGCGCCGGCGTTCGCTACCCCAACATCCAATATCATTTCCTCCCCATGGCCGTGAGCTACGACGGTTCCTCCCTGGCGCAGGAGCACGGGTTCCAGGCCCACGTGGGACCCATGCGCTCGCAGAGCAGGGGCTGGGTGCGGCTCGCCTCCGCCGATCCCAACCATAAGCCCAAGGTGTTTTTCAACTACCTGTCCCAGCCGCAGGACTGGGAGGAAATGCGCGCCTGCGTGCGTCTCACCCGCGAGGTGTTCGCCCAGCCGGCCTTCGCGCCCTACCGCGGCCGCGAGATCCAGCCCGGCGCCGCCGTACAGAGCGATGAGCAGATCGACGAGTTCGTTCGCCAACACGTCGAGAGCGCCTATCACCCGTCCTGCTCGTGCAAGATGGGGAGCCCGGATGACCCGCAGGCGGTCGTCGATGCGCAGGCGCGGGTGATCGGCATGGAAGGATTGCGCGTGGTCGACTCCTCGATCATGCCTTCGATCACCACCGGCAATCTCAACGCGCCCACCATCATGATCGCGGAGAAGGCGGCCGACCACATCCGCGGCAGGCCTGCGCTGTCGCCGGAGGATGCTCCCTTCTACGTCGCCCCGAACTGGGAATCTTCGCAGCGATAGCCTGATGGAACGCCCGAGCGGCTCCCGCTCCTACTCGCGATACAGGTCTGCGGCATCTCCCAGTGCCTCGCGCAACGGCTCGAGCCAGCGCTCGTAATGTCTCCACTGCTCGAGCCCCTCGCGATAGATCGGCTGGCGCACCTGCTCGGAGCTCGCGGTCCTCACGCTGCGCTCGGTCCGATGAAAGTCGAGACATGCCGGCTCGAGCGCGAGCCCGCAATGCTGGAGCAGCCGCTGTACGCTGCCTTCGAGATCATTCACCACGTCCTCGTAGTGCACGCGCAGCACCCGGCCGGGCAGCACGCTGTCCCAATGCCGCATCAGCTCCAGGTAAGTCCGGTAATACCTCGCGATTTCCTCGAGTCCATAGGTGAACGCCTGCCCCTGCGCAAACAGCTGCTTGAAGTTGCTGAAGCAGCAGGCCATCGGCTCCCGCCGCACATCGACGATCGTCGCATTGGGCAGCATCAGATGGATGAGCCCGATGTGCCGGAAGTTGTTCGGCATCTTGTCGACGAACATCGGCCGCGCGGTGGCGCGATAGGCTCGGGTGTCGCGCAGGTACTGCTCGCCCAGCCGCTGGAAATCGTCCGCCGTCATGCGGTCCAGCACTGCCGGATAGGCCGGTGTGCCGCCCTCTGACTCCCGGCCCTGCAGTCCGGCGACGATGCGAGGTACGTCGGCGAGCTCCTGCGTGCCTTCGACGGAGGAGTGGGACGCCAGGATCTGCTCGATCAGGGTGGAGCCGGAGCGCGGCAGGCCGACGATGAAGATGGGATCCCGCGCGGGCGAGCCGCACTGCGCATGCCGGGCGAAGAGGGCCGGGCTGCACACCTCTTTCAGGGAGCGTACGCTCGCTTCCACCGCTTCGGCGCGGTAACCGCCCGAGGCCCGCTTGAGCGCGTTGCCGCGGCTGTAGTGGGCGAAGGACTGCTCGTATTCGCCGCGATCCTCCAGCGCCTTGCCGAGCGCAAACGCCAGATGATGGCGATCGACGGGCGAGGTCGCCGGGTCCGCCTCCGCGACGCGCATGCGGTCCAATTCCTCGTCCGTGAAGCGATAGGTCTTGAGGTTGGCGAGGCTCCAGTAAGCCTCGCCGTAGCCCCGGCGAATCCGGATCGCGGCCCGGTACTCGATGATCGCCTCCTGCGTGGCGCCCATCGTCTTCAGCGAGTGCGCAATCGACAGGTGCAGCTCCGCAGGTTGCGCGGCGCCCGCCAGCAGATCCCGGTACAGCTCGAGCGCATCCTCGTGCTTTCCGAGGCCGACGAGCGTCAACGCGCGGAAAGTGCGGTAATTGCGGTTGGCGGGCTCCGCCCGCAGCAGCCGCTCGACCTCGCTGTGCGCCGCAGGGTACAGGTGCCGCTTCGCCAGCACCTGCGCGTACTCGAAGCGGGCCAGATGGTAATCCGGCGCGAGCTCGAGGACCCTTTCGAGCAGCACTTGCGCATCATCGAGCACATCGCGCTCCATGCCGATGCGCGCCAGCAGACGCATCGCCTCGATGTCATCGGGGTGCGCGCGAAGGAATGCACGGATGAGCTGCTCGGCCGGCGCGATCTCTCCGTCGCAGAACAGTGCGGTGGCCGCAACCACCTCCGAGGGCAGCATCGCCAGGCTCGCGACATGCTCGGCCGCCTGGGCCGCCTCCTTTATCCGGCCGGTCATCAGGTAGAGGCTCTCGAGCATGCGCCAGCTCGCCGGCATCGCGGGGTTGATGTTGACGGCGAGCAGGAAAGACTCGATCGCCTGCTGCGCCTGCCTGAGCGAGACGTAGCAATGCCCGCGCTCCTGGTGGAGGCCGCTGAAGCGCGGCTGGAGCTTCTCGAGCCTGGCGAGCGTCTTGAGCGCTGCGTCGACGTCGCATATCAGCCGCTGGGAGACGGCGCGCATATAGAGGACATCCCGGTTGTCCGGAACGCGGGCAAGCAACGCCTCGCAAGCCCGCAATGCAGCCGCAGGGCGCCGCAGCTTCAGCAATCCGCGTATGCGCTGGACTTCGTCCTCGACCACCTTACTCGAAATTGTACCCGAACGAGACTCCGATCACCCGCGGGCGCAGCGGCGTCTGCTCGATGATGAACTGGTCGGTGCTGGTGAACGTGCTGGCGTTGGAATTGGTGAGGTTCTCGCCATGCAGGTCGGCGTGCCAGTTGCCCTTGGAGACGCCGATGGACGCATCCAGGGTGGAATAGGCGGGATTCTCGAAGCGGCCGCGGGAGGTGGTGATCGACCCGCCGATGCCGATCTCGGGGTTGGCGCCGGCCTGCGAGAACGAGTGCGCGGTGTGCCTGACGCCGACCTGGACGTAGGGGACGTAATTGCCCATCGCCCAGTCGTAGCGGGCACGCAGGCTGAACTGCATCGGCGGCGAATTGGCGCTCGGGGCGCCGATCGGGCCGAAGGGATTGCCCACCGCCGTGCAGGTGCCGCCGGTGCAGACCTGGGTGATCGGCTTGCCGTAGCCGGCGCTCGCGGGATTGTTGTCGATGAGGGCGGGAGAGTTGGTCTGGCTGCTCTTGTTCCAGTCCGCGGCGCCCTGCACGGTGAGTCCCTGCATGACCCGGGCCACGAACGAGGTCTCGATTCCCTTGATCAGGAAGTCCTGGCCGTTGGTGTCGTAGAAGATGTTGCCCACCACACCGGGGTTGAAGAACTCGATCTGCACGTTGCTCCACTTGTCGTAGTACACCGCCCCGTTCCACTGCAGCCGGTGGTCGAAGAACTGCGTCTTCCAGCCGATCTCGTTGTTCGTCAGGTTGTCGGAGGAGTAAGCCCGCGGGACGAGGTATTGCGCCACGCCGTCCGGTCCGATTCCGTGAGCCGCGCCGCCGTTCTGGTTGAAGCCGCCCGGACGGAAGCCCTGGGAAAACGTGTAGTACACCATCAGATCCGGCCGCAGGTGCCAGGTGAGGTTCGCACGCACCCTGTTGCCGTCCTCGGTGTCGGACAGGCCCTTGGCGTTCAGGTCGGTGCTGTACGCGGGATTGTGGCAGCCGAAGCCGGGGCTGGGCGGAACATATTGGGGGTTCGCGCCGGCTTCGAAGCAGCCGAAGCTCGAGAGGACGCCGCCCGCCTCGGAGTTGAGGAAGCGGAAGTGACGCAAGCCGCCCGTGAGGGTCAGCGTATGCGGCAGCAGATCGTAGCTGACGGAGAAGTACTCGGCGATCTGCCGGGTCTGGCGAAGCTGGTCCTGGTAGAACGAGGTGGTGTCGTTCTGCAGACCGGGATTTTGCACCGTCGTGCCGGCGAACGAGCCGACATTCGACAGGCAACCGGTGTTGCCGGGTGTGCCCGGAGCGCCGTCCGAGGTGCAGGGCGGGATGCTCTTGTAGTGCCATCCGGTCTGGTCGTAGAGCGCATTGTTCTCGTAATAGAGCCCCGCGATGGCGCGCAGCCGCCAGCTATCCGGCGTGCTCAGCCGAACCTCATGTTGCTGGTGCACGTTGCGCTCGACCGAGCGCCAGACGGAGCTCGGGGAGAAGCAGGTCGGCGTCAGGGGATTGACGGCGGAGTTCGGGCCGTAGCACTGATAATAGTCCGCGTATACGCCGCGCGCGTAGTTGGTGTAGTCGCCCACCTGCTCGACATTGCGGTCGAGGTAACCGCCGGTGTAGACAAAATCGAGGCCTTTCACCTTGCCGTGTACCGTCCAGGCGGTGTTCGTGAACTTGTCCTTGTCGAAGGCGCTGTTGAACAGCGTGACCTCGAGCGGTGACAGCGCCGCACCGTCGGAAGCGTTCGGCTGCTGGTAAAAGACGCCTTGCGAGTGGAGGTCCTGGTAGGACTGCGTGATCAGAAGGTCCCAGTCGTCATTGAACCTGTAGAGCGCCTCGGCGCGCGCTCCCTGGTACTCCACTGGGTTGATGGCGCGGCCCGCGATTTGATAGTTGTTGACCGTGGGACTGCCGGGCGGGA
This sequence comes from Steroidobacteraceae bacterium, assembly GCA_036393055.1. Classification (GTDB taxonomy): domain Bacteria; phylum Pseudomonadota; class Gammaproteobacteria; order Steroidobacterales; family Steroidobacteraceae; genus 13-2-20CM-66-19. The sequence continues at coordinate 7,551 of DASVWT010000229.1, forward strand.
CGCAGTAACCGCTGTTCGGCTGTCCGTCGGGGCACTGGCCGTTCACCGCCGCGTAACCGGCGTAATGGATGCCGATGTCGGTGTTCTTGCGGGTGAAAGTGGCCGGGACGTTGTCGATGTAGCCGCCGCGGCGCGCGTCGTAGATCACCGCCCGCACCGCCATGTGACCGGCGATCACCGGCAGGTTCAGGACCGCCGTCACGTCGGAATTGTTATCGCCGTGCGCGGTGGTCCCGTAGCCTGCCTCGACGTCCCCGGAAGTGACATCGAGCTGCGGCTTGTTGGTGATGTAGCGGACTACGCCTGCCTCGGCGCCGGCGCCGAAGAGCGTTCCCTGTGGGCCCTCCAGCACCTCAATGCGCTGCAGGTCGGCGGCGTAGACGTCCAGGTTGCGGTTCGGCAGCTGCACGGACTGATCGTCCAGGTAGACGGCGACGTTCGGCCAGAGGCCGGTCGAGCCGCTGCCCTGGCTCGCCTGCGAGCCGGCGCTGACGCCGCGCATGAAGATCTCGTTCTGCCCCGGCCCGTTGTTCGCCGCCGTGACGTTGGGCAGATACTTCACGTAATCGTCGAATGTCTGGATGTTGAGCTGGCGAATGGTCTGGGAAGTGAGCGCCTGCATCGAGATCGGCACGTCCTGGATGTTCTCCGTGCGCCGCTGAGCGGTGACGACGATGGTGGCGAGCTGGTCTGCGCCCGTCGCGGCGGTGCTCGCCGCGCCGTCAGTCGGCGGAGGCGGCTGGTCGGCGGCGGGCTGTGCGGCGAACGCCCGGAAGGCGGCGCCGGCCAGAATGGCGGCAACGGCGTAAGGAACACTCGACTTCATGACGACCCTCGTGCTTTGCGTCGATTAGAGCCGACGCCTCCGGCCCGGGATTGAATGAAAGCGCCATCATCGTGTGATGCAGCCGCCGCGAGCTTACTCGAACACTCGGGAGCGGGCGGCGTCGGCATTCGCGACTCGGTTGGGCTGCAGGCGGTGCGTGGAAGGGGATATCCCGTAGGCATCCTTGAACTGCCGCGAGAAGTGCGCGCAGTCGGCGAATCCCGTCTCGATGGCGATGTCCGTCATCGAGCGGTCCGTGTTCTGGATCAGCCAGCTCGCATAACGCATGCGCAGCTGCCGATAAAGCGAGGCCGGACCGACGCCGACGTTCTCGCGGCAGAGCCGCTCGAGCTGTCGTGTCGAGACGCCGAGCTCGTCGGCGATGGCGCCAATGGGGATCGGACGTGTCAGGTTCTGCTCCATCAGGAGCAACGCCCGGCGCACGCGCGGCTCGCTGATGCCTTCGGAGAGGGGCGGATGCGGCTGCGCGTCACTGCCCTGGCGCGGGCGGTCGAACAGCAGCACCTGCGTCGCCTTCTGCGCCTGCGCGCGCCCGAGGTGCTGCTCGATGAGGTGGGTCGCGAGCGCGGCGCTGCCGGCGCCGCCCGCGCAGGTGATGCGTGGACCGTCGGCGAGAAACAGGCGGTCGGCGACCACATCGTGACCGGGGAATGCCTCGCGAAAGTCCTGATAGTGATACCAGCTGACGCACGAGCGCCGGCCTTCCATCAACCCGGCCCGGCAGAGGACGAAGCTGCCGGTG
>DASVWT010000230.1:0-2002 GCA_036393055.1 Steroidobacteraceae bacterium
AACCGCGGCGCCGCGGTCAGGAAGCGCGAGGACACCCACCGGATGGCTGAGGCCAACAAGGCCTTCGCGCACTACCGCTGGTAAGAGCCGGCGGCTCCGCCGGAAGGCCCTCAGAGGATAGTTGACCGTGGCACGCGCGACGCCCATTGAGCGTTATCGGAACATCGGCATCTCCGCACACATCGATGCGGGGAAGACGACTACGACCGAGCGCATTCTTTTCTACACGGGTGTGTCGCACAAGATCGGCGAGGTCCACGATGGCGCGGCCGTCATGGACTACATGGAGCAGGAGCAGGAGCGCGGCATCACCATCACGGCCGCCGCCACCACGTGCTTCTGGAAGGGGATGGACCAGAGCTTCCCCGAGCATCGGATCAACATCCTCGACACGCCGGGACACGTCGACTTCACCATCGAGGTGGAGCGCTCGCTGCGCGTGCTCGACAGCGCCGTCGCCCTGTTCTGCGCCGTCTCCGGCGTGCAGCCGCAGTCGGAGACCGTGTGGCGGCAGATGAACAAGTACGGCGTGCCGCGCATCGCGTTCGTCAACAAGATGGACCGGGCCGGGGCCAACTTCTTGCGCTGCGTGGAGCAGATCAAGACCCGTCTGCGCGGCAATCCCGTGCCGATCCAGGTTCCGATCGGCGCCGAGGACAAGTTCGAGGGCGTGGTCGACCTCATCCGCATGAAGGCCATCTACTGGGACATGGAGACCCAGGGGATGCGCTTCGAGTACCGTGACATCCCGGCGAATCTCCAGGCGCAAGCCGGGGAGTACCGCGCCAAGATGATCGAGGCGGCGGCGGAAGCTAACGATGCGCTCATGAGCAAGTACCTCGAGGGCGAGGCGCTCACCGAGGAGGAAGTGCGCCAGGGCCTGCGCGAGCGCTCGATCCGCAACGAGATCGTGCTCTGCATGTGCGGCACGGCCTTCAAGAACAAGGGCGTGCAGGCGCTGCTCGATGCCGTCATCGAGTTCATGCCTTCGCCCATCGAGATGCCCGACGTGAAGGGCATCGACGATCGCGGCGTTGCCGATACCCGCAAGGCAGGGGATGAGGAGCCCTTCTCGGCGCTCGCCTTCAAGATTCTCAACGATCCCTTCGTCGGCAACCTGACGTTCTTCCGTGTCTACTCCGGCGTGCTCAACTCCGGCGACACGGTGTTCGTGCCGACCAAATCCAAGAAAGAGCGCATCGGCCGTCTGCTGCAGATGCACGCCGCCGAGCGCAGTGAGATCAAGGAAGTGCGCGCCGGCGACATCGCGGCGGCCGTGGGCCTCAAGGACGTCATCACCGGCGACACGCTGTGCGACCTCGAGAAGGTCATCACGCTCGAGAAGATGGAGTTCCCGGACCCGGTGATCTCCGTTGCGGTGGAGCCGAAAACCAAGGCCGACCAGGAGAAGATGGGCCTCGCCCTGCAGCGCCTCGCGAAGGAGGATCCCTCCTTCCGCGTCCACACCGATCAGGAGTCGGGCCAGACCATCATCTCGGGCTTGGGCGAGCTGCACCTCGAGATCATCGTCGACCGCATGAAGCGCGAGTTCAAAGTCGAGGCGAACGTCGGCAAGCCGCAGGTCGCCTACCGCGAGACCATCCGCGGCAAGGTCGAGCAGGAAGGCAAGTTCGTGCGCCAGTCGGGCGGCCGCGGCCAGTACGGCCATGTGTGGCTAACGCTCGAACCGAACCCGACCGGCAAGGGTTACGAGTTCGTCAACGGCATCGTGGGCGGCACGATTCCGCGGGAGTTCATCCCGGCTGTCGACAAGGGCATTCAGGAGGCCGTTCAGACAGGCGTAATCGCCGGCTATCCGGTCGTGGACGTCAAGGTCACTCTGTTCGACGGCTCGTACCATGACGTCGACTCGAGCGAGATGGCGTTCAAGATCGCCGGCTCCATGGGCTTCAAGGAAGGCTTCCGGCGCGCGAAGCCCGTGCTGCTCGAGCCGATCATGAAGGTCGAGGTCGTCACGCCGGAGGAGTACTCCGGTGATGTG
>DASVWT010000231.1:0-16016 GCA_036393055.1 Steroidobacteraceae bacterium
TGCTCGGCGCCGCGGGCGTGGTAGAGGCGATCTTCTCCATTCTCGCGATCCGCGATCAGGTGGCGCCGCCCACCATCAACTACCACACCCCGGATCCGGACTGTGATCTGGATTTCGTGCCGAACACCGCGCGGCCGATGAGGATCGATGTCGCCCTGTCGAATTCCTTCGGCTTCGGCGGCACCAACGGCTCGGTGGTCTTCCGGCGATTCAGCGGCTGACAGCCGCGGCAGCGGGGTCGCACGGGCCCAATATGTGATCCATCGCGAGCTCGACGTTCCGCCCGCGGTATTGCGGCAGCTGGCGGCGCACCGTCCGGAGCGCTACCCCGTACTGCTCGACAGCGCGGCTGACGGGCCGCTCAGTCAGAGGAGCGTGCTCGTCGGATTCCCGACCGGAGCGCTCTGGCTCGATGCGCAGGGGCGCCTCCATGGGGAGGGGCCCTCCGCGGCGGCGGCGCTCGCGGCGGGCCTCGAAGGAAGCGGCTCTCGCGGGTTCCTGGCCGCCCTCGAGCGGTGGGTCGCCAGTGAGAAGATCGCTGTGAGCGATTCCGGACGGGAGCCATCATGGGCCGGTCACCGACCGGGCGAGCCCACTGGCGCCCCGTTCTGCGGCGGCTGGGCGATCTTCATTGGCTACGAGCTCGCCGCCGAAGTCGAGCCGCGGCTCATCCTGCCCCGCGCCGCCTCCCCACACTCGTGGCAGGCCTTCGCCCTGCGCGTACCTTGCGCGCTGGTGCATGACAGGGGCTCGGGCGAAATCCATGCAATTGCCGAGGAGGGCGCAGCGGCGGCGCTCGATGCCCTCGCAAGCGACGCACATGAGCTGGCGGCAGCCGCCGGCTCCGGTACTGCCGAAGTACCCTCTCCGCCCGCGGTGGCCAGAGTCATCGAGGAGGAGGCGTCGATGTACCTCGAGCGGGTGCGGCGCGGCAAGGATTACATCCGGGCGGGGGACATCTACCAAACCAACCTGTCACGTCCGTGGCGAGTCGAGCTGCGCGGCGAGGTGGATATCGGCCTGTTGTATGAGCGCCTGCGGAGCGTCAATCCCGCGCCCTTTGCGGCCCTGGCGCAGTGGCGGGGCGGCGCGGTGCTCAGCTCCTCGCCTGAGCGGCTCGTGCGCATCGCGGGACGGCGTGTCGAGACCCGTCCGATCGCGGGCACGCGCACGCGCAGCCGGCGGCCGGGAGAGGATGCCCGCGAGGCCGCGGCTCTGGCCGCGCACCCCAAGGAGCGGGCAGAGCACATCATGCTCATCGATCTCGAGCGCAACGACCTCGGGCGGGTCTGCGAGGCCGGCACGGTATCGGTCGAGGAATTGATGACCATCGAATCCTATGCGCACGTGCACCATATCGTCTCCAGTGTGACGGGGACGCTGCGCCGGGATGTGACCGCCATCGATGTCTTACGCGCAGTGTTTCCGGGCGGGACCATCACGGGCTGTCCGAAGCACCGCTGCATGCAGATCATCGCGGAGCTGGAAGGCCAGGGGCGCGGTGCCTACACGGGCTCCCTCGGCCTGCTCGGGCGCGATGGCAGCATGGATCTCAACATCCTGATCCGGACCATGACGCTCGCGCAGCGAGTCATCGAGTTTCGCGCCGGCGCCGGGATCGTGGCCGACTCTGATCCGGAGCGCGAGCTCGAGGAGTGTCGCGCCAAGGCGCGCGGACTCCTTGCCGTGTTCGGCGAGACCGGGCGTGCAGGGGCTGCGACGTGACAGGCGCAGGATCTGGCAACGCGCCGGGCGCGGATGGAGCAGACTCGGCGATCTGCATGCTCATCGACGGCGCCGCCGCCGGCGGCATTTCGCCGCTCGACCGGGGGCTGCACTTCGGAGATGGCCTCTTCGAGACGATCGCGTGTCTCAAGGGCCGCCCGCGCTTTCTCTCCTTGCATCTGCAGCGCCTGGCGCATGGGTGTCGCGTGCTGGGCTTCCCACCGCCCGCGATGCCGCTGCTGTGCGAGGAGATCGAGCGCGTCGCGGGGGCGCAGGAGCGGTCGATCGTCAAGCTGATCGTGACCCGGGGTCGGGCCACCGTCCGCGGTTACGCAGTCAGCGGCCGCGAGCAGGCAACACGCGTGGTGATTCGTTATCCTTGGCCCGTGGAAAGCCCCGTTCTGCAACAGCAGGGGGTGAGCGTGCGCGTGGCGGCGATGCGCCTTGGCGAGAACCCCGCGCTCGCCGGCCTCAAGCACTGCAATCGCCTGGAGCAGATCCTGGCGCGCGGTGAGCCTGGAGCCGCCGCGGTCGCGGAGTCCCTGATGCTCAGCCGATCCGGAAATCTCGTCTCCGGCACCATGACCAACGTATTTCTCGTCGAAGGCCCGCCGCAGTCCCCGCGCCTGCGCACGCCGGCCATCGACCTCTGTGGAGTGGCGGGAGTAATGCGGCATGTCGTGCTGCGAGAGGCCGCGCGCGCTGGAATCTCCGCTACCGAATGCACCGTGTTGCCCGACGATCTTGCGGCCGCACCGGAGGTGTTTCTCACGAACGCCCGCGTGGGCATCTGGCCGGTGGGTCGCATGCAGGAGAGGATCCTGGCCCCCGGTCCCGTGACGCGGCGCATACAGAGCCTGCTTCGGCCCTTGCTCGAGGAGCCCGCCGATGGCTGATATGCGCAGGCACCGCGGCGCGGTGGTCATGACGACACTGCTGGTGCTCGTCATTCTGGCAGTGGCGGCGGCCGGCTACGCGCTGTTGCGCCGGGATTTCCAAGCTCAGGGTCCGGCGGATACGCCCGTTACGCTGAAGGTTTCCCCCGGCGAGAGCACCCGCTCGGTGCTCGGCCGTCTCGCCACGCTCGGCGCCCTCGGCCACCCGCGCGAAGTGGAGCTTTACCTGCGGCTGAATCGCCGCATTCCGCGCATCGAGATCGGCACCTACGAAATCCCTGCGCATGCGAGCCCCGCGGACATCATCACCATGCTCGAGGAGGGCAAGGTGGTGTTGGATCAGCTCACCGTGGTCGAAGGGGCGCGGTTCGCCGACTTCCGGCGCGAGCTCGATGCGCAGGCGGACATCGCCCATACGCTGCGCGGCAGGAGCGATGCGGAGGTGATGCGCGCGCTCGGCCACCCGGGCGAGAGCCCCGAGGGGCGGTTCTTCCCCGATACCTATCGCTTCGCGCCGGGCACCAGCGACCTGACGATCCTCACGATGGCCTACGAGCGGATGTCCGCCGTGCTCGCCAAGGTGTGGCAGGAAAGGAGCGATGGCCTGCCGTTCGACGCTCCCTACCAGGCGTTGATCCTCGCCTCCATCGTGGAGAAGGAGACGGGCGTCGCCGATGAGCGCGGGCTCATCGCGGGCGTCTTCGTCAATCGCCTGCGCCGCGGCATGCGGCTGCAGTCGGACCCAACGGTCATCTACGGGCTCGGCAGCCAGTATGACGGGACCATCCATACGAAGGACCTCAAGACCGACACGCCATACAACTCCTACACGCGCTCGGGACTGCCGCCGACACCCATTTGCCTGCCGGGTCTGGATTCCCTGCTCGCCGCCGTCCATCCGGACCACACGGACGATCTTTACTTCGTCGCGACGGGGCAGGGGGGCCATCATTTCTCGGCCACACTGGCTCAGCATGATGCGGAGCTGCGGGTCTATCTCGCGCGCCTGCGCGAGCAGCAGCAGGCGGCAACGCGCCGGCGGGCGGCGGGGAACTGATGGCCCGGGGACTGTTCATCACCCTGGAGGGGATCGAGGGCGCTGGTAAGTCGACCGTCGCGCGCAGCATCCACCAGTGGCTCGCCCGGCAATCGATCGACGCGATCCTCACCCGGGAGCCCGGCGGCACGGCGCTCGCCGAGAGGGTGCGGCAGATCGTGCTCGAGCGGGGGGAGGAGCGGCTATCGGCCGTGACGGAGATGCTGCTCATGTTCGCCGCGCGCGGGATCCATCTCGAGAATCTCATCCGGCCGGCCCTGGAGCGCGGTGAGTGGGTGGTATGCGACCGCTTCACGGACGCCACCCGGGCGTACCAGGGCGGTGGCCGGGGTGTCGATCCGGTATGGATCGAATCCCTGGCGAGCCAGGTCCACGGCGGCCTGCAGCCGGATTGCACTCTGTTGCTCGACCTGCCGGTGACGGTGGGCCTCGAGCGCGCCAGGAGCCGCCGGGCCGGTGCCGCGGACCGGTTCGAGGCCGAGACTGAGGCATTCTTCGAGAGGGTGCGTGCGGCGTATCTCAAGCTCGCACGACAGGAGCCTCAGCGTATCCAGGTCATCGATGCCTCCCTGCCCCTCGAGGGGGTGGAGCGGCAGGTTACGGCTGTCCTCGAGCGGCTGGCGACAGCGCGAGGCCGGGGTGGACCGCCGTGACCCCCCCGAATGCCGAGGCTCCCCCCTGGCTCAGTGCCGAGATCGCGCGGCTGCGCGGGGCGTGCACCGCCGGAAGGCTGTCGCATGCACTTCTGATCCACGAGGCCCCCGGCGCCGGCGGTGAGTGGCTGGCGGCCTGGGCTGCGCGCCTGGTCCTTTGCGCCAGCCCCGGCGATGCCGGTCCTTGCGGGCGCTGTGTGGCGTGTCAGCGCGCCGCGCGAGAGCAGCATCCGGATCTCACAGTCGTGCGCCCGCTCGAGGGATCGAGCCAGATCCGCATCGAGCAGCTCCGTGAGCTCGCGGCGGAGCTCGCCCTCACGGCTCACCAGGGTGGCTACAAGGTGGGTATTCTGTCGCCGGCCGACAGCATGAATCGCTTTGCTGCCAATGCCTTACTGAAAACTCTTGAGGAGCCGCCTCAAGGTACGCTCCTCATCCTCGTCGCCAGCCAGCCCTCGCGCCTGCCCGCGACCATCCTCAGCCGCTGCCAGCGGGTGCGGGTGCGCGCGCCGCAGCGTGCAGAAGCCATAGCGTGGCTCGAGGCGACTCGGGGACCGGCCGATTGGGAGAAAGTGCTGGCGGTTCTCGGCACGGCGCCCATGGTGGCGGGCGCTGCCGACCCCGCAACGGTCATCGAGGTGGCCACGGAAGTCTGGCGCGGCCTGGAGGAGGCTGCCGCGGGTGCGGGCGACCCCGTGGCGACCGCGGAGCGCTGGGCACGGTCGGAGCTGCCGCTGCGGCTCACCTGCGTTGAGAATTGGCTCACGGAACGGATTCGCGGCCGCATGGGCGGCGGTGCCGTCTTTACAGAAGTGCGGGCTGGCGCGCACCCACGCGGGCAGGGGGAGCGCTTAGACTTGCGGCAGCTTTTTGGGCTCCTGGATGCCGTTCGGGAGCTCAAGTCATCGTTCGACGCGCCGATCAATCGGGGACTGGCGCTCGAGAGCCTGCTGCGCTCCTTCGAGTCGCGCGGCGCTTAACCTGAGCCTGAGGGTCTTCGAATTTGAGAGCGGGTGGGAACAAGCCGGGGCTGTTGACGCTCACCATCAAGGACAAGAGCGCGTTGTATCTCGCCTACATGCCGTTCGTGAAGAACGGCGGGCTGTTCATTCCGACCAACAGCAATTACCGGCTGGGCGATGAGGTGTTCATGCTGCTCAACCTCATGGGCGAGGACGAGAAGCTGCCGGTCGCGGGCCGGGTGATCTGGGTGACTCCGAAGGGCGCCCAGGGCAAGCGCACGGCCGGCATCGGCGTGCAGTTCAGCGAGCAGGACCACGGGCAGACGCAGAAGAAGATCGAGACCTATCTCGCCGGCGCGCTCGCGGGCGACAAGGCCACCCACACGATGTAGGCGCCCTTACGCGCTTCGGCGGAGATTGATGCCGCTGTGCGTGAGGCCGCCCGTCAGCACGTACGCGTCGAACCCACGCTCCACCAGGATGTAGGCGGCTGCGGAGCTGCGCCGGCCGGTGTCGCAATAGACGACGTACGGCACTTTGCGATCGAGCGTCGAGAGCTTCAGGCGGATGAAATAGAGCGGGATGTTGAGCGAGCCTTCGATGGAGAGGTTCTGGTGCTCGCTCGGCAGGCGCACGTCGAGCCAGCGGCCGCCGCGGGCGATGATGTCCCTCGCCCTCTCGTAGCTCACCCATTGCAGCAGCGGCTCGTTCATGAGCTCGCGGAAATCCTGCTTGTTGAGGCGCATGAGCACGCCGTCGGAAAGCATCGCAACCGTGGCGTTGCGCTTGGCCTCCGCAATCAGCGCCTCTTCGCCGAAGGTGTCGCCGACACCGAGCTCGGCGAGCTTGATGCCTTCCTTGTTGAGCGGCGTCTCGCGTGTCACCAGGCACTTGCCGCTCACGATCACATAGAAGAAGTCGCCCTCATCGCCCTGCTTGATGATGACATCGCCTGCCCGGTAGGGCACGCGCTGCAGGCGCATGAAGATCGCCTGGATGTTGGCGGGAGGGATGCGGTGAAAGGCCTTGGTGGAAAGCAGCGTCGTCATCCAGTCATCGCCGCCGGCGTTCTCGAGCTGCGCCTGCAGCTCCGCGACCTCGTAGGTCCCCGTCTGATCCCAAGTGATCATGACATCGAGCAGCTCGCTGTCGATCGAGAGATAACTGATCTCATCGACGGCACGGGCCGTCACCTGGCGGGGAAGCTGCGGGTAGAGCGGGGTGCGCGCCTCCGGCGTGCCGCCGCGGATCATGGCGATGGTGCGCTCGCCTTCCTTCACCTCGACCATGCCGCCTACCAGCCACATGGTACGCCTGTCGGTATCGCCTTCCTTGAAGAGGGTGCGCCCGGCGGGCATGGTGCGCACGACGACCTTCTTCGCAAGAGCCGCGATGTTGTCGCGCTTCAGGCCGTCGAGCGGCGCGAAGGTCTTGAGCAGTTGAACGCTTGCTTCGCGTTCTTCGAGCATCTTGGGTTCGGCCTGATCGTGTCTCGGTCCGAAGGCGCCCTGTCCGGCACGGCTCGTCCCGTGAAAATTATGTCGGATGGTAGCACAGGCCCCCCGGCCGACCGGGGTGCCGTTCACGTTTTGGCTCAAGGGGCGCCGGCCACCATCGACCACCCGGAATCCGGCTGAAAGCGGACGCCGTATCGGGCCGCCAGCTCCTCCAGCCGCTCGACCACGGCGGCCACCCCACGGGCGCGCGCGTAGGCCAGTGGACCGCCGCGGAAGGGCGCGAATCCGGTGCCGAAGATGACAGCGGCATCGATCAGGTCCGCATCCTCCGCGATCCGCTCGCGCAGACACGCGGCGCATTCGTTGACCAGGACCAGGATGAGGCGATCGATCAGGTCGGGCGGCGCCGCCTCCGCCGCCACGGCGGGCTTCACCGGCTTGCCGTCCTTCCACAGATAGAACCCCGCGCCGCTCTTGCGGCCGAGCTTGCCCAGGCTTACCAGCTCGCGCAGGCGCGAGAGGTTCGGGGTGGGACGCCCGAGATCGGCGGCGATGATCTCACCCACATGCGCGGCAACATCGAGTCCCACCACGTCGGCGAGCTCGATGGGTCCCATCGGCATGCCGAACGCGATGGCGGCCTCATCGATCACGGCGAGCGGCACGCCCTGCTGGGCGGCATGCATGGCCTCGTGCAGGTAGGGCATCAACACCCTGTTGACGATGAATCCGGGGGCGCTGCGGCAGGGTACCGGCAGCTTGTCCAACCTGCGGGTGAAGGCGATGGCGGTCTTGAGGACCGCCGGATCGGTGGTCGCGGTGTGGATGATCTCGACGAGCGGCATCTGCGGGACGGGATTGAAGAAGTGCAGCCCCGCCAGGCGCTTCGGATCGGCGAGATGCTCGGCAAGATGCTCGAGCACGATGCTCGAGGTGTTGGTGGCGAGGATCGCGCCCGGCTTCATGCGCGGCTCGAGCGCGGCGTAGAGCTCGCGTTTGGCCTGCAGACTCTCGAAGATCGCCTCGATGACGACATCGGCTTGCGCAACGCCATCCCCCGGGACATCGGCGGTCAGACGGCCCTGGGCTTCCGTGACCTTCGCAGGATCGCGCAACCGCTTCTCGAACAGCTCGCGCGCGCGCTTCAGCGCCGGCTCGATGAGCCCGGGCTCCCGATCCTGCAGCGTCACCTGGAAGCCCCGCAGTGCCGACCAGGCGGCGATGTCCCCGCCCATGACGCCGGCGCCTACCACGTGCACACGCTCGAGCGGCGTTGCGGGCTTGCCGCCGAGAGCCTTGAGGCGATCCTGCAGGAGGAAGATGCGGATCAGGTTGCGGGCGGTCTCGGTGGTGAAGAGCTGCGCGATCGAGCGTGCCTCGGCCTCGAAGGCGGCGGCGCCATGCGCGCCGTAGCGTACCCACAGATCGATGATGGCGTAGGGCGCGGGGTAGTGCTCGCGGCGGACTTTCTGCGCGACCTGACCGACGAGGGAGCGCTGCACCAGCGAGCGCACGCCGGGCCAGCTCAGGGCCCGCTCCGTGAGACCCGGGCGGTGCGGCGGCGGCGGATCGAGGATGAGCTGGCGCGCCGCCGCGCGCAGCTCACCCTCCGGCACCAGCTTGTCGATGAGGCCGAGCCGCAGCGCCTTCTGCGCGCGCACGGACTTGCCCGTCAGCATCATCTCCATCGCCGCGCGCACGCCGATCAGCCTGACGCTGCGCACGGTCCCGCCGAATCCCGGGTGGATGCCGAGCTGCACCTCCGGGAAGCCGAGCGACAGCCGCTCATCGCCGACTGCGACCCGGTAGCGGCAGGCGAGAGCGAGCTCGAGCCCGCCGCCGAGCGCGAAGCCGTGGATCGCGGCGACTGTCGGGCAGGAGAGCGCCTCCAGCCGGTCGAATACCTGCTGGCCGGCGCGGATCAGGCGATAGCCGCCCTCGGCGCTCCGCACGCCGGTGAATTCCTTGATGTCGGCGCCGGCGATGAAGCCGCTCTTCTTGGCGGAGATCACCACGATGCCGCGCGGCGGCGATGAGATCCGGTCGAGGAGGGCGTCGAGCTCGCGCAGAACGCTGCTCGAGAGGACGTTGGTGGAGGTATCCGGCTTGTCGGCGGTGAGCCAGATGATGCCGTCGTCGTCGCGCTCCATTCGCCAGGCGGGGGCGGGGGTTTCGGTGTTCTTCATGCGCTGCGCGCAGACTTCTACGGGGTTCGCCAGAGCGAACCCCGTCCGTGTAGCGGCGCTTCGCGCCGGAAGACGGTCATCGTTGGTTTACCCTTTCAGGCTGCGGCCGAGCGCTGCTCCGAGTTGTTGGCGCGCACGTGGAAGTCGCAGATGAGCGGACGGTGGTCCGAATACCGCACGTCCGGCACGCGGAAATCGGTCACCTCGATGCCCTCGCTCACCAGGATGAAGTCGAGCTCGATGCGCGGCACGCGCGCCGGGAACGAGGGGAGGCCCGCGGAATTGGCGCTGCGCAGCCCGGCCGCGCGCATGAAAAGATAGATCTCGTGCGTGCCCCAGAAGGTGTTGAAATCGCCGGCCACGATGACGGGCTTCTTGGACTTCACGATGAGATCGTGGAGCGCGCGCAGCTGGTACTGGCGGTGGCGGAACTTCAGCGACAGATGCACCAGGAAGACGCAGACGTTCTCGAGCTCGAGCTCGATGGTGAGCCGCTTGATGCCGGCGTCGAAGTAATGGAAGCGCTCCCCATGCACGTGCGGCGCGGAAAGGAAGGCATTGCCCTGCTTGCGCACGATGGGCATCAGGTGATTGATCGAGCTGGCGCCGTACTTGCACTGATAGGTCGAGTAGTGCCCGAGCTCGGCGGCGATCGCCTCCGCCTGGTTCACCATGCCGGTGCGGATGGAGCCGGTATCGACCTCGATGAGGCCCACGACGTCCGCGCGCTCGGCGCGCAGGAATTCCGTGATCCCCGCCAGGATCCTGCGGTTGCTGCGCAGGTACCCGGCACCGGGCACGGGCAGGTGGAACGCCGGGCCGGTGCCCGTGGCGTAGCGGATGTTATAGGCGACCAGACGCAATCTGAGGCAGTCCTGCGCGGCGGCAAGCCAGAGGGACGATTATTGCATATCCAGGGCATATCCCCGGGGAAGCGCTTCGCGCCGGGCGCCTCTTGTGCCAAACTTGGCCTTATGTCCCAGGCCAATCCCGTCCGCCTCTTCGTCACGCACACCTGGGAGCCGTCCGATGACTACCTGCGGGTCTTCGAGTACCTGGAGAGCTCGCGGAATTTCTTCTACCGGAACTTCAGCGCGCCCGACAAGCGCCCCGGGGCAGACAAGGAAGCCGGCAAGGAGGAGCTGCGGCGCCAGATCGCCCCGGTCGAGGCGGTCATCGCCCTCTCGAGCCTCTTCGAGGGCAACCAGGACCTGGTGACCTTCCAGCTCCTCTACGCGCAGGCGAGTCAGAAGGCGGTGGTGCTCCTGAAGCCCTTCGGCTCGCAGAAGCCCGTGCCGAAGGCGCTCGCCGACCTGGCCAACGAGATCGTGGACTGGGACGAGCGGGCGCTGGTCGATGCCATCCGCCGCCAGGCGCGCCACGAGGAGACGACGCGCTGGGATACGATCGAATTCAAGCTCGACTGAGACGGAACGCCGCCTCGGCGTGGCCCGCCTGAAATGCCTTCCGCTTACTGCCAGCAGGTGGTCGTATTGTCGTTGTTGCTCGCGTCGTAAGCCTTTTGCAGCCCCGTATTGTCCACCGTGAAGGTCTGGCAGGCCGTATCGGCGGTCTGTGAGCCGGTGGCTGTCGCCGTGACGGTGAAACCACCGGTCGGTGTCGTGGTGGAGAGGCTGACCGTGTAGTAGCCGCTTCCAACCGTGACTGAGGTGGGGGTCCCGGATGCATATCCCAGATTGCTGAACGACGTCGTGAACGAATTTTGCAGGCTGTAGAACCGCTGCTCGCGCGCGGCCAGGTCCAACACGGCCGTCTTAGCATCTGTGCGCCGCGACTTCTCGATTTCAGACTTGTACGAGGGGATGGCGATCGCGATAAGGATGGTGGCCACGACGACCGTAATCATCAGCTCGATCAGTGTGAAGCCGTCCGCGCGGGTCGGAAGCTGTTGCGCTTTCATGGATTCTTCCCGTAGGTTCATCGCAGCTCTGTCCAGGTCAGTCGCTGGCCGCCGCCGCTCTGGTAGGTGACTTTGCCTTCGCAGACCTTGGAGTTGCCGACGGCACACGTGAACGGACCGGCGGTCGTACCCGTGGTCGAGCCGCTCGTCACCGTCTGGGTCAGGACAAAAGCCGATCCGCCCGCCAGAACGATGAATGGTGAGCCGGAGCCGTTGGTCTGCTGTCCGGCTGCGCTGGTATCGGAATACGCCGGGAAGAGGTGCTGCACGACTCCGCCAGTGGTCGCCGAGATGGCTATGGTGTCACCCGTCTCGGTGCTCTGACTGCAGGATCCGACCTTGTTCACGGGCGGGATCGTCGTATTCACGTACAGCACGCCCTGATAGATCACGGAATTGAAAATTACCTGCTCGTTGCTGTTCGGCAGGGTGATGTACCACCCGTACTCCGGTGTGGTGCAGCTTGCGTTGTCCGCCCAGCAAACGGAGTTGGCCGACCCGTCGAGCACTCCGGTGGATGAGCCACCGGACGAAAGCACTGGAGTGAGAGTCTGCCGCTGCAGACTGCTCAAGGGAATGCTGGTCGGCGGGGACGTGAGGCTGTCGTATTTGACGGACGATAGCCCGTTCCAGCCGCTCATGTTCGTGTCCCAGATCCCATAAAGGTGCTGAGTGCCCGACGCATATTGCGCTGCCGAACTGACGGTGATCGGCGTTTTGCGGCCCGTTCCGAAGATCACGAGTATCTTGGGGGTGCCTGTACTGACGATCGTGGCCTGGACATTCACTTTGGTGGTGATCGGATTCCCACTCGGGTCGGTGAAAACAGGGGCGGGGGTTACCGCCCACTTGGTGGGATCGCTGCTGGTCAGATCGAATCGCCAGACATGCCCGTTCAGGTCGCCCGCATACACGTAATCGACGATATTGTCACCGTCGAGATCCGCGGGCGCCGGATAAGCGATGCCGTCGTTCGTACCCGCCTGGCCGGTACTGAGGTAATAGAACGTCTCGGCTCCGGAGGTCGGGTCGACGGTCATGATGTAGATGCCGGCGTCACCGGTCGAGCTGCCATAGCCGTTGCCGAAGATCACGCCCCACATGCCGTTGTGGAGCCTGCGGATGACGGGCGTCCCGTAAGTATTGCCGAGATTCTGCCCGCAGCTCGTCGAGCCGCTGCAGCTGATGGTCGAGGGCGTCCATTCGCCCAGGACGAGGCTGCTGGCGTTCGTCTCGCTGAAATTCGCAGGATTCGTGACGTCGAGGGCGTAAAGGGCCGCGCCGCCCGCTCCGAGGCCGCCGACCAGCCAGGTGTGCCAGGCATTCGCATAGTACAGGTCGTCGGCGTCCGGCGTCGCATCGACGTAGAACTCGTGAGCGTAGTAGGGGTTGGAGAAGTCGGCTTCGTCGTCGCTGGTGGTATGGATGGCTTGCAATACCGTGTTCGGCATGTATGCAAGCACTTCCTGGCCGTCATTCGGCGTCGTCGCGTTATTGACGAAGTTATGATTCGAATCGAAGGAGCCGGCGCGAAAGCCGTGAATCATACCGTCGTTGGCGCCCACGTACACCACGTTGAGCCGGGTTCCGCTGTTGGTCTCGAACTGTGAATAGGAATTCGGGCCGTTCTCGGGCGCCGAGGAGCCCGGATGCAGGTAGTCCTTCCATACCACCGAATAGGGGGCGCTCGGCGGGCCGACCCAGGTCGGGTTGGAGTCAACGATATCGCCCAGGACGCTCTTGCGGTAGCGGAAGAGACCCTGGCCCTGGGTGTTGATCTCGCTGGCGCGGTCGCCGCGCAGGTAAAGAAGGCGATCGTCGTAGGCCGAGTTACCCTGGTCATCCGTCGCGGGTAGCTGCTGCTCGGTGGAATCGCTCGTCAGATAGGAGTCGAGATCCCCCTGCTGCGTCGTCGTCAGCTTGCTCCATTCGAAAGGGATGCCCTGCGAGCCGTTCCAGGTGAGTATCGTCCGGCTGCTCGGGGATTGCGCGCTGATGGGGCCGGTCTGACCGGTGGTGGCGCAAGAGCTTCCACTCGCCACGCCGGTAAGGTCGCAGGAAGCATCCCAGTTCGCGGTGGCCGAAACCGTCACGAGCTGCGTCGTGGAGTTGTACATCAAGGCATTGGCGGTGAGATTTCCCGTCCAGAGAGTCGGGTCGTAGTAGGCAAGGAACGCCTGCTCGCCATCGGCGATCTTCGAAGCTTCCTTCTGGTTGACGCCGAGCGAGGTATCGCCAAGGCTCGACGGGCCGGCCTGGAAGCAGAGAATCTCGTGGACGTTCGTTCCACCTCCGGTGGACCCGGCAAAGCCGAAGCGCAGCGATGCCGGAAGCGGATAGACGCCACTGTTCGTCAAATCATAGTTTTGCAGGACCGGCTGCAGTGCTCCGTTGTTCGTGTAATAACCGACGCTCAACGTACCTTTCTGGGAAATCGTCAGCTTGTAGGTGATCGGAGTCGCGCTCGGACGCTTCCTTGCAGTCTCGTTTGCGAGCGTAAAACCGGATAGTGTCTTGTAGGAGAGCTCGGGATAATCGGCGACCGGTGTGGTGGTTTCGGACCAGGTCTTCCTGTTCGCGCTGTATTTCCACAGATATCCGGTCTTGCAGGTGTCATTGACGCCCGTGGCGGCAGTGCCATCGGAGACGGCGCTGGGGGGATAGTAGGTGCTGTTCAGCGCATTGAGTGAATACCAATTGATGCTGCCCGGACCGCGCAGGCCGATGGCATTGGTCTTGAAGCCGGGCCCGCTGGCGGTATTGTCGCCTGGGTTCATGAAGTTGCCGTACTCGTCGATACCCAGCCCGACGTACCCGCCTACTACGCCGTCGTAATGGCGTGTGGTGCCGTCTGGATGCATTTTGCCGTCATTGTTGGTGTTGGAGCAGGTATATCCGAGACTTCCACCGAAGGCGCCGACGTCGAACTCGTTGTCGTACGGTGCGGAAGCGGTCCCATCCAGGATGAAGAAGCCTATTCCGTCCGCGCCGTCGCCCGTGGATCCTCCGTTTCGGTCGTATGAGTTGCCGGCGTAGCTGACGGCCGTGAAGACGATGCTCACCCCGGTGTTGGTCGGCAACGTAAAGTTTGAAATGATGCCGCCGGCCTGGTTGAATCCGTTGTTGAATCCCGAACCCGTGCCGGTCGTCCAACCGTTCGTGAGTCGCAGCGCGCCGTTGCCACTCGAGTCCGGCAGCGTGCCGCTGTAGCCACCCACCCAATTCTGGCCTGACGTGTAATAAGAGGATCCCACGCACGCGGGAATGCTTCCACTGCCATCTCCCGCCGTGAGGCAGGCGCCAAGGTAGGGTACCCAGCCCGAAGTGGTGCTGCTCGGTACGGAGCTGCCCGTGAAGTCCTGGGAAATGGTCTGCGCCCCGGCCGCGGTGGACCCGAGGAGGGCGAGCGCTGCCAGGAGGCTCGTGAGTGCGGTTCGGTTCATGATTAGTGCCCCGCGGAAGCCGGATCCAGTGAGCGAGTACCCACATTATTTTTCACGACGTAGGTGCTCTCGACGATGGATACGGAATTTGAGGTGCCACCGTAGCCGTACGCGTCGATCTGATAGAGGTCGCCGCCCTGTGCTACCGAGTTACCCAGATAGGTGATGTAGAACGCCGGCGCATCGTAATAGCTGCCCTGCGATGCGCCGGTCTTTGCCAGTGTCTGAGTGGAGCTGAATGGGGTGTAGGTATTTCGCGTGGCCCAGGGAAGAGCAAGAGTGGTGAAATCGGTCGGAGTCGCCGTGGCATTGCAGATTTCCGGCGAGTCCGAGCTTACTGCGCCCGCCGCGCACGTGGTTGACTGGGGCGCCAGACCGCTCGTCAGGAGCCACTCGGCGTACTGCTCAGCGCTGACCGCGGCATTGTAGGAGCGCTGCTTCTCCCGTGAGTTGCCCGCGATCTGCTCCTCGGTCCCAAAGCCGGTGAACATGCCCACTGCGATGATGGTTACCACTAGCAGCACGAGAAGGCCCGTGATCAACGCCATGCCACGCTCGCCGCGGAAATCGTGAACTGAAGAGCTGGGGCGGCTCATGCGCTTGCTCCAGCCATATTCATCACGGCGATGACGCGGGTAAATGAGACCGTGGGCTTGGTACCGTCCGGCGGCGGCGTCGGATTTACGAAGGTGAGGGTGACTTTTACGGCGCAGACGTAGGGCCAATCTGCCGCCGTCATTTGAGCGCTGGTCTTGTAGATGTCCATGCAGGTGGGTGCGGATGCCGTGCCTGAAGTTACCCCATAGAGAATGGTCATGCCCGGCGGGTCGGTCGTTGCGTTGGTGTTTGTCGTGAGGCCCGTCGCCAGAATCACCGGATTGCTAGCGGCATTGGTTGCTCCATTGGTCACCTGACAGGTGAGATTTCCCTTCGGATCGACGTAGAAATAGTTCTCCCAATCGACCGGCGTGCTTGCGGTCTGCCCCATGCAGTTCATGAGCGTGGGGGAGGTGGTATCGGCGGCGAACCGGACGGTGATCGTATCTCCCTGGGTATTGGCCGTCTCTGTCATGGCCGGGGATCCAGCCTCACCCGGGAAGTTGTTCGATGCGGGCATCTCGCCCGCAGCGGTGTTGCTCAATGGCTGCGGGAAGTATCCGGCTGACTGGATCACGTCAGACATCAGCATCATCGCGAGTCGCTCGCTGTCTTCGAGCGAAGCAAGCTTGGTCTGCGTCGAGTAAGTAGACCGGACGTTTTGCAGAACGACGAGCATCCCGCCAATAAGGAAGAGCGAGATGGCCATTGCGACCATCAGCTCGACGAGTGTGAACCCCCCGGTGAGCGGATGGCGGCGCGCTGCGAGCTGTGTCCTGAGGGGCTTCATGGCTCGACGTAGAGGGTGTAGGTGGAGTTGGTGATGGCCGAACCCGCTCCGGTGCCGGCCTGGGCGGAATTCATCGCGACGGCCTGCTCGTTCCAGCTGATCGTGATCAGGCACTCCACTGGAGTGCTCGTGTTGCATGCGACGGTCGCTGTGTCGGCGGGCAGCAGCGAGTGGAGCGCGATGGCCCACTGATTCAGATCGTATGAGGCGAGGCTGGGCGCGTCGCTGGCGGCGCCGGTGGCCTTGGTGCAATCGGGCGCGGGGGACACGGGAAGCCCGGTGGCGACCTGGTTTCCGCTGACGGTGATATTGGCGCCTGAGGCGGTCGA
>DASVWT010000232.1:0-2309 GCA_036393055.1 Steroidobacteraceae bacterium
GATCCCAACGACGGCGCCATCGCCGCGCTCGTCGGCGGCTTCGATTACTTTTCCAACAAGTTCAACCGGGCGATTCAGGCCGAGAGGCTGCCGGGCTCCGGGTTCAAGCCCTTCTACTACTCCGCGGCGCTCGACGACGGCTTCACGCCGGCGAGTACGCTCCTCAACGCGCCGGTGGTGGTGGGCGGAGAAGGCATGGAAGCCACCTGGCGGCCGGAGAACGACACCCGCTCGTTCAGCGGACCCATACGCCTGCGAGTGGCGCTCGCCCATTCGCTCAACCTGGTCTCGATCCGGCTGCTGCGCAGCCTCGGCCTGCCGTATGTCAGCCAGTATGTCAGCCGCTTCGGCTTCGACCCCAAGACCCTGCCGCAGAATCTCACCCTGGCGCTCGGCACGCTGCCCGCGACGCCGCTCGAGATGGCTACGGCCTATTCGGTGTTCGCCAACGGCGGCTTCAAGGTGGACCCGTACTACATCGATCGGGTAGTGGACGCTTCCGACAAGGTGGTCTGGCAGGCCTCGCCACTCATCGCCTGCGCGCTCTGTACCGTACCGGCGTCGTTGAGCGACCTGCAGCCTGCGGCGAGCCCTGCGGCCCTCCTGGCCGAAGCGGATGCGCTTCGCGGCGGCGCGGGCCCGCTGCCGCCGAACCGCCTCGCGCCGCAGGTCATCAGCCCGCAGAACGATTACCTGATGACCTCCATGATGAAGGACGTCATCAAGTACGGCACCGGCGTGCGGGCCCTCGCGCTGAATCGCGACGACATCGCCGGCAAGACTGGTACGAGCAACGACTACCGCGACGCATGGTTCAACGGGTACACGCCGGAGCTCGAGGCCACAGTCTGGGTGGGGTACGACGACAACCGTCCTCTGGGCGCAGGCGATGAGGGCGCGCATACCGCACTCCCCATCTGGATGCACTTCATGCGTTATGCGCTGCAGGGTGTACCGCAGTGGCAGCGTCCGAAGCCGCCTGGCATCGTCACGTTGCGCGTGTCTCCTCAGACCGGCGCGCTGGTAAGTGACGAGAACCCGGACGGCATTTCGGAGGTCTTCATGGCCAACCATTTGCCGACGGCGGCTCCGGGTGCGGGATCGGCCGCGCAGGGCACGCAGACTCAATCCGGCGCGGATTCGATATTCTGATCACGATGGCGAGACGGTACCCGACACCCCGGGGCGAGAACCTGCGGCGCGCGCTCGCGCAGGAAGCCGCGCGCATCATGGCCGAGCACGGCATCCGCGACTTCTTCGTCGCCAAGCGCAAGGCGGCGGAGAGGCTTGGCGTCACCGACGGCACCGCCGCACTGCCGAAGAACACTGAGATCGAGACGGCGCTGGCGGAGTACCAGCGCCTCTTCGGGGGCGAGTCGCACGAGGAATCGTTGCAGGCGCAGCGGCGCGCGGCGCTGACCGCCATGCACGCGCTGCGGGAGTTCGAGCCGCGGCTAGTAGGCCCTGTGCTGAGCGGCACCGCGACGGAGTACGCGGAAGTGCAGCTGCACCTCTTCGCAGACTACGCGGAATCGGTCGCGCTGAAACTCATCGATCGCGGCATCGCGCACGAAGTGACGGAGCGGCGCGTACGCATGAGCCCGGAGCGGGTGCTCGCGGTTCCGGGACTGCGCTTCGAGGTCGAGGATCAGCCAATCGAGGCCACAGTGTTCCCGGCGGACGCGATCCGCCAGGCCCCAGTGAGCCCGGTGGATGGCCGGCCGATGCGGCGGGCGAGCGTGATCGAGGTGGAGGCGCTGCTCGAAGAGTGAGCGGGAGACGCTCTTACTTGGCGGCGCCGGCCGCCCCGTACTTCTTGCGGAACTTGTCCACGCGCCCGGCGGTGTCGACGATCTTCTGCTTGCCCGTGTAGAAGGGGTGGCAGCTCGAGCACACCTCCACCTGCAGGTCGTGACCCAGCGTGGAGCTCGTCTTGAACACGTTGCCGCAGGTGCAGGTGACCGTGATCTCTTTGTAGGCGGGATGGATTTCGGGCTTCATGGCGGCACTTCAGTCGGTGGCGGTCCGTCCCTATGTGGGGACAGGCGGGTTCGGTTCAAAGGGCCGGCGAGTTTAGCCGCGCAAGCGCGGGGCGACAAGCATTGCCGAGCGGGTCGGGGAGTAGGGCTGTGGCGCAGGAAGTGCCAACTCGCGCTTATCCACAGAAGCTGTGGATAACTCTGTGAGTGAGCATCCTGCCCTGGGTAAAATTTCCCGGTTATATTGCATATTTATTGCAATGGCTAAAAAATGACCAGCCATTTTTGTACTGCTTTTTCAATAGCTTACGAGCACATCATTGACCTACA
>DASVWT010000233.1:0-4455 GCA_036393055.1 Steroidobacteraceae bacterium
TGCCGTCCTTGCGGCGCGCCTTCAGCAGGTCGAAGTAGACCTTGCCGCTGCAGAAGACCACGCGGCGCACGCCTTGTGCAGGCAGGTCATCGCTCTCCCCGATCACCCGCGCGAAGCCGCCGCGGCTGAGGTCCTCGAGGCTCGAGACCGAAAGATCGTGCCGCAACAGGCTCTTCGGCGACATGACGATGAGGGGCTTGCGGAAGGGCTGCAGCATCTGCCGGCGCAGCATGTGGAACATCTGCGCGGGCGTCGAGGGCACGCACACCTGCATGTTGGATTCCGCACAGAGCTGCAGGTAGCGCTCCAGGCGCGCGGAGGAGTGCTCGGGTCCGGCCCCCTCGTAGCCGTGGGGCAGGAAGAGCACGAGCCCGCAGTAGCGCTCCCACTTGGCCTCGCCGGAGCTGATGAACTGGTCGATGACGACCTGGGCGCCGTTGGCGAAGTCGCCGTACTGCCCTTCCCAGATCGAGAGGCAGTTGGGCTCGGTGGTCGAGTAGCCGTACTCGAAGCCCATCACCGCCTCCTCGGAGAGCACCGAGTCGATGATCTCGACCCGCGGCTGTGGCTCGGCAAGGTGCTGCAGCGGAATGTAGACCCGGTTGGAGCCCTGGTCATGCAGCACCGCGTGCCTGTGGAAGAAGGTGCCGCGCCCGCTGTCCTGGCCGCAGAGGCGGATGGAGAAGCCTTCCTCCACCAGTGAAGCGCAGGCAAGTGTCTCCGCGAAACCCCAGTCGAGCGGCGTCTCGCCAGCGAGCATCTTCTTGCGATTGCCCATGATGTGGGCGACACGGGGATGCAACGTAAGATCCGAGGGCAGCTCCAGCAGCCGCTTGCCGATGGCTTCCAGGCGAGGCTGCTCCACGCCGGTGCGTACCCTCTCCGTCCAATCCGCCTGGGAATAACGCGTCCAGTCGACCGTGAAATTGTTGCCGATCATCCCGAGCGCGGCACGCGCCTGCGGGCGGCCCTTGTCGAGTCCATCGCGATACTGATCCAGCATCGCGTCCGTATCGGCCTGGGTGAGCACACCCTGGGCAACGAGCTTCCCGGCATAGAGCTGCCGGGTGGTCGGGTGCTGGCGAATGACACCGTACATGACCGGCTGGGTGGCTGCCGGCTCGTCGGCCTCGTTGTGCCCGAGGCGGCGATAGCAGACCAGGTCGATCACCACGTCCTTGTGGAAGCGCATGCGGTACTCGAGCGCCAGGCGGGCGACGAACACGGCCGCTTCCGGATCGTCGGCGTTGACATGGAAGATCGGCGCTTCCAACATCTTGGCGACATCGCTGCAGTAGAGCGTGGAGCGGGCGTCGCTCGGCTCCGAAGTGGTGAAGCCCACCTGGTTGTTGATGATGACGTGGACTGTGCCGCCGGTGTAGAAGCCGCGGGCCTGAGACAGCTGCAGCGTCTCCATCACGACACCCTGGCCGGCAAACGCCGCATCGCCGTGAATCAGCAGCGGCAGCACCCGCTCGCCCTTGGCGTCGTTGCGCCGCTCCTGCCGGGCGCGCACGGAGCCCTCCACCACGGGATTGACGATCTCGAGGTGCGAGGGGTTGAACGCCAGCACCGTATGGACGTTGCCCGCCGCAGTGCGCAGGTCCGCGGAGAAGCCCTTGTGATACTTCACGTCCCCCGAGCCCTTGAGGTGGCTCAGGTCGTAGGCGCCCTCGAATTCCGAGAAGAGCGACGCCGGCGACTTGCCAAGGAGATTGACGAGGACGTTGAGGCGCCCGCGATGCGCCATGCCGATCACGACTTCCTCGATCCTCGCCCCGCCACAGCTTTGGATGAGATCATCGAGGAGCGGCAGCAGCGTCTCCCCGCCTTCGAGCGAGAAGCGCTTCTGGCCGACGTACTTGGTGTGAAGGTAGCGCTCCAGGCCTTCCGCGGCGGTGAGCTGCCAGAGGATGTTGCGCTGCTCCTCGGCCCCGAAGCGATGCAGCAGCCGGCCTGACTGGAACTGGTCCTGCAGCCAGAGGCGCTCCCGCGACTCCGACATGTGCGCGAACTCGGCGCCGATGGTGCCGGCGTAGATGGTCTCGAGCTGTTGCAGGATCTCGCGCAGCCGCATGCGCTGCGGCACCGCAGGGGTGCGGCTGGCGGTGAAGAACTCCGAATCGAGATCGGCCGCACCCAGGCCGAAGTACTCGAGCTGCAGCACCGGCGGACGCGGCCGCTGGATGAGCCCCAGCGGGTCGAGGTTCGCGACCAGATGGCCGCGATTGGTCCAGATCTGGATGAGGCGCGAGACGGCGGCCTGCTTCGCGTTGACGCCATCCGTAGCCGGCGGCGCCCCGCGGGCGGATGCGCGAGGCTGGCGCGCGCGCTCGGCGAGTGCCGCCTCGATCGGTCCCTGCGCACGCTCCGCACCCTTCGGGCCGGGCAGGCCCTCGAAGTAGCGTCGCCAATTTTCCTCTACGCTCGCAGGATCGCGAAGGTATTGCTCGTAGAGGGCATCGAGAAAGGCGGCATTGCCGCCGAAGAGAGGTGTAGGTTCGAGCATGGGGAGGCGCAAACAGCGAAGCGCTAGTCTAGCCGAAACGCGCGCGGGAGGAAATTGAAAACCGCGCGCCAGTCATTGAATTAAAAGGGATTAAGGGTTCTTACGGCCGTCCGAGGAGGCGCAGCTCGTAAGCGATGAGCACCGCATAGCCGGCGAGCACCGCATAGAGCAGCAGCGCCACCGGTAACCGCCCGAAAGCCTTGACACGCGAGAGCACGGTGAGCAGCACTACGCCGATCCCCGTCAGCCCGACTTTCACCGCCACGAAGAGCACGCCCGAGCCGCCGATCAGCGGCGCCAGCAGCGGATTGAGCTCGTACGCGCCGCGGCTGATGAGCACGATGGTCAGTATCGCATCGCTCGCGCAGAGGGCGAGAATGAGAGTGGCGATCGCGAGCCACCACGGGTGGTACCAGTCGATGGCGCCGATCGCCTGCTCCCCGGTCCGCCGCGGCCCGAGCCGCCGCGGCTTCAGGCTGCCGTACACGAGCGCGTGCGCGACACGGGTCCGCCTGTCAGGTCCGCGCCGCCGCTCCGAGCCGCCGTCGGAGGCGGCAACGTGATCGCGGCGATTGAACAGAATGGGCACGAGTTGCTGCTTTTCGGTTGCTGGCGAGGCAACTTCGGATTCTAGCGGTAGAGCAGCCGCCATGCCCGGCAGCTCCCGTGACGGGGATCTCCTTTCATGCGTTGCTTGCCAGGGGAACCGGGGCTGGGACCGTCCGTTGCAGGGCTATGACACCAATCATCGTGGCCTTGTTCGACGATTACGGCATCGCGGACCGCGTTCGCACGGAGCTCGTCGCGGATGGCTTTCCCACGGACCGGGTGGAGCTGACCTCTCTTCTGGAGACCGGTCGGGCGGACTCGGAGCCCGGCGATGCCTTCGTGGCGCGCGTCTCCAATTATTTCCACACCCTGCTCGGCCAGGGTGGGGAGCACCACCAGGATGCGGAGGGATTCGCCCGGCGGGTGCGCGACGGCAACTCGGCGATCACCGTGCATCCGCGCACGGATTACGAGATCGACAGTGTGCGTACGATCCTCCACCGCAACAAGCCCGTCGCGGTGGAGGAGATTCTGCACTAGTGCCGAGCCACGGCCGCCGCATCGTGCGCGCGCCGTCCGGTCTCGAGGAACACCTTCATCCGCAACAGGTCATCGTTGAGCTCTGACTTCGGATCCGCGCCGAAAATGCGCGCCACGGCGTGCCCGAGCGCCCCGGCCGGCGGCGTGTAGCTCATCGTCACCAGAACGCGCGTTCCATTTTCCCTAGGCTCGAAACGCAGCAGACCCGCGTGCTCGATGGCGGAGCCCGGAAGGGTGCGCCAGGCGATGAGCCTGTTGGGCTCCAGGCGAGTCGTCATGGCTTCCCAGGTGATCGTGCGTCCCGCGGGACCCTCCACCGTCCATTGCGAGGTACCGTCGCCTCTCACGCGCACTTCACGCACGTGCGTCATGAACTCCGGGAAGCGCTCGAGCTGCGAGAAGGTCTCGAACACCTGCTCGACGGGAGCGGCCACATCGATGCACTTCTGCAGCTCCATCGCGGGCGTGCGCGTCCCGACCAGCCGGTCGATCGGCATGTTGGTGCTGCTGCGCGCGATGAGGGCAGCCCCGGTGAGTCCGCCGAGGATGCCGAGAGCGCCGCGCTTGCCGGCGAGAGCATTGAGGAGGAGCACCCCGCCCGTCGCGCCCATGAGCACGCGTATGCCCGGCGGCCAGTTGTCCTGCCACGGCCCGAGGCGGCGTCCGCGCGCCCGGCCGCCGCCCTGTAGCGCCGACACACCTGCCGGACTCTCGTGCACCGCGAGCCGGTCCTCGACGTCGGCAACGCCGCGCACCGCCCATACCGTTCGCAGAAGACGCACATACTCGCGCTCGAGGACGGCGCCGCTCAGGGTCACCCTGCCTGATTCCGCCGAAACCTCGATCGCTCCGGGATG
>DASVWT010000234.1:0-3978 GCA_036393055.1 Steroidobacteraceae bacterium
CCGGTAGGAGGTCCGCATGGCCCAAGTGTCCCGCGGCCGGCGGCTGATGGGCGAGATCAACGTCGTGCCCTACATCGACGTGATGCTCGTGCTGCTGATCATCTTCATGATCACCGCGCCGCTGCTCACCCAGGGGGTGAAGGTCAACCTGCCGAAGGCCCATGCGGAACCTCTCCCCGCGAACACTGCCAAAGATCCTGTCGTGCTGTCGGTCGATTCCCAAGGCCAACTGTTCCTCAATATCGCCTCCGATCCGCGCGCGGCTCTGGATTCCGACGCTGTCCTGGCGCAGGTCACGGCGGCACTGCAGGCGGCTCCGGACCGGGCGGTGATCGTCAAAGCGGACAAGTCGGTCTCCTACGGCATCGTCATGCAGGCCATGGTCCTCCTGCAGCGCGCGGGGGCGAGCAAGGTCGGGATGGCTACCGACCCGCTGCCGCCGCCGCAGCCGCGCGCAGGCCGCTGACCGACTGCCCCCGATGTCCGAGCCCGCACGCGACCGCTGGCTGTCGATTGGGATGTCCGTGCTGCTGCACGGCAGCCTGGTCGCGCTGCTTGCTTTCGGCTTTTGGCATTTCCACAAGCAGGCGACGACGCCGCCGAGCGTGCCCATCAATGCAACCGTGGTCGATGCCCGCACCCTGAAGGGCGAAGGGGCCGCCTCGACGCCGGCGCCCCAGCCGAAGCCCGCCCCTCAGCCTCAGCCTGCGCAGCAGGCGCCGCCGCCGCAGGGGCCGCCGCCGCCCACTCCGGACGAGCTCGCCATGCGCGAGCAAGCGGCCAAAGAGGAGGCGCAACACGAGGCCGAGGCGCAAAAGGCGATGCTCGCGAGGCAGCAGGCGAAGGCCGCCCGGGAGGAGGCGCAGCGCCAGGCGCAGGCGCAGGAGGCCGCGCAGGCCGCCGCGGCCAAGCAGGCCGAGGAAGCCGAGGCGGCCGCCGAGGCCAAGAAGGCGGCCGCAGCCAAGAAGCTGGCGGAAGCCCGGAAGAAGGCCGCCGCGGCCAAGCTCGCGGCCGAAAAAAAGCTCGCCGCGGAGCGCAAGCTGGCCGAGGAAAAGAAGCTCGCCGAGGAGAAGCGGCTGGCTGAGCAGCAGGCTGCTGCCGCGCGCGCAGCCCGCGTGGCGCAGCTGCAGCAGAGCCTGCAGGAGGACGAGCAAGCCGCGGCGGCGAGCGGCGCGCTCGCGAGCTGGCAGAGCGAGATCACCTCACGCATCCAGAATGCCTGGATCAAGCCACCGACGGCGCGCCCGGGCATCGAGTGTGTGCTCAATGTGAGCCTGGTCCCGGGCGGATCGGTGACCGGCGTCAGCGTCGGCCAATGCAATGGCGATGATGCGGTGCGCCAGTCGATTCAGACGGCGGTTTACAACGCCTCGCCACTGCCGCCGCCGCCCAATGGAATTCCGTTCCCGCGACAGCTCATCATCACGTTCAAGCCCACAAATTGACCGCGACATCATGAAACCGACACCGAGAATGACGCCTCTGCTGCGGATCTTCCTGGCGGTACTGACGGCCGCGTGGCTCGCAGCCCCCGCCGCGTACGCGCAATTGCAGATCCAGATCACCTCCGGGGTGACCAACCCGGTGCCGATCGCGGTCGTGCCCTTCGCGGAGGCCCCGACCGACGGCACGGATGTTGCCGATGTCGTCCAACACGACCTGGCGGGCAGCGGGCGCTTCACGGCCTTGCCGCGCAACAAGATGCCGGCGACGCCAACCAGTGCCGCGCAGGTGAAGTTCGCGGACTGGAAGGCGGCGGGCAGCGACTACATGGTGGTCGGCCAGGTGGTCCCGATGCCGGGCGGGCAGCTCGCGGTCGATTTCGAGCTGCTCAACACGCTCACCGGCCAGAGCATCGCCCGGCAGCGTTTCACCGGCAGCGCCGCCGCGCTGCGCAATGCCGCGCACCGCGTGAGTGACGTCATCTACCAGGCGATCACCGGCATCAGAGGCGCATTCGCGACACGCATCGCCTATGTCGCGGTCGTGGGGCAGGGGGCCGACAGCCGCTTCCAACTGGTGATCGCGGATGCCGACGGCTACAATCAGCATTTGATCCTCGAGTCGCGCTTTCCCATCATGTCGCCGGCATGGTCACCGGACGGTAAGTGGATCGCCTATGTCTCGTTCGAGAACCACCTCTCAGCCGTGTATGTACAGCGCGTGCAATCCGGCGAGCGGACCCGTGTCTCGATGCGCGCGGGCATCAACGGCGCGCCGGCTTGGTCGCCCGACGGCCGCAAGCTGGCGCTCACCCTGAGCGGGGACAGCGGCCATCCGCAGATCTACCTCCTCGACTTGAGCACTCAGCACCTGACGCGCCTCACCGACTCCCCCTCCATCAACACGGAGGCGGACTGGTCGCCCGACGGGCGGTACATTTACTTCACCTCCGATCGCGCGGGTGAGCCGCAGATCTACCGGATCGGCACGACGCCGGGCAGCGCCACCCAGCGCATCACGTTCACCGACGAGTACAACGCCGGCCCGCACGTCTCGGACGACGGAAAGTGGCTCGCAATGGTGACGCGCGATGACAGCGGCAGCTACCGCATCGGGCTGCAGAACCTGGCGACCGGCGAGTTCCGGATGCTGACCAGCGGCCGGCTCGACCGGTCGCCGAGCTTCGCGCCGAACAGCGCCACCATCATGTATGCCGAGCGGCCGGGCCGGGGTCAGGCCGGCATCCTCGCGACCATCTCCGTCGACGGGCTCACGGGCCTTTCCCTCAAGCCGACTCAGGGCGAGGTGCGCGACCCGGCATGGGGTCCGTTCATTCAGTAACCGTTAAGTCATCAAGTCCGAACGTCCAACAAGAGCTGCCGCTTCGCGGCGAACCTGGAGAAGGGTCTATGTATCGTCGAACTGCCATCTTGATGTTGCTGGCCGGATGCCTCGGCCTCGCCGCCTGCGCGAGCAAGCCGCCGAAGCCGTCAGCGGCCCAGCAGCAGGCCGCTGGTCAGAACGGCGCCGGCGCGGAGTCGCAGGGCGCCGAGGGCGGCGCCAACGCCAACGGCGGTCCATTCGGCAACCAGAACTCGGTCGCCGGCCCGCAGCAGGGGCTGCTCGCCAAGCGCACGGTCTATTTCGATTTCGACAGTGCGGTGATCAAGGGTGATGGCACCGACATCGTGGCGGCCCATGCCAAGTACCTCTCCGATCACGCCGATTCGCGCGTGCGGCTCGAAGGCAATACCGACGAGCGCGGCTCGCCGGAATACAACATTGGCCTCGGGATGCGCCGGGCGCAGGCGGTGCGCCAGGCGCTGCTGCTGCAGGGCGCCTCGGCGAGCCAGATCACCGTAGTGAGCTATGGCGCGGAGCATCCGGTGGATCCGGCGCACAACGAGGAGGCATGGTCCAAGAACCGGCGCGTGGACATCGTTTATCTCACGCCGAACGCGCAGCCGCCGCAGGCTCCCCAGACGCCGCAGTAAGCTCATCCAGCGCAAGTACCCGAGGAGAAGTCCGCCATGCGCCCGATCATTCCGCTAGCTCTCGTAACGATGCTCGCCGCCGGCTGCGCCACGGTCCCCCCGGATCAGGATCCGGTGCAGATCAGGCTCAATGACCTCGATGCGCGCGTCTCCAAGGTCGAGCGGGTCGTGTCCAACCAGAGCCTGGTGCAGCTCGCGCAGCAGGTCGATACGCTGCAGGCCGAGCTGCGGGATCTGCGGGGCCAGGTGGAGGACCTGCAGAATACCAACCAGCAGCTGCGCAAGCAGCAGCGGGATCTCTACAGCGATCTCGACAAGCGAGTGGGGGCTCTCGAGCACGGAGGGACGGCTGGCGCTGGCGCCGGCGCTGACTCGGGCGAGGGCGGACAGGGAGTCTCCGCGACGGAGCGGTCGGTCTACGGGCAGGCCTTCGATGCGCTGAAGGCGGGCAGCTACTCGGTGGCGATCAGCGGCTTCCAGGGATTCCTGAAGCAGTATCCCGCGAGCCCGCTCGCTCCCAACGCGGAGTACTGGCTGGGCG
>DASVWT010000235.1:0-3478 GCA_036393055.1 Steroidobacteraceae bacterium
GCCGGGCGAGGACGGCTACAGCCTTCTGCGCGGCCTGCGCCGCGAGGAGCAGCAGCGGCACCAGCGCCGCATTCCTGCCCTGGCCGTCACGGCCTTCGCCCGCCTCGAGGACCGTCAGCGCGCTCTCGCGGCGAGCTTCGATGAGCACCTGCCGAAGCCCGTGGACCCGGACCGGCTGGTCGCCGCCGTCGCCACGCTCGCCAGGTCCAGCAGCTAAAAGCCCGTGTTGTAGAGGTACGCGACGAAGCCGGCCGCGATGAGGCAGTAGATTCCGAAGAAGTGCCATTTGCCCGACTCCAGCCAGCCGCTGAGCCACTTGAGCGCCACGAGGCCGGCGAGAAACGCGCAGACCATCCCGAGAGCGCTGGGCAGGGCCGCGGGCACTACTGCGGCGAGGTGGTGGTGCTGCGACTGGTAGAGCCGCCAGATCTCGCGCGCGTCTGCAGGAGGCGTGAGCACCACTGCGAGCGCAAAGCTGAAGTCCTCGGCGCTGCTGCGCGCCACGCGCATGAGCAGGCCGGTGGAGATGGTGGCCCCGGACCGGGAAAAGCCCCGGAACGGAATGCAGACCCCCTGCACCGCGCCGATGGCGGAATATTGCGCCGCTGTCAGCTTCTGCGGCGGGGCGGCGTTCCGGCGGCGATTCTCGAAGATGCCCGCGATGAGGATGAGCACGCCCGCGGCGGCAAGGGCGATGGCGATCAGGTCCAGGTTGCCGAAGAGTTGCTCCACCCAGGCATGCGCCTGGTGGCGCATGAGCACCTTCTCGATGAATTCGGTGATGGCGCCGCCGACGATTCCGGTCAGCACCGTGGCGACGATCAGCGCCACGACGAAGTTCTTGAGCACCGGTCCTGAGCTGAAGAACGCCCGCCGCCAGCGCTGCCAGAAATAGACGATCACCGCGAGCATCGTGCCGGTATGCAGCATGACGAGCAGCAGCGTCATTTCCGGCGCGGACGGATCCATTCCCATCAGCTTTTCCGCGACGATCACGTGCGCGGAGCTGGAGACGGGCAGCAGCTCCGCAAGTCCTTGCACGATAGCCAGGATGATGACGTGGACCATATCGGGGGCGCTCGCTCCAGGTGAAGTGAAGCGCCGCATTGTATGTTCAATGGCCGGTGCCTGGCAGGACGCATCTCTCTCGGCCCGGTCGGCGGCAGCCAGCGGCCGAATCCGGTATCGTTGCGGGCTTTATTGCTGGGGGTCGCCAATGACCGCAACCGATTGCCGCCCGCAGGCGCCACGGACCGTGGGCCTTTCCGTACTGCTCGCTTCGACGGCGCTCGCCGCCTCATTCCTGGTCGCAGGACCACCCGCGCAGGCTCAGGGCATCGCAGCCGCCGCGCAGGTGCCCTTTCCGCAGCGACACGCCGGCATGCCCGAGGTACACGAGGTGCCGCTTTCCGCGTACTCGCAGCTTCGATGGCGTCTCGTCGGCCCTTTCCGCGGTGGCTGGGCGACCATGGCGGCCGGGGTGCCCGCAAGCCCGGACACGTTCTACTTCTCCGGTGCGGGCGGCGGTATCTGGAAAACCACCGATGCCGGCCGCACCTGGCGCCCGGTCGGCGACAGCCTGCCGCCGGCCATCGGGGCGCTCACCATCGCGCCGTCGGCGCCGGATACGATCTACGTCGGTACGGGCCAGGTGGCTCCGCGATATGACGTGGCCGCCGGCCGCGGAGTCTTCAAGTCCACCGATGGCGGCAAGACCTGGCATTCGCTCGGTCTGGCGGGCACCCGCGACATCGGCCGGATCTGGGTCGATCCGCGCAACCCCGATGTAGTCGTGGTGGCGGCGCTCGGGCATATCTTCGGCCCCGATACCGAGCGCGGCATCTATCGCTCGACGGACGGCGGCAAAAGTTGGGTGCATGCGCTCGCAATCAACGCCGACACCGGCGTTGTCGATCTCGCGGCGGATCCGACCAACCCGAATCTGCTCTACGCCGCCGCCTGGCAGATGCGCGGGCGGCCGTGGCTGAGCTACTTCGAGCCGCCGGTGGGTCCGGGAAGCGCGGTCTATCGCTCGCGCGACGGCGGCGCTACGTGGACGAAACTCACGGGCAACGGTTGGCCGCAAGGCCCGCTCGGCCGCATCGGGCTCGCCGTGACGCACGCTTCGCTGGGGACGCGGATCTATGCGACCGTCGCGTCGCAGACCGAGGGTGGCGTGTGGCGCTCCGACGACGGCGGGGATCACTGGCAACGCGTGAATGCCGACGCGGACACGTTCGGAAACTGGTACTTTTCCCGGCTGACGGTCGATCCGCGCAATCCTGACATCGTGTATTCGGCGGGCCAGTCGATCCGCCGCTCGGTTGACGGCGGCAAGACCTGGGCCATCATCAAGGGCGCCCCGGGCGGGGATGACTACCACTTCCTCTGGATCAATCCCGAGCATCCGGATCATTGGATCACCGCCTCGGATCAGGGGACGGTGATCACCGTCGATGACGGCAAGACCTGGAGCAGCTGGTACAACCAGCCGACGGGCCAGTTCTACCATCTGGCGGCCGACAATCGCTTTCCGTACTGGATCTACAGCGGCCAGCAGGACAGCGGCACCGTGGGTACCGCGAGCCGCAGCGATTATGGCGCGATCACCTTCCGCGACTGGCATCCGGTCGGCGGCGACGAGCGCGACTACATGCTGCCCGATCCTGACAATCCCGCTCTGGTATTCGGCAGCGGCATGGGCGGCAGGGTCTCGCGTTACGACGGGACCACCGGCCAGGTGGCGAACGTCACCCCATGGCCCATCAACAGCTACGGCGAGCGCCCGACGACGGTCAAGTACCGCTACGGCTGGGTGACCCCCCTGGCCTTCACGCCAACGAAGCCTCATGCGCTTCTGCTCGGCGCGCAGGTGCTCTTCCGCTCCACCGATGAGGGCGATCACTGGCAGGTGATCTCGCCGGATCTGACCGGCAGGCAGGCGGATGCAGAGGACTGCAACGGCAAGGTGGCCGGCGAGCAGGCGAGGCAGTGCGGCTACGGTGTGATCAGTGCGATCGCCCCGTCTCCGAAGAGCGCGGATCTCATCTGGGTCGGGACCGACAGCGGGCTCATCCACCTCACGCGCGATGGCGGCGAGCACTGGCAGAACGTGACGCCACCGCAGCTGAAGCCCTGGGACAAGGTGAGCGCGATCGACGCGTCAGCCCTCGATCCGGCGACCGCCTATGCGGCGGTGGACGACCACCGATTGGATGAGCGGCACCCGCATGTCCTGCGCACACACGACTACGGCAAGACCTGGACGGAGGTGGATGCGGGACTGCCGGCGGAGGAGGTGGTTCCGGTCGTCCGCGCCGATACCGTCCGCAATGGGCTTTTGTATGCGGGCACATCGGAAGGCGTGTACGTGTCGCTCGATGACGGTGGCCATTGGCAGTCGCTGCAGCTCAACCTGCCGAAGGCCCGGGTGAACGACCTTCTGCTGCACGGCGATGATCTCATCGCGGCAACACAG
>DASVWT010000236.1:0-50523 GCA_036393055.1 Steroidobacteraceae bacterium
TCGCGAGACCATCACGCGCAGGATCGACGAGCAGTACGTGCACAAGAAGCAGACCGGCGGCTCCGGCCAGTTCGCAGAGGTGTGGATCACGTTCGAGCCGCTCGAGCGCGGGAAGGGTTTCGAATTCGTCGATGCGACCTCAGGCGGCTCCGTGCCGCGCGAGTACGTGCCGTCGGTCGAGAAGGGGCTCAAGGTGCAGAAGGAAGATGGCGTGATGGCACACTTCCCGACCGTGGACTTCCGCGCCACGTTGACGGACGGGAGCTACCACGATGTCGACTCGAACGCGCTGACGTTCGAAATCGCCGCCAAGGCGTGCTTCCGTGAAGCCATGCGCAAGGCCAGCCCCATCCTGCTGGAGCCGGTGATGAAGGTCGAGACCGTGACGCCGGGCGACTATCTGGGCGATGTCATCGGCGATCTGAACCGCCGCCGCGGCATGATCCAGGATCAGCTCGAGCGCGGCGCCAACATCGCGGTGGTGGCCACCGTGCCGCTGTCGGAAATGTTCGGCTACATCGGCCAGCTACGCTCGATGACCAGCGGCCGTGCCTCGTACACCATGGAGTTCTCGCACTACGAGCCGGTGCCGAAGAATGTGGCGGACGAGGTGATCGCCGCAGTCACCGAAACGCGGGCGGCCGCGAACGCCTGAGGCGCGGCGGCTCCGAAGCTATCTGATACTGACTATCGCGGTCGGTGGCGACTGGCCTGGATCGCCCGACGCGAGCACGCACTTTCCGGCGACGCCGCGCGTCGATTGGGTCCGCCTATACGGCAACTGAGCGCGATTCGCGGCGGCATCACGCGATGCGCCCGACCGACTCGCGCCACAGCACCTGGGCGGGTATGTCGCGCAGCACCGGCAGCTTCGTGCCATAGCAGATGTTGAGCAGATAGTGCACTGCGTTGGTGGCGGTCTGCCGCCACGGGATCAATACGGTGGTGAGCGGCGGCACGGTAAGCGCCGAAAGATCGATGCCGTCATAGCCCATGACCGACAGATCGCGCGGTACCGCGACCCCCGCCTCGCGCAGGCCTGATATGGCGCCGATCGCCATCTCGTCGTTGGCGCAGAAGAGCGCGGTGAAGCTGCGCCCGCAGTCGAGCAGGGTCCGCGCGCCGAGGCGGCCGCTTTCTGGCGAGAAGTCGCCCTGGACACGGGGAATCGCCGAGACGTCGATTTTGTACTCGGCCAGCGCCTGGCAGAATCCCCGCATTCGCAGGGTGTTGTCCCTCGAGGTCTTCGGGCCTTCGATGATGGCCACGCGCCGGTGTCCCGCCTCGCACAGCGCCCGGGCGGCGGCCGCGCCGGCGCCGGTGTGGTCGGGATGGAAGCACTGCTCGGGAAAGCGCGGCACGCTGCGATTGAGCAGCACGAACTTCGGTTGCAGCTCGGCGATGCGCTCGATGTCCGGCGGCCGCAGCGCGGTGCCCATCATGAGCAGGCCGTCGCAGCCGCGATCGGTAAGGAATTCGGCGCCGTCGAGCGCATCCTGCCGCTCGCTCTCCAGAGTCTGGCCGAAGTCCACCACCATGTGCTGCCCGGACATGCGCAGGGTCGTGTAAATGGCGTGCAGGATGGGTGTGTAGAAGGAGCCGTGCACCAGCGGCACGAATACGCCGATGGTCTGCGATTGTCCCTTCTGCAATACGCGTGCGGCGTGCGATGGCCTGAATTTCAACTCTTCGATGGCGCGGCGGACGCGCCGCACGGCGTCCGCAGACACCGGGCCACTCCCTGCGATGACGCGGGACGCGGTCCCAAGGCCAACGCCCGCACGTTTTGCGACGTCCTTAATGGTTGCCATGGCAATACGCTACCAGTATTTGATCACGATTGCGGAGGTCGTGAGGATGAGCGCCAGCGCCGTCAGGCGTACGCTGCGTGGTGTTGCGGCAAAGCACTTCAGCAGCGCCGCCAAGCCGCACGGGCTTCGGGTACCCGTTGCTTGCGCGGGCTCACCGGTGATGCTGAATACGATCAACACCGCAAGAGAAAGGGCGAATATCCACGCAGCTGCGACGAGAAACTGCACGTGCGCCACACCAGAAATGGCGAGCAGATAGAGAAGGGCCCCGAGCGCGCTGCCGGTGATGAGGGCGGCGAAAGCGCCGCGGGCGCTGGCCCGCCGCCAAAGCATGCCGGCCAGGAACACTGCCGCCACCGGGGGCGTGAAATACGCGAGCACCGCCTGGAAGTACTGCCAGAGCGAGGGAAAGCGCGCGATCTGTGGCACCCACGCAGCCGAGGCCAGCATGCACAGCGCGGTGCCGATGCGGCCCCAGCGGACGGTGAGGCGCTCGTCCATGTGTGGCCGCGCCCGCCGGATGAAGTCGATCGTGATCACGGTGGCGGCGCTATTGTAGGTGGCCGAGAGAGCGGCCATCAAAGCGCCGATGAATGCGGCCAGGAAAAGCCCGAGCACACCGGGCGGCAACAGTCCGAGCGCGAGCTGCAGGTAGATGTCGTCGTCGCGGCGCAGATGCGGATAGAGCACCCGGCCGGCGAGTCCCGGCGCGATGATCAGGACCAGCGTGAGGAGCTTCAGGAATCCCGCGAGCAGAGTGCCGCGCTGACCATCGG
This sequence comes from Steroidobacteraceae bacterium, assembly GCA_036393055.1. Taxonomy (GTDB): domain Bacteria; phylum Pseudomonadota; class Gammaproteobacteria; order Steroidobacterales; family Steroidobacteraceae; genus 13-2-20CM-66-19. Next base: position 2,588 of record DASVWT010000236.1, read on the forward strand.
CGACGGAGCGCGCGGCCAGCACGCGCTGCACCATCACCTGATTGGTGCACCAATAATAGAAGGCGAGGAGCGGCGCGCCGAAGGCCAGACCCGTCCATGGCATGTACTCATCCGAAGCCGGCAGGATCAGATGCAGATGAGAGGGTGGGTTGGCCTGGAGCACGGCGTGCCAACCGCCCGCGCGGCTGCAGGCGAACGCGGCGAGCAGCACCGCCGATGAGATCATGACGAGCGCCTGCAGGGCCTGGGTGCGCATCACGGAGCGCAGCCCGCCGCTAAGGGCGTAGATTGCCGAGAGCGCTGCCAGTGCCGGCACCGCGCTCCGAAACGGCAGGCGCGGCAGCAGAGCGTGCAGTGCCAGTGCGGCGCAGTACAGCGACCCGGCGGCATCAAGCAGCACGTAGAGCAGAATGGACAGCGAGGCCAGCCAGATGCGCGCGCGGCGGTCATAGCGGCTCTCGAGGTACTCCGGCATCGTATAGACGCGCTGCTGGAGGAGAAGCGGCAGGAAGGTCAGCGCGAACACTGCGAGTACGAGGCTCGCCATCCAGTCGTAGTTATAGACCGAGATACCGAGCGCGTACGCGGAGCCGGTGATCCCGATCAGGGACCCGGGCGAGATGTTGCTGCCGAAGAGCGAAAGCCCGATCATCGGCCACCCGGCGCGCCGGGAAGCCAGGAAGTATTCACCGGCGCGGGCGTGCCGGCGTGAGCCAGCGAGGCCGACGACCATCACGCAGCCCAGATATCCCGCGACGACCACGTCGTCGGAAAGCGACAGCGCCATGACACTCCGTGTGAGCGCGCGCCGGACGGCGCGCAAAGCGAAGTGAATAAACAAAGTCGCGCCGTTTGTCGAGCCTCGGCCCCGCCGGCGCCAGCCGCCCGCATGCGATTGACAGCAGGAGCGCACTGCAGGATACTCCAAGGAGTGGAAACGTTTCCATCTTGAGACGCTGATACAAGCGTTCCAGCAGAGAGGGGTCTATGAGGCGAATCATCGGGGGCGCGCTGCGCGCGCCGGTATCCATTGCGGTCAGCCTGGCTCTGGCCTCCGCGGCAGGCTTCGCGCATGCCGCTCAGTCCGACACTTCGGCAAACAGCGCTCCCACTCAGGGCAAGCAGCAGGCGAAAACCGCCAGCAATGCCGCCGCTGCGTCGGCGGAGCCCACCGGCTCGCTGCAGGAAATAGTCATTACGGGCATCGTCGGCAGCATCGAAAACTCCCTGCAGGCCGAGAAGTTCTCGAATGACATCGTCGAGGTGGTCTCGGCCGAGGATCTCGGCAAGCTGCCCAATCCCAGTATCGCCGGGAGCCTGGCGCGTCTGCCGGGAGTCCTGGCCGAGCGCGGTGGTGACGGCTTCTCCGACAACATCTCGATCCGCGGCCTGTCGCCGGATTTCGTCGGCACATTGGTCAACGGGCGCGTGCAGGCCACGACGGGTGAGAACTGGGGCGTAAGCTTCAATCAGATCCCGGCGGAGCTCGTGAGCGGCGCCACCGTGTACCTCACGCCGGATGCGGAGCTCGTCGGCCAGGGGCTCTCGGGCACGATCGATGTGCATACGGTCGATCCGCTCAAGTACGGCAGCAGAAAGCTCACGCTGACCGCGAACGGCAGCTACCTGACGAACGACAGGCTGATACACGGGAGCGGTGTCGGCAGGGCGGGTGACCAGGTCAGTGGAACGTATATCGATCAGTTCCGTGATCACACCATCGGGGTCGCGGTCGGCGTCGAGCACTCCGACACCCCGATCCAGGAGCAGACCTATCAGAACTGGTGGTGGAGCATCGACAACGGCCCCAATGGCATCGATACCAATTGGGGCGGCCCCACCACCCCGGGCATGCCCCAGGGGGTCGTATCGCAGGAGGGCATGCAGGCGCGCGCCAAGTCGGAGCTCTGGGAGCGCAACGCGCTCATGGGCATCATCGACTTCGCGCCCTCGGACAGCTTCCACTCGAAGCTGAATCTCTTCTACTCCACGGTCGGGCAGAAGAGCAACGTCGCGGGCCTGCAGTGGTCGAGCAGCCCCTGGGACAACATCTCCTACAGCAATGTGGGCACGATCCCCACCCAGCCTTATCCGCTCGCCAACAGCGGCACGGTCATGGGCCTCAAGCCCATCATCCAGAACGAATATACCCATATCCGCTACGACCTGATGTCGCTCGGGTGGACCAACGACTTCCGGCTGGCCGACGACTGGCGCGTGAGCACCGATCTCTCGTACTCGCGCGCCACCGAGAGCCTGAACGACGCTTATGCGTTCACGGGCCTGGCCAATGGCGGAACGCTCGACTCGCAATTCTCGCTGGGCAGCGGCTGGGGCTTCGGAAGCTTCACTCCATCGGTGAATCTCGACAATGCAGCCAACCTCGCCTTCACCGATCCGGATAACTACGGCTACAACGGCCGTCTCGAGCAGGACTATCAGCTCGACCGCATCTTTGCCGCCAAGATCGAAATCGCCCATCCGCTCGGGTGGATCTTCAGCGAAGGGCATATGGGCTTCTATGATGCCGACCGCAAGAAGACCAAGCGCGCCAATGTGTTCTTCGCCTTCCTGAACGGCAACGGCTCCGATTCCAGCACCTACCAGAATAATTTCAGCGCGCCCATCGGCTCGAGCCTGCTGATGCCGCCGATCTCGCTCGGCTACGCCGGAATCGGCAACATCACCAACTACAACGTCCGCGATGCGCTGGCATCGCAGTTCCATGCCGTGCCCGAGAACAGCGAGGGCGACTGGGATCGCAACTACAGCGTGTCGCTGAAGACGCCCACGGCTTACCTGATGGCGGATATCGATACCGACCTCGGGTCCAGTTTCCATTTGCGCGGCAACGTCGGCGCGCAGCTGGTGCACACGGAGCAGTCGTCGGTCGCTTTGCAGACCACGAGCGGCAGCGTGGCGGGGTCGCTCCGGGGCGGGACGACGTACAACAACTTTCTGCCGAGCCTGAACCTGGTGCTGGGGATGCCCGCGCAGAATTACCTGCGCCTGGGCATCGCCAAGGAGATGGTCTACGGCCGCATCGATGACATCCGTGCCTCCGCCTCGGCCGGGGTGAGCCGTGTCACCGAAGGGCCCGCGGCCGGGCAGGTGCTCTGGTCGGGCAGCGGCGGCAATCCCCGGCTCCGGCCCTATGTGGCCCTCGGCTACGATCTCGGCTGGACCAAGTACTTCGGCAGAACCACCTATCTGCAGCTCGACGCCTTCGACAAGAAGCTGCTGAACTACATCTACGATCAGACGCTCCTCAACTACGACTTCACGGGCTACACCAATGCGAATCCGTCGCTCGTGGCGACGAACAACATTGGCTCGTTCTCGGAGCCGGAGAACGGCACGGGCGGCAAGCTCTACGGCGGCACGGTCGCGGGCGGCTTCGAGTTCGGGCGGCTGCTGCCTTTCGCCAGGGGTCTCGGCGTGGAGGGTAGCTTCACGCGCATCAACAGCAACATCCCGACGAGCACCATCTCCCAGATCCCGGGCGGGCCGCAGACCCTGCCCGGCCTGTCGCGCGATTCGGGGAGCCTCACGGTATACTACGAGCGCGGCGGCTTCTCGGCCCGCCTGGCGGAGATCTACCGCTCCTCCTACACGGGAGAAGCCGTGGCGCTCTTCGATCAGCTCGGCTACACCAAGGTGCTCACCTACAAAGAGGCGGACTTCCAGGCCAACTACGCGTTCAATTCCGGGACGTTCAATGGCCTGACGCTGCTCCTCGACGTGAGCAACCTGACCAATGCGCCGTATCGCACCGAGCAGGTGTCGGGAATGCCGAACAACGTGATGGTGCCCGAGCCACTCGAGTTCGATACGTGGGGCCGCACCGTTTCGGTCGGGTTCCGCTACTCGGTCTGGTGACCGTCGCTGTCCGGCTTTGCCGGTCGGAGGCCGCACCGTGCTCGGCTGATACGGGGCGGCTGGTGCACCCCGCACGACGTCTGTCCCCCCCAGGCGTCGTGCGGGTCTGCCTTCAGGAGTTGAAGTCGATGTCCGTGCTTAGAGGAACCTTCGCCGCCCTGGCGCTGTCGCTCGCCGCCGTCACGGCCCCTGTACTTGCGGCCGGTGCGGCTCAACCCTGGCTCAACGCGCGGCTCTCGCCTGATGAGCGCGCGGCACTCGCCGTGAAGGCGATGACCGAGCAGGAGAAGCTCACCCTCGTCTTCGGTTACTTCGGCTCGGTCATGTCCCGGCGGGATCCTCCTCCGCCCGCGGCGCGCATGGGCTCTGCGGGCTATGTGCCCGGCATTCCCCGGCTCGGCATCCCGCCGCAATGGATCACGGACGCAGGGCTCGGCGTGGCAACGCAGCGGGACTCGAGCGACGCCTTCCGCGAGCGCACTGCGCTGCCGTCGGGACTTGCGACAGCGGCGAGCTGGAATCCCACGCTGGCCGAGCGTGGAGGCGCAATGATTGGCTCGGAAGCGCACGCCTCCGGCTTCGACGTGATGCTGGGTCCCGGATTGGATCTGGTGCGCGAACCGCGTGGTGGGCGCGATTTCGAGTACGCCGGGGAGGACCCGTTGCTCGCCGGAACGATTGCGGCGGCGGAGATTCGCGGCATCCAGTCGCAGCACGTGATCGCAGTGATGAAGCACTTCGCGCTGAACGATCAGGAGACCGGGCGATCGGTTCTCAGCGCCGACATCGGCGAGGCGGCGGCGCGGGAGTCGGACCTGCTGGCATTCGAGCTTGCCGTCGAGCTCGGCCACCCCGGGGCAGTGATGTGCTCCTACAACCGCGTCAATGGCGTGTACGCCTGTCAGAACCGGTGGCTCCTCGGTGAGGTGCTCGACCGGGACTGGGGATACTCCGGATATGTGATGAGCGACTGGGGCGCGGTGCACAGCACCGTCGACTCGGCGCTCGCCGGCCTCGATCAGGAATCGGCTTACGTCTTCGACTACGAGCCCTACTACGGGGCGGCTCTGAAGAAGGCGCTCGCGGCGGGGAAGGTGCCCCTGTCGCGGCTCGATGACATGGCCGAAAGGATTCTGCGGTCGATGTTCGCCGCCGGCGTGGTGGATCACCCCATCGGTGCCGATGCGCGGATCGACTTCGCGGCCGATCAGCGTGTCTCGCAGGCCGACGAGTCGCAGGGTATCGTGCTGCTGAAGAATGCAGCTGCGATCCTGCCGCTCGCGCATTCGGTGCGGCGGCTTCTCGTCGTTGGTGGCCATGCGGATCGGGGAGTGATCAGCGGCGGAGGCTCCTCCACGGTGTTTCCGGTTGGCGGGAACGCAGTGCCGGGAGTCGGTCCAAAGGGCTGGCCGGGCCCGGTGGTGTATCTGCCCAGCTCGCCGCTCGCTGCGATGATGGAGCAGGCGCCGCAGGCGCAGATTCGCTATGAGTCGGGCGAGAACATTGCTCAGGCCGTCAAGGCCGCGCGCTCCGCCGATCGCGTGGTCGTGTTTGCCACGCAATGGGAGGCCGAGAGCGAGGACGTGCGGCTCGAGCTCGATGGGGATCAGAACGAGCTGATCGCGGCCCTGGCGGAGGCGAATCCCCACACCGTGGTGGTGCTGGAGACGGGTGGGCCGGTGCTGATGCCGTGGCTCGACAAGGTCGCTGGGGTGCTGGAGGCGTGGTATCCCGGCAGCGGCGGCGGTGAGGCGATCGCGCGGGTGCTCTTCGGAGCGGTGAATCCTTCCGGGCACCTGCCGGTCAGCTTCCCTGCCTCGCGCGAGCAGTTGCCGAATCCGGTGTTGCCCGGGACGGGAGTGCCGGACGGACGGCCGTTCGCGGTGCATTACGATGCGGGAGCCGCCGCCGGTTACAAGTGGTACGAAAAGAAGGGCCTCAAGCCTCTCTTTTCCTTCGGCTACGGGCTCTCCTACACGCGCTTTGGCTACGGTGGCCTGACAGCACACGCCGCGCCTGACGGCGGGCTGTTGGTGTCCTTCACTGTGAGCAACATCGGCCGCAAGGCCGGAGCGGCGGCGGCGCAGGTGTACGCCGGACCGGCGAGCGGAGGCTGGGAGGCGCCGCGGCGACTTGCCGGCTGGCGCAAGGTGGAGCTCGGCACCGGCGGTTCCAGGCGCGTATCGCTCGAGATCGATCCGCGGCTGCTCGCGTCGTTCGATGCGGGCGCGCAGCGCTGGAAGCGCGCGGCAGGAACATACGAGTTGTGGCTCGGGGGCTCCTCGGCCGATCTGCCAGTCTCGATCAGTCTGCGCCTGCCAGCGTGGCAGCACTCCGCGCGCTGGCCGGTGAAGGGCATCGACACCCTGCCCGCGGGGCTTCGACGAGCGCAGCGGGACGCAATGTAGCCCATTGGGGCAGGCACCCGGCGGCCTGACCCGCCGTCCCCGGAGGTGAGTCCTTGATGCTTTCGACGAGCTCCAGTCTCTTCCCGCACCGCCTGCGGCTCTCGACTGCTGCGACTCTCGGGCTGCTTGCGATCGCCGTAGGCGCAGGCGCACGCGCCTCCACTCGTGCGGTCGCGGTTCGCGGGCCCGCGGTCGCCGTGACGATCACCACGGACGACCGGACGCGCCGCCTGCACTCGGCCCCGGGAGTGTTCTTCCAGCCGATGCGCCCTGGTCCGCGCACGGTGTTCATCGACGATCGCGCCGCCTATCAGACCGTGCAGGGTTTCGGCGCTGCCTGGACGGATTCCGCGGCCTATCTGCTGCACGCTGTCGCCTCACCGCATGCGCGGGCGCTTGCGATGCGTGCGCTGTTCACCCGCAAGGACGGAGGCATCGGTCTGAGCTTCATGCGCATTGCGATGGGCGCCTCGGATATTGCCCGCAGCCGCTACAGCTACGACGATCAGCCTGCGGGCCGGAGCGATCCGACGCTAGAAGACTTTTCCATCGCGCACGACCGCAAGGATCTCATTCCGCTCATCCGCGAATCGCTGGCGCTCAACCCGCACTTGACCCTGATGGCCACGCCGTGGAGTCCGCCGGGTTGGATGAAGACCTCCGGCAGCATGATCGGCGGAACGCTGCTGCCACGCTACGATGATGCGTTCGCGCAATATTTCGTGAAGTTCCTGCGCGCCTACCGCGAGGCCGGCGTTCCCGTCCAGTACATCACCCTGCAGAACGAGCCGCTCTATCAGCCGAGCGACTATCCCGGCATGGGCATGTCGGGGGCGGCGCAGCTCGCCGTGCTGCGGGACCACGTGCTGCCGGCGCTGCGTGCTGCGGGCCTCCCGACCCGCGTGCTGCTCTATGATCACAACTGGGACCGGCCCGATTACCCCGACACGATCCTCAGCGATCCGCTCGTGCGCGCATCGGGACAGGTGGCCGGCGTCGCCTGGCATGGATACGGCGGCGTGCCGGGCGCACAGACGCTGCTGCACGACAAATATCCGCGTTTCGGTCAGTTCGAGACCGAGCACAGCGGCGGCACCTGGGTGCGCGATCAGGTGCGTACCGACTTCGAGGAGATCATCCAGGTGCTGCGCGACTATGGGCGCGCATACGTGAAGTGGAGCCTCGCGCTCGATCCGAGCCTCGGGCCCCACGACGGCGGCTGCGGAACCTGCACGCCGATCGTCACCGTCGACCCCGCTACCCACGCGGTGCGCGAGGACATCGAATTCGCCACGCTCGGGCAGTTCAGCCGCTTCATTCTTCCCGGCGCGCGGCGCGTGTATTCCAGCGATGCGCGCGGCATAGAGTCGATCGCCCTGATCAATCCCGACGGCGGCCACGTGCTGGTGGCCTTCAACGATACGGATCGGCCTGACACCTTCCAGGTGCAGTGGGGCACGCAGGGCTGGCGCTACACCCTGCCGGCCTACAGCGGCGCGACGTTCACCTGGCGGGGCGGGCCGGCTGGCACCGAGGCGCCGCGCGCCGACGTCTACCACGCAGCGGCGAGCTATGCGTCGACGGGCGGACGGGACAGTGCATTGGGCCTCTCCACCTGGGGCGTGCGCGATGAGCAGAGCTCGAGCCCCGAGGGCGGTTACGACCTCAGTCATGCCGTGGACGGCGACTGGGCCAAGTATCCGGGCATCGACTTTCGCACCGCAGTCACCTCTGTCACCGCGAAGGTGGCGTGCGGCAGCAGTGCCTGCGGCACTCTGGAGTTTCGTCTCGGCTCGCCCAGCGGCAGATCGATCGCACGGCTCCCTGTTACCGGCACGGGCGGCTGGCAGAGCTGGAAGGAAGTTTCCGGTGGCGCCAAGGCGGTGCTCGGCAAGCACGACATCTATATCGTGTGGCAGGCCGGCAGCGCGGACGCCGACCGCCTGGCCAACCTGCTGTCGTTTCAGTTCCATTGAGAGTCATGCGATCAAGGCACACTGTCCGGATTTGTGCGGCATGGACCGCATTCCTGCTGACCACATCCGCCGTGCTGGCGGCACAGAGCGTTCCGGCGGTGACGGGCGACAAGCGGGTCGACGAGCTGCTCAGCGGGATGAGTCTGGCCGAAAAACTCACACTGATTCATGGCACCCAGGAAGACCCGGCTCTCTATCAGGGAGAGGCAGGATACCTCGGCGGCATTCCCCGGCTCGGTATCCCAGGCTTGCGATTTGCGGACGGTCCCCCGGGCGCACTGACCCGTCACCCTGCCCAGGCATTGACCGCAACAATGGGTGTGGCTGCCACTTTCAGCAGAAAAGCCGCCGAAGCGAATGGAGTCGTCATCGGTCGTGAGGACCGAGCGCTCGGCATCGATGTCTCGCTTCAGCCATTCATCAACATCGATCGTGACATCGAGTACGGCCGGGGCTACAACACGTTTGGAGAAGATCCATTCCTGACCGGCGAAATCGGCGCTGCCGAGATCAAGGGAATCCAGTCTCAACATGTCATGGCCATGGCGAAGCACTTCGTCGGCTACGACTCCGACGCTACCGGCACCTGGATCGATGATCAGACGCTGCATGAGGTGTACGTAGCGCCGTTCGCTGCTGCCGTTCGTGCCGGCGTGGCCGCGATCATGTGCTCGTACAACCGGATCAACGGCATTTACGCCTGCGGCAACGACTCGACGCTCACCAGAATCCTGCGTGATGAGATCGGCTTCAAAGGCTTCGTGACATCGGACTGGGGTGCCACCCATTCCGTCAATTTCATCAATGCAGGCCTGGACATGGAGATGCCGGGTGAGCCGCCGCTGAATGCAAGCGGCTGGTCGCTGCCCACTTACTTTGATTCCCGGCCCATACCACCGCCGCCGCCCGCGAAGCCGGACGCCGACGATGTCGGAGGCGACATGTTCGGCGGCCATATGCCCGAAGAGCCGCCGCAGGAGGCGCAGGAGAGTGCTCCCGCGGTTGGCGAGCTCGCTTACGAGAAGATGCCGCAGGCACTGGACGACGGGACCGTGAGCGAGGCCACCGTCACCCGCGCTGCGGGGCGCGTGCTGTACGAGATGGACCGATTCGGCTACCTCGATGGCCTCTCCAAGCACTCGGTGACGCCGCAGCCTATCGAAAAGAACGCCGACGTCATCGAGAAGACGAGCGAACAAGGCGCCGTGCTCCTCAAGAACGAAGGACACGTGCTGCCGCTGAAGGCATCGGAGCTGGATTCCGTCGTATTGATCGGCCCCACTGCCAGACAGGTCGATGCGGTCGGTATCAGCGGTGAATGCTCCGTCGGCCTGCCGCAGCGGCAGGTCGGCCCCCTCGAAGCCATGACAAGAATATCCGGCAATCATGAGATCCGGTTTGCCGTGGATGATGACATGACAGGGACGACCATCCCCGCCGGCGCCTTCAGTCACGATGGCAGGCCGGGGCTGGTGCGGACTGCTTCGGGCGCTGTCTCAACCGACGCGCAGATCAACTTTACCCGCGCCGGCGGCAATGCGCTGCCGCCAAACTTTACGGCGGATTGGAAGGGACGGCTCGCTGTGTCGTACGGCGGCGAGTATTGGATCTATCTGCAGGCGCTCGGCACGAACGCGCGAATCAAGCTGGATGGAAAGTGGCTGGCCGGCACCGGAGCTGCCCAAGGCGGCGACCACGGCGACATTCTGCAGGCCAATCAGGACAATACCATCCCCACGACCGACGGTCTGGACGACGTCCGCAGAGCTGTTCATCTGGCCGCCGGCCTGCATGACATTGAAGTCAGCGTCAGCCCGGACAGTTCCGGCGCCCCCGTACAGGTGAGGCTCAACTGGTATACGCCGCGGAAGCGCAAAGCCGATCACGAGGCTGCGATCGCTGCGGCGAAGAAGAGCAAGATTGCGGTTGTGTTCGTGTGGTCGCGGCTCGAGCCCGTATTTGGCCTGCCTGGTGAGCAGAACAAGCTGGTGCAGGAAGTCGCCGCGGTCAATCCCAATACCATCGTAGTTCTCAACACCAGCCAGCCGGTGGCTCTGCCTTGGATCAAAAAGGTGAAGGTGGTTCTCGAGATGTGGTGGCCTGGTGACGAGGGTGGCTGGTCCACGGCCAATCTGTTGCTTGGGAAGGTCAGCCCGGCCGGCCGTTTGCCGGTCACCTGGGCCCGGCGCCTGGATGATTACCCTGCAACCGATCCCAGGTTTCCGGAGCGCTCAAAGCGGGGCGTCAACGGCAGGACGATCTACAGCGAAGGCGTCAATGTGGGGTACCGCTGGTTCGACAAGGAGGGCATCACGCCGCTCTTCCCGTTCGGTTACGGATTGAGCTACACCCGCTTTGCCTACTCCGGTCTCAGGATCGGCAAGGCCGCCGATGGCGGGCTCGATGTCCATGTCACCATCAAGAACACCGGTGGCATGGACGCCGACGAGGTTCCGCAGGTCTACCTCGGTGCGCCGAGCACGATTCCGGCAGGCGTGCAGTTTCCGGTGCGGGAGCTCGTTGGCTTCGAGCGCGAGAGAATTCCGGCAGGCGAGTCGAAACACGTCACGATTCACGTGTCCCTTCGTCAATTGCAGTACTGGTCGACAAGGGAGCAACGGTGGTTGCGAGCACCGGGTAAGCGCGTTCTCAGCGTCGGTACCTCTTCTCGCGACTTGCGCCTGCAACAGACCATTGACTGAGCGGGTGATGATGCGTCTCGTACGTTCGCTCGCCGCGCAGCTCTGCGCCAGTTTGCTGATGTGCCTGCCCGCCGCGGCCACCAATCTGGTCACCGGCAACGGCTTCGGATTTGCGGTGGTCTCGCCTGAAACCGCGACGGTTGGCAAGTTCTACGCGCATCCTTACAGTTTCATGAGGCCCGATCCCAGCAAGCCCCTGAGCGAAGGCGTGCCAACTGCCAATTTCATCAAGAGTCTTCGCTGGGTCACTGCGAACGATCATGGGAGCTCGACCGGCTACGAGCGGGATTCTCAAGTCATTCACGCGCGAAGCAGCGCCGGTGACACTTTCTTCTTCATGCCCTTTGGCCTGGGTGAGGCCGCGCTCGTCATCGACTCGGAGCCTGCCGCTGCCGCGGCGCCGGGCGAGTGGCAGGTGAAGTGGAGCCGGCCCGTCCGCCTGCACCGATTTCTGCAGGTGGCCGGTCACGAAGTCGAATTGTTGAAATTCGACGGGATTGAAGAGTCGCTGTTGCTCATTCCGCTCGAGCCGAAGGGGTTCGATTCCACGGCCGCACGGCAATATCTCGCCGGCAGTCGGGCGTGGGTGCTGGTTTCGCTCGAAAGCGACGCGAGCCTCGAGCGAGCGGTTCAGGAGGTCGATCGGTGGCGCGCGCGGCTGGGGGCGCGGGCCCTGGTGAAGCGGGAGATCGCGCGGCTCGAGCGCTGGCGCGTAACGCCGCCCCCGAGGCTCTCGCCGAAGGAGCTGCACCTCTGGAGACAGAGCGAAGTGATACTGCGGATGGCGCAGAGCCGCGAGTCCGATCGTCTCGGGAGGTACGGCAATGGCCTGATCGTGGCCAGCTTGCCCGATGGCGTGTGGTTCACCCCGTGGGTACGCGATATGGCATGGGCCACCGTGGCGCTGACCCGCATGGGGCACCGCGCCGAGGCGCGTGCTGCACTCCTGGCCTATTTCAACGCCAGGCCCACGGGAAAGATGCGCGCGCTGACCCGGGGCGCTGATTATCAGATCTCCGTGGTCCGGTATTTCGGGAACGGGGCCGAGGAGCCGTTCTTCACCATGGAGGGCAGCACCAACATCGAATTCGATGATTGGGGCGAAGCGCTATGGGCGTTGAGCGAGTACATGCGGCGCTACCACGATCATGCATTGCTCGCGACCCCCACCTATCGCGGGCGGCTTTACGAGAGCGCGCGCGATTACCTCGTCAAGCCGCTGCTCAGAAATCTCGAGCCGCACGCTGACGGTCTCATCGTCGCGGCCGACACCTCCATCTGGGAGGAACGGGAAAAGGACAAGAAGCACTTCGCGTTTTCGACGGCCGCGGCGATCGTGGGCTTGGAGGGTTTCGCCCGGATCGCGCATCAGGAGGATGACGATGCGACGCGAGCCGAGGTTCTCAACTACGTCGGTCTGCTCCAGAAAGGGTTCAACGCCGCTTTCATTCGAGGCGGAGAGCTGCATGGAACGCTGGAAAAAGGCATCAAGAACGACATCGATGGCGCTCTGCTGACCATCATCGATCTGGGTGTGGTGACCGATCCGGCCGTGGTGCGCAACACCGTAAGGAGAATGGCGCTCCTGAAGGTCGCCTCGGGCGGGTACCGGCGTGTCCGCAGCACCTACACCGATCCTGCGATCTTCGAATACTGGTATGAGCGGCAGGAATTCCTGTTCGTCGACTTCAGCCTGGCCGAAGTGTACCGGCGCCTGGGACGAAGTGACGAGGCGAAGGCAATCCTCGACCGCATCGTGGACAAGGCGGCGCGAGATCACTACATCATTCCGGAAATGTATGTCGCCGTGCCTTGCCCTCTGTTCCCGGGCCGGCCAGGCGCTCCCACGGGGGCGCGGCCCATGGTCGGGTATGGAGCGGGGGCCTACATCCTGGACGTCCTGGATCGGGAAGCATTCCGGGATCACAGCTGTTCGAGAGCGCGTGCCGGGTGCGCTCGATGACGTTGACGGCTCCGCTAACCGGCGACAGCGCCGGCGCCGCAGCCCGTCCGGCGCCTTTCGGAGTTTCACTCGTGCCAGATATTCGCCGAATCGTCTTTGGAGCAGTCGTTTGCCTCTTCGTTTGCTTGCTGGGCCTTCCAGCGAATGGCCGCGCAGAGGACAGGCAGGAGCTGCAGATCATGCCTTTGCCTGCTCACGCAGTGCCGGGCAAGGGCGAATTCATGATCAACGGCGCGTTCGGCATCGAGCTGAAGGGATATACCGAGCCTCGCCTGACACGCGCGAGGCAACGTTTCCTCAATACGCTGTCACGTGAGACCGGAATTCCTCTCTGGCGTGAAGCCGCCGTCAATCGGCCGGATTTCACCGTTCACACCGTAGGACCGAGCCTGCCGGTCCAGAAACCGGGAGAGGACGAGTCATATACGCTCGTGATCTCCACCAACCATGTCGATCTGACTGCGGCGAATCCGCTCGGGGTGTTGCACGGCTTGCAGACGTTTCTTCAATTGGTCCGGGTGACCCCGACGGGCTTCGCCGTTCCAGTCGTTTCCATCGAGGATTCCGCCCGCTTTCCCTGGCGCGGTCTGCTCATCGATTGCGGCCATCGTTTCGTTCACCTTGCGGTGATCAAGCGCAATCTCGACGGCATGGAGGCGGTCAAGCTCAATGTGTTTCATTGGCGCTTTGCCGACGATGAAGGGTTCCATATCGAAAGCAAGAAGTACCCTCTCCTGCAGAAGACGGCCTCCGGCGGCTTCTATTACACTCAGAAGCAAGTCAAGGAAGTCATCGCCTACGCGCGCGATCGCGGCATCAGGGTGGTGCCGGAGTTCGACATGCCGTGTCACGCAGGCTCATGGATCCGTGCCTACCCATTCCTGGGCAGTGGCTCGGCTCTCGATCCCACCCGCGAGAGCACGTACAGGTTCCTGCGCGGATTCATTCACGAAATGAGCGCGCTCTTCCCCGATGCCTACTTCCATACCGGAGGCGACGAATGCGACCTTCATCAGTGGGAGTCGAACCCGCGCATCCAGAGATACATGCGCGCGCACCACATCAAGGATGGCGCGGCGCTTCAGGCTCGCTTTACGGCGGGAATTCAGAAGATCCTGGCCGCCAACGGCAAGGTCATGGTGGGCTGGGATGAGGTGCTGCAGCCTGACACCCCGCATGATGTCGTCATTCAGTCCTGGCGCGGGCCCAAATCACTGGTGGATGCGGCACGGCATGGCAACCGGGGCATACTCTCCTCCGGTTACTACCTCGATCTCAATCAGCCGGCAGCCGAGCATTACCTCGTCGATCCGATGGGAGACCCCAGCGCCGCCTCCCTCACGCCGCAGCAGAAAGCCCGCATTCTCGGCGGTGAGGCGGCAATGTGGACGGATATCGTTTCCGATCAGAACCTCGACAATCGCGTATGGCCCCGCGCCGCGGCGATCGCGGAGCGCCTCTGGTCCCCGCAGGACGTGCGCGATGTCGATTCGATGTACCGGCGGCTTGCGATGGTATCGATGAAACTGCAGTACTACGGCTTGCGTCACCGGCTCATCACGGAGGAAATGCTCGAGCGGATGACCGGCAATCCGGATCCGGCGGCGCTGAGAGTGCTTGCCGACGTAGTCCAGCCACCACAGGGCTATGAGCGTCAACAGCTGCGCAACTTCTCGGATTTCACGCCGCTGAATCACCTTGATGACGCGGTGCCTCCGGAGAGCGTTACGGCACGCGAGTTCGACGGAATTGCAAAACGGATCGCGTCAGGGAAAGCGACGCAGGCGGACTGGCAGCAGGCCCGTCAATGGCTGGTGCTTTGGAGAGACAACGATGCCAGGCTGCAGCCTCTGCTGAAGCGATCGTTTCTGACCAAGAATCTGGCGCCGGTCTCGCGAAGCCTGTCCCAGGTCGCGGCAATCGGCCTGCAGGCCCTGGATGACCTGCAGGGCCATCGAATCGTGAGCTCCGAGGCGCGGCAACGTGACATCGAATTTCTCGTCAACGCAGCAAAGCCGCAGTCAGTGCTGGTCCTGACGGTGGCGCCATCCGTTCAAAGACTTGTGGAGGCAACCCGGACTTCCAACGGGTCTTCAACGGCAGCCGGCTCTTCGCCTGCAGGGGTCCGCTGATGCTTTGCGGCCCCCACCGCAGGAATGCGCGCACGCGCTATTGGCGGCTCGGACTCGCTGCTGCCACTGCCCTCGCGGCTGCGGGTCTTGCGTTGCCCGCCGCGGCGACTTCACCGACGGGCGCCCGGCCGCTCACGATCGCCCGCGAGGCGGTTATCGCGACCGGCAACGATTGGATCGCACTGCCCGAGATCCGGGCAAGCGATGGGGCGATCGTCAACTTCAATGCCATTTCGATGCGTGATCGCGGCCTGCTGCAGGTACAGGGAACATCGACGACCCGTCTTGCGGCGGCACCGGTCGATGGGCTTGTCCCGGCAGTGGCTCCACAGCTCACCGTGGACGACCGGCGTAGGGCAATGCGTATCGCACGCTGGCAGCTCATCGATGATTGGATTCCCGTCGCGACCACCCGCGAGGGCGGGGTCCAGCTGCAGATCACCTATGCGACCCCGGCTCATACGCGTACCGCACTGCTCCACATGTCGCTTACTAACGAGGATGGCGTCGCGCACCAGGTACGGTTCGGTCTTGTCGCGCGTTGGGGCGGGTTGGCGCGCGTGGTGTACGTACCGGCGATGATCCGGGGCGAGACCCGCCAGGCGCCCGCCGCCTGGACTGCGCACACACAGGTATTCAGCTTCGTCGAGAATGAGACCACTTTCGCCTGGGCTTTGGGATATCCCGACTGTGCGAAGGCCACCCGACAGGGGCATGTGTTCACGTCAATCTGCACGGTCAAGCTCGGGCCCCACCAGACGCGACAGGCGGATTTCATTCTCTCGATCGGGCTCGACGAATTCAGCGCAGCGTACGCCGGGCATGTTGTCGCGGCGCAATTGAGCCAGTGGGGCGATGCAACGGTGATCGGCCGCGAGCGCGCCTGGATCGAGCCGCGTCTGCGGACGACAGGCAATGCGGCGCTCGATGAGTTGATGAACCGCAATCTTCTCTTCTCATCGTTCTTCGCCTGGGGCAAGGCCCTCGATACGGAGCAATTCGTCGGTCTGACATCGCGATCGCCGCGCTATTACGTATCCGCGGCTTATTGGGACCGCGATGCGATGCTCTGGAGCTTCCCCGCGCTCCTTGCAACCGACCCGGCGCGTGCGCGCCGGGCCCTGGACGTCGCATATGGAATCCAGCTGCGCGATGCCGGCACTCACAGCCGCTTCATCGACGGGGTCACGCTGGAGCCGGGATACGAGCTCGATGAGGGCGCAGCGCCGATCATCGCGCTGGCAGAGTATTGGCGGCAAACCCGCGACAGCTCCTATCTTGCGGAGCGCAAATCCGGTTTGCAGCGGCTGCTTGCGGGGCTTGCGGCTCATCGTGGGCGCGACGGGCTCTACTGGACCGAGCAGGATTCGCAGGACGAGAATCGCACACAACTCTATGAGACGTACGATAACGCGCTGGTCTGGCGCGCGCTCGAGGACGCAGCGGGCATCTACCGTGCACTCGGTGATGCTGCGCGTGCAGCGCAGCTGCTGAAGGACGCCGCCGCCCTGCATGCCGCAGTGATGAAGTGGCTTGTCGCGCCGGGAGCGCCGGGTGCATCGGGACCGATCTTCGCCTTCGGATGGGATGGGACACGCTATACGTTTGATGACGTCCCGCCGGGGTCGATTCTCAAGCTCCCGATCCTCGGCTTTGTGTCCGAAACCGATGCCGTTTTCCGCCGTACCTATCAATGGCTGCATTCGAAGGACTTCAAATACTCGTCTGCTGGCGAGCCGTTCGGGTTGCCGGGCAGCTATCGGGTGCCGAAAACCACCTGCTGGTCGATCGCCGATCACCTGAGGCTCGAGGAGGGGCGGGCGATGGCCCTCAAGATCCTGTTAGCGAGCCCGTGGGATGGTGGAATCGTCTCGGAGCAGGTGGACCCGAAGACCGCAAAGAGCATCCCCGGCGGCGGGGCGTTCGCCACCGCGGCCGGCTACGTCGGCGCGGCGATCTGTGACGTTTACTGCAAACCGCGCCCCGAGAAGCCAACGGGCAGCGGCGAGGCCTCCGCGCCGCGGAGCAATGATTGAAAGTATCCGTTCTCCTGCTGGCAGCATCGTCTTGCGTTTGCGCCGCGAGCGCGGCTCACGCCGGCCACGTGACTGCTGCGCCGAGGATCACCACCACTGCCGGACTGAACGGTGCAGTGATAGTGACGCTCGCCTCGACGACTTCAGGGGCACGGGTCTACTATACGGTGGACGGAAGCGCCCCGACCGCCAGATCGACCCCATATGAGACGCCCTTTCTCATCTGGTCGAATCGCACAGTGCGGGCCATCGCCCAGGCTCCCGGCGAGCCGGTGAGCAGGGAGACGGCGCGGAGATTTCGCCTGAATATCCGCTCCGGCACTCTCGTCTGGTCAAATGAATTCAATGCAGTCGCTCTCGCACCCGGCGGCAGCCGGCCCGATCCGCAGCTCTGGAACTACACCACCGGAGCGGATACGAACGCCAGTGTCGGGATTCTCTGCGCGTACGGCTCCGACGCCGCGCCCTGCAATCCTGCATTTCCGAACTCCTACCTGGGCGAAGACGGCGACCTGCACATCGTCGCGCAGCAGCCCTCGCGGGGCGTTTTTACCTCCGCGCGCGTCGATACCCGCGGACGCTTCAGCTTTCAGTACGGGCGACTCGAGGCCCGCATATGGGTGCCCGAAGGGCAGGGGATCTGGCCCGCCTTCTGGCTCTTGGGCGATAACGTGGACGCTGTCGGCTGGCCTGCCTGCGGCGAAATCGACATCATGGAGCGCGTCAACAAGCCCGGTATGCCCCCTCCCGGCATGGACCCGAGTCTCAGCCCGCCGCCGGGCACCTCCGACTGGAACAAGGGCTCTCTCCACGGCACCGGCTTCACAGGCAACGCCATCGGTACGCTTTACTACTTCAAAGGCGGCGTCACCGCGGCGGGCTGGCACACCTATGGGATCATCAAGACACCGGACAAAATCGAGTTCTACATCGATGATCCGGCCCATCCGTATGCAACGCTGACGCCCCGGAGCATCGACTCGCTTCCAGGCGCGGTCTGGCCTTTCGACAATGGCCAATCGTTCTATCCCATCCTGAATATCGCGGTGGGTGGTGACTGGCCGGGCTCGCCCGACTCGAGCAGCCATTTCCCGGCGACGATGCGCGTCGACTACGTCCGCCTCTACAGCAACTGACTCCTTACGGCACTGTTTTGCAATCAATCGGATGTGGATCGCGGTCATCACTCCAAGTACAAGTGGTAAGTTCGCTCCAACCGAATTCGGGCATGGCGCGGTAGCACCCGAGCCCTTCGGCGCCTCAGCCCGTCACGACCGGCGCGGCGGCTGCCGCCTGCGTCGTCTCGGCCACCTGCGCGCGTACGAAGGGCAGGCTGCGGGGATGATGCTCCTGGATGTACGCGATCAGCTTCTCGCGGATCTCGCAGCGCAGGTCCCAGGATTTGGAGGAGTCCTCCGAGGTGGCCAGCACCCGCAGCTGCATGGTTCTCTCGCTGGCATCGGTGACCTGCAGGTTCCAGAAGCGCCGGTCCCATTTAGGGCTCGACTCGATGATCCGCCCGAGCGCCTTGCGGCCCTCCTCGAGCGGAAACGAATAGTCGACCCAGACGAACACCGATCCCATGATCTGGGAAGAGTTGCGCGTCCAGTTCTGGAACGGCTTCTCCACGAAGTACGTCAGCGGCAGGACCAGCCTGCGGTCGTCCCAGATGTGCACGACCACGTAACTGAGCGTGATCTCCTCGATCCGTCCCCACTCGCCTTCGACGATCACCACGTCGTCCAGGCGGATCGGCTGCGCCAGCGCTATCTGGAATCCGGCGATGAGGTTCGCGAGTGTCTTCTGGCCGGCGACGCCGGCGACGATGCCCATGATGCCTGCTGAAGCGAGCAGGCTGGTGCCGACGTGGCGCACCTGTTGGAACAGCATCAGGATGCATGCCACCGCGAACAAGCCGATGGCGACATACACCACGCGACCGAGCACGTGCACCTGCGTGTACAGCTTGCGCGCCCTGAGGTTGTCGTGGGCGGTGATGTCGAACCGCAGCAGGATCATCTCCTGCAGGGTCTTCACGGCCTGGAACAGCACGACGGTGATGGCCACGATCAGCAGTATGCTGCTGGCCCTGGCCGCGATGCCGGCGTAGGCGGCCGGCAACCCGAGGATCGGCAGGGCGAAGATGATCGCGAGGACCGGCAGGATCACGCGCAATCCGCGGCCGAGCAGCGGCACGAACAGGTCATCGAGACGGCCGCTGGTGTGCGCGGCCCAGGCGGCGAGCCGCGCCTCGAGCACCCGCGTGAAGCGAAAGCAGAACCAGAATGCCACGGCGAAGATGCCGAGGTTGAGAAGCGTGCGCAGCAGTCCGGGAGCCCATCCGGTCCCGAACGGTGATGAGGCGAGCAGCGGCGCAAGAGCCAGGTAGCCGCCGCAGATCCAGATGAGGAGGTAGAGCGGCCCGCGTACCGCGCCGAGCGCGTGATGCCGCAGCTTGGCGGTCGTTGCAGCGGACCTGCGCTTGCGCCGGATGACGGCGGCCGCAGTGGCGTTTGCGATCAGTATCAGCAACACCACGGCGCAGCTCAGTGCGATATCCGCCCAGGTGATGGCCCCCAGCACGTGTGTGCTCATCCGGGCCCCAAACAGTGCGGTCATCCACTCGCGCCATGCTGCCATCGATGCGGCCTCCAGTACTCTCAGGGGTGGGTCATCCCGAGAATAGCGGCAAACGGAGGTGATGGACAGCCGCGGCACCGTATGGAAAAATACTACAGACAATGAAAATTAATTCCATTTGTGCCGGGGGGCTGCGCGCCGCACTCGCATGTGCGGCCGTCCTCTGCCTGGGGCAGCAAGCGCGCGCTGCGCCCGCGGAGCGCCTGGCGCCGACGGCGCCGATGGGCTGGAATGACTGGGCGCATTATCAGTGCGATTACACGGCGAAAACGATTCTGGCCAACGCCAGAGCGCTGGTCAGGACCGGACTTGCGGCGCGGGGCTACGATACCGTCACCATCGATGACTGTTGGATGCTGAAGGCGCGGGACAGCCGCGGGGATCTGCAGGTCGATCCGCGCCGTTTTCCCGGCGGCATGCGCCCGGTCGCCGCGGCGATTCATGCCCTGGGGCTGCGGTTCGGCATCTATGAGGATGCCGGCTATGAGACCTGTGGCGGCTTCGCCGGCAGCGGCAGGCCGAAAGGCGGCGGCGAGCCGCATTTCCTCGCCGACGCGAGGCTGTTCGCCTCCTGGGGCGTGGACTATCTGAAGCTGGATGGATGCAATGTCTACCTCGCCAAGGGCGAGTCGAAGAATGCCGCCTATCGGGCTGACTACCGTGCGCAGAGCGCTGCGCTGGCGCGAGTCGGCAGGCCGATCGTGTTCTCGGAATCCGCGCCGGCGTACTTCCAGGGGACTCCAGACTGGTATGACGTCCTCGGCTGGGTGCGCGGGTTCGGTCAGCTCTGGCGGGAGGGTACCGATGTACAGGTGTACGACCCCAAGCAGCCGGACCTGTCACGCTTCGGCAGCGTGATGTGGAACTACGACTACAATCTCCCGCTCGGCCGTTTTCAGAAGCCCGGCAACTGGAACGATGCCGACTTCATCATCGGCGGCGATCGCGGCATGACGCTGGCGGAGACGCGCAGCCAGCTCGCGCTCTGGTCGATGATGTCCGCGCCTCTGATCCTCAGCTCCGATCTCGACGCGCTCTCGCCGGCAGCGATCGCAATCCTCGGCAACAGGGCGGTGCTGGCGGTGGACCAGGATCCCTCGGGGCGCATGGCAACCCTCGTGCGCCGCAGCGCGTCCATGGATCTGCTGATGAAGCCGCTCGAGGGCGGCGACTACGCGGTTGCCGTCCTGAATCGCAGCCCCGCCGTGTTGCGCGTGCGCTTGATTCCCCGCGATATTGGCTTCGATGCGCGGGGCTGCCGGCTCGACATACAGAGCCTGTGGACTGGAGCTCGAAACGAATCCGCCGCTGCGCTCCGTGCAAAAATCGCGGCGCACGATACGCAGATCTGGCGGGTACGACCTGCGGCTGACTGCGGGATCCCGGCCCGCATTGGTGTCATCGTCAGAACGGTGCCGAATGTGCCGGAAAACCGGCAGGACGCCGCAGACTATACACGCTGCTTGGCGGCGCCCGGTCGAGTGCAGCGGTGCACCGGGACCGCGGCGCAGACGTGGCGCGTCGGGCAGGACGGGATGCTGCGCTCGGGGCGCAAGTGTCTCACGGGGACCGGTGAGCGCGCCGTGCTGGCCCGATGCCGGGCCGACGTCAACCAGCGATGGCGCTATACCCTGCCCGGGAATCTGATCGATGAGGCCAGTCACCGTTGTCTGACGGGCCTCACGAGCGGCAGGCTCGCGATCAAGGCCTGCGGGCACAATCTTGCCTCGCAGATCTGGAGCTTGCCCGGCGCGGCGACGGTCGGTGCCACCGCGCACTGAGGCAGTTCACTCTTACACCCGTGCCCGACACAGCCCAAACGATCGCCAGGCCCAACGCTTCCCCGCGGGACGAGAGACGCGCTCTGGCGCTCATGGCGGGACTGTTTGCGCTGTTTGGTTGCGTGACCTGGCTCAACGGCGTGCTGATTCCCTTTCTCAAGGTCGTCTGCGAGCTCGACACCTTCGAGGCGCTGCTCGTCACTTTCGCTTTCTATATTGCCTACTTCGTCATGGCCGTCCCGTCGGCGCGCGTGCTGGCAGCCACGGGATACAGGCATGGCATGGCCCTCGGGCTCGCGATCATGGCCGCCGGCACGGTGGCTTTCGTGCCGGCGGCCCTGATGCGCTCGTACGGCATTTTCCTCGCCGGGCTCTTCGTCCAGGGGACGGGACTGTGCCTGCTGCAGACGGCCGCCAATCCCTACGTGATCATCCTCGGGCCTCACGAGAGCGCGGCGCGCCGGGTCTCGATCATGGGTGTCTGCAACAAACTGGCCGGAGCGATCAGCCCGATGCTGCTCGGCGCGCTGGTGTTCGCCGACTTCGGCCGCTTCCAGTCCGGTCACGGGCCGGTCGGCGCTGCGGCGCTGAGTCAGTTGGCGCATCGCCTCATCGTTCCGTACCTCGCCCTGGCCGTCGGGCTGCTGGCGCTCGCAATCGGTATCGAGCGCTCGGGGCTGCCGGAGCTCGAGGAGCCGCCCGCCGAGGAGAATGGGCGCGCGGGTGTGCGATTCCGGTGGTCGCGCCACCCGCTGCTGCTTTTCGGCTTCTGGGCGCTGTTCTTCGAGATGGCGCTGGAGGTGATCGCGGGAGACACCATCGTGCTCTACGGGCAGTCGTTGCATTTCCCGATCGAGACCGCCCGCTTCTTCGCCAGCCTGACGCTGACGGCCATGGTGATCGGCTACCTGCTCGGCATCGCCCTCATCCCGAAGCGCATGAGCCAGGAGCGCGCCCTGGCGCTCTCCGCGGGCATCGGCATCGCTCTGACTGTGGCAGTGGCCGCCACACACGGCATCGTGAGCGTACTGATGGTCGCCTCACTGGGGTTTGCGAACGCCGTGCTCTGGCCGGCGATATTCCCGATCGCGCTCACCGGGCTCGGCGAGCACACCAAGACCGGTGCGGCCATCATGATCATGGCCATCGTCGGCGGCGCCGTCGTGCCGCCCTGCTACGGATTGCTGGCGCGCCTCGCCGGCAACCAGATGGCCTATCTCATCCTCGTGCCCATGTATGCCTTCATCCTGGGTTACGCCGTGTTTGCGCGCCGTAGAATGGACACCTCACGCACGATGGCAGGGGCAAGCACATGAGCCGTAACTCGCGCCGACAGCGCCCGGGCGCCGCGACATTGTTACCGGATGCAGCTGCGCCGCCGCAGCGGCAAGCGGGGGACCTCCTGGAGCGCATTCGCGCCGACATGGGACACCTGTCCAAGGCGTTCGGCCGGATCGCGAAATACCTGGTGGCCGACCCGGACTCCTTCATGCACGCGCCGCTGCGGACCATTGCGGCGGGAGCGGCCGTCAGCGAGCCGAGCATCGTGCGCTATTGCAAGAGCTACGGCTGCAAGGGCGTGCCCGAGTTCCGGATCGAGCTGGCGAAGTCGCTGGCGCGTGAGCTGCCGGAGTTCCGCCTGAACCTGATCGCGCCCAACGTGTCCGACCGCGAGCAGGTGAACGTCAACAAGAAGCGGTCCATCGCGCGCTACGCCGCGGGGCTCATCGAGCGCGAGCGGTCCATCATCATCGACTCGGGGTCGACGCTGCGCACCTTTGCGACCCAGCTGGGCGAGTCGCGCGGGCTGTCGATCCTCACCGCCGACCTCGAGGTGGTGAACCTGCTCAGCCGCTACAAGCAGCACGAGGTCATCGTCCCCGCCGGTGCGGTCCGCTACGACACGATGACGGTGGGCGGGCGCTTCATGGAGCGGTTCCTGGCGGAGCTGCACTTCGATACGTTTTTCCTTGGCGCGGACGCGATAGACCTGCGCCTCGGCCTGAGTACCTTCAACGAGGAGGAGGCGCAGAAGAACGCGGCGATGATCCGCGCGAGCGACCGGGTGGTGGTGTTGGCGGACTCCTCGAAGTTCGGCACGCCCAGCCTGCATCGCATCTGCGACATCCGCAAGGTGAGCGTGATCGTGACCGACACCGACGTGGACCCGGCCCTGGTGCAGCAGCTCGAGGCCCTGGGTGTCGCGGTACATTGTGTGGATGGCCGCACCGGGCAGCGGAATGTCGGGCGGCGCAAGGCCCGATCCTGAGCGCCGACATGGAGCAGGCCGGGCCGCAGCCGATCCAACACGGGCATCTCTTCGGCGGGATGGATGTCGGCGGCAGCAAGATCGAGACCTGCCTGTTCGACGAGCGGTTTCAGGCGATCGAGAGGCGGCGCGTGGAGACGGCGTGTGAAACGTATGAAGAGCTGTTGGACTGCATCGCCGGCGAGGCACACTGGCTCGATGCGCTCGCCGGCCGGCCAGTCGATCTCGGCATCGGCCTTCCGGGACTCGTCGATCAGACGACCGGCGCCGCTCTGACTTCCAACCTTCCGGCCACCGGCAGGCCGCTGCGTCGGGATCTCACGGCGAGGCTCGGCCGCAGCGTCGCCATGGCGAATGACTGCAAATGCTTTGCGCTGTCGGAGGCGAACGGTGGGGCGGGGGAGGGATGCGAGACGACTCTCGGGCTGATCCTCGGAACCGGAGTCGGCGGCGGCGTGACCCATCATGGGCGGCTGGTGCTGGGGTACAACGATCTGCCGGGTGAGCTGGGACATCTGGGCATACCCGGATGGCTCATGGCGCAATGGGACTTGCCCCTGCTGACTTGCGGCTGCGGCCGCCGCGGTTGCTACGAGACGCTGGTGTCGGGACCCGGACTGGCGCGCCTCGCCGGCCACCATGGCGGCGTGGATCGCTCACCCGCGCAGATTGCGCAGCTTGCGGGGGAGGGGGACGCCGCCATGTCCGCGGCGATGCGCGAGTGGCTGTCGCTGCTGGCGGAGCTGATCCACACGGCGCAGTGCACGATCGACATGGGCTGTGTGGTGCTGGGTGGCGGCCTGTCGCGGATTCCCGATGTAGCGCCAATGCTGGCGGATGTCTACCGCGCCCGCCGGATCTGCGGCCGGGAGACTCGCTTTGCGGTCGCGCGCTTCGGAGATGCCAGCGGTACCCGCGGCGCCGCAATGCTCCTGAGGCAGTCCTGAGCCTGCGTACCCGGCGCGCATGAGAGCCCTCCATCCGCGTGATCCGAAAGCGGGCAGCGCCGGGCCGCCGGCCAACGGCCCGTGGTGGCTGCTGTCTTCGATGCTCTTCGACGGCGAGCGGCTGCGCAGCGGCATGGCGCTGCGGATCGAGCAGGGGCGGATCATGGCCGTGGCAAACGCGGCCAACGCTCTCGCCGATGCCGCGCCGCGCTGGCAGAGCGACTGCATCGCCTGTCCCGCATTCGTCGACTGCCAGGTCAACGGTGGCGGCGGACGGCTCTTCACCAACGAGCCCACCGTGGAGGCGCTCGTTGCAATCGCGGCTGCGCACCGGCGGGGCGGGACGGGAGCATGGCTGCCTACGCTCCTCACCAGCGCGCCGAGTGTCATGGAGCAGGCCGTGGAGGCGGTGATCGCGGTCCACGGGCAGCATGGCGTTGCGGGAATGCACATCGAAGGCCCGCACCTCTCACCGGATTTTCGCGGCGCGCACGCCCTGGAGCTCATCCGTCCCTATGATGAGCACACCCGCGCGCTGCTGCGCCGGCTGCGTGACCGGGACATCCCGGTGATACTCACCCTGGCGCCGGAACGCTTGCCGCCAGGCGCTTTGCGGGAGCTGGTCGCGATGGGCGTGCGCGTGTCCATCGGACATAGCGGCGCAAGCGAGCGCGAGACCCGCGCGGCGCTTGCCGACGGCGCAACCCTCTTCACTCATCTCTTCAACGGGATGCCGCCGCTGCAAACCAAGAAGCCCGGGATGACCGGCGTTGCGCTGGACAGCGGCGCATGGTGCGGCGTCATCGCCGATGGGTGGCATGTCGATGACACCATGTTGCGGCTGGCGATACGTGCGAAACGCCAGCCCGGGACCGTCTTTGCGGTCACCGATGCCATGCCCACCGTGCACGGGCCGCCGGAGTTCGAGCTGTATGGAGCGAAGATCCGGCTGCGTGAAGGCAAGCTGATCGATGGGCGCGGCTCGCTCGCGGGCGTGCACATCGACATGATCGGCACGCTTCGCCGCCTGGTGCGCGCCGTCGAGCTGCCATTGCAGACGGCGCTCGCCATGGTGACCTCGATTCCGGCTCGCGCGGTGGGGCTGGATGCTGAGTACGGCGTTCTCGTGGAGGGAGCCCGCGCAAACGTCGTGCTGCTCGATCCCGATCGGTTGTGCGCGCAGGGGCTCATCATCGATGGCACGCCGGTTGCGGACGGGGAATTGATGTAGTAATTTTACAAGGAATGACTAAATACTACATTGGTGCAGCCATCGCTGCCTCGGCTCTCGGATCGTTGCTGTCGCTGCGGGCGTATCCCGCGCATGCGCAGACCGCGCCATTGCGGGTCGCGGTGAATGCACAGGGTGTCTACAGCATCGGTGAATCCACTGCGGCGAAACCGACGATCGTTTCCGCCGTGGCGGCGGAGGTCGATGGTCGCTGGGTTCGTACGACGGACTATCCGCGTTGTGACATCGCGCGCTCGCAGACGCAGGGCTATCTCGGGCAGGCTGCCCAGTGGCAGGTCACTTGCTCCGGTCTGAAGGGGCAGCCGGACCTCGAGTACTGGCTCCGCGTCTATGCGTCCGATCCGTACGCGGATCTTCGTGCCGCGGTGGTCAATTCCACGGATCGGTCCGTTACCATCGAGGCCATCCGGCTGGTCGCCGCATCGGGCGGAGAAGTCGCGAGCCTCGGCGGGAGTGGCGCGGCGGACCGCGTCCTTTCCGACAGCTTCAGTGAGGACCGGCCGGCCATGCGGATCTACGACCTCGGTCAGATCCATGGCGGAATGGCTCGGGCCGTCGGCAGCCAGCTGATCTACAACCGCGACAGCCGTGCGAGCCTCTTCATCGGCGCGCTGACCTCGCAGCGGTTCCTGACGATCCTGCGGCTCGAAGTCTCCGCCGCCGGCGGTACGCCCCGGATCACGGGCTACCAGGTGGACTCGACGGGCACCACCGAGCTGGAAGAGGACAACTCCCTGGCGGACTCGCCGGCGCAGGACCGCATCACCTTGAGTCTGCCCGTCCCGCCGGGCGAGCGGCTGGGCTCGGAGACCATTGCGCTCAGTGTCGGCCGGGACTATCACCGGCAGCTTCAGGACTACGGCCGCCTGATCCGGCGGATTCATCATGCCAGGGTCGATGCGCCGCCGCTGATGGGATGGTGGAGCTGGACCGCGTATTACTTCGGGCTTGATTCCGGCGCCGCCTTGACGAATGCGGCATGGGAGTCGCAGCACCTGAAGGACTACGGCTACGGCCTCTTCCACATCGATGAGGGCTATCAGTACGCCCGAGGCGACTACGCCAGCCCCAACGCAACGCTCTTTCCGCGCGGCATGGTCGATCTGGAATACCGGATCCGGGGCCTCGGGCTGACGCCGGGGATCTGGACCGCTCCGTTCGAAGTCTCCGAGCGGTCATGGGTCTACCGGCACCATCCGGATTGGCTGGTCAAGAACGCAGCGGGTAAGCCCATCCACGCCGGCAGCGTGGTGGACGGCAAGGATCGGCTGTACATCCTCGATACGACCAATCCCGGCGCACAGGCCTACCTGCGCGCCACATACCGTACTCTCGCGCGGGAATGGGGCATCCGCTACATCAAGCTCGACTTCATGGACGACAGCGCGATCGAAGGCTACTACTACAAGCCGCACACGACGGCGATGCAGGCACAGCGCATCGGGCTGAAGATAATCCGCGAGGCCGTGGGAGACGAGGTCTACCTGGACAAGGACGGCAGCGTGATGCTGAACCCCGTCGGTTATGTCGATTACGGCAGGATCTCGCAGGATACCGGGCACAGCTTCGAGGCGAGTCGCGATGCCGCAACGGGCATCGCCGCGCGCTACTACATGAATCGCAACTTCTTCGTTGCGGATCCGGATGCGTTCACCGTCTCGCAACAGAGGATCACCGACCAGACGTGGCACGAAGGGAAGCAACCCCTGACGCTGTCCGAGGCGCAGGTATCCATCGCACTGGCCGCGGTCTGCGGCGGCATGCTCGAGATCGGCGACAACCTTCCGTCCCTCGAGGGCTCGCCGCGGCGGCTCGCGCTTCTAAAGAACCGCGATCTCATCGACATGGTCCGGCTCGGCAAGGCGTCGATTCCGCAGGACCTGATGAGCTATACGGCCGCCGACGCGCAGCCGAGTGTGTTCTTTCTGCCGGAGTCGGCGCGCCAAAGCATCCTCACCGTCTTCAACTGGACGGAGAAGCCGACGCGGCACGCCATCGAGCTCTCCGGGCTCGGACTGCGGGCGGGCGGCTCCTATGAGTTGACGGATGTCCTCGACCCGCGGGCTTCAGTTCAGGCGGCCGCGGGAGCGCTGCGAATCGAGCTGCCGCCGCATTCCGTGCGCATGATCAAGATCATCGACCGTACCGTGCCGGCATCGGCGCCGCAGTTCCAGATCCAGTGTCCGCAGACCGGGCGGACGGGCGCGGCCCTGGTCTGCTCAGCCAAAGCGCTGGGCGCGGAGCCCATCCTGACCTATGAGTGGACGTTCGGGGATGGCGTGTCGGGCGCCGGCGCGCATGTCACACATACGTGGACGGAGCCAGGGACGTACCGCGTGCGGGTATTGGCGAGCGGGCTCGACGGCAAGACTGCGCAACAGGAGGTGGATGTGCACACCCTGGGGTACATGTCCACCGTATTTGCACCCGCGGATATCCGCCGCTTCGGGCCGCCGCGGTAGTCACGCTTACCCGTCGTGCCGGTTGCGCCAGCCGATCCGCGCCGAGATCACGCCAGCAGTACTTCCACCCCGCGCTGGCGAAGCTCCTCGACCACCTCGGAGGGCGCCGCGGAGTCGGTGATCAGCGTGTCGAGCTGCTCCACGTGGGCGATGAGCGAGATGTTGCGGCGCATCAGCTTGGACGAGTCCGCCACCGCAACCACCTGACGCGCGATCTCGATCATTTTCAGGTTGAGCTGCGCTTCCGGCAGGTGCGGAGTCATCACGCCGAGGGACGGGTCGATGGCGTCGGCGCCCAGGAACAGGCGGTCAGCCCTGAGCTCCGCCAGCGCGGACTCGCCGATGTGGCCGGACAGGGAGTTGGATTCGCGCCGCAATATCCCGCCCGGCATGATCAGGCGCACCATCGGTGCGCTCGCAAGCAGCATGGCGACGTTGAGCGCATTCGTGATGACGTTGATCGACTGCAGGGGCGCCTCGCGGATCTGCTTGGCGATCTCCGCGGTGGTCGTCCCGGAGTCGAGAATGATCGTCTCCCCATCGCGGATCAGCGAGAGCGCGAGGCGCGCTATGCGCACCTTCTCGGCGTGGTGCAGTGTCTCCTTGACCGTGAGCGGCTGATCGAGGCCCTCGCGCGGCAACAGGGCTCCACCGTGGCTGCGTACCACTGAGCCGGAGCGCTCCAGGGCGGCGAGGTCGGCGCGGATGGTGACCGCCGAGGTGGCGAATCGCCTGGCGAGCTCCATGACCGTGACGCGCCCCCGCTCCTGCAGCAGGTCGCAAATCCGGCGTCGGCGCTCCTCGACCAGCAGGCCTACCTCCACCGCGTCCGCGGCGTTTTCGGCCGGAAGCGACTCGGCGCCCGCCTCACCGCGGGGATTGGGGTGGTGCATTGATCAGGAATCCTGTTCTGTCGTCCAGCGGCTTCGAATGGCAAGCATAGCCTTTCGATCCTGGTCGGTGCGCAACGTTATACGAAGCATCCGACAGGACTCAATCGGGCCCATGAGCTTTTCGAATACTTTCGAATACGAGATATCTATCTTTCATAATTCAGTGAGACACGGCGTTCGTTGACTTAGACGTAAGATTCCGAAATAATAAGCTCGGTAGCGATCGAGCTTTCGGTTTCCTTTGATTTCAATAGGGGAGGGGGCACTTGAATCGCCGCGCAGGGCTCGTCTATGCCCTCGTCACCACGCTCTTCTGGGGCGTGTGGGGCGCATTCGCCGGAATGCCCGCCGATCACGGCTTTCCCGAGACGCTCATCTACGTGGTGTGGGCAATGACCATGATCCCGCCCGCGCTCTTTGCCCTCGGACGCAGCGGCTGGAAGCTGCCTACGGACCGCCGGTCGGTACTGCTCGGAGCCCTGATCGGGCTGACCGGTGCGGGAGGGCAGATGCTGCTCTTCCACGCCGTCCATACCGGTCCTGCGTATCTCATCTTCCCGCTCATCGCGCTCTCGCCCATCGTGACGATTGGGATGTCGCTGCTCTGGCTCAAGGAGCGCACCACCCTCATGGGCGCGATCGGCATCCTGGTGGCCCTGGCTGCCCTGCCGCTCTTCGACTATCAACCCGGCCACGGGTTGGGCGGCCATGGCGTCGCCTGGTTCCTCTACTCGCTCATCATCCTCGCGGCCTGGGGCGTGCAGGCTTTCTTCATCAAGCTCGCCAACCGCAGCATGAGCGCCGAGGGAATCTTCTTCTACATGACGCTCATGGGGCTCGCGCTCGTGCCGGTGGCGCTGTGGATGACGGATTTCTCCCGACCCATCAACTACGGCCTCGAGGGCCCCTACCTCGCCGCCGCCACGCAGATACTCAACTCCGTGGGGGCGCTCACGTTGGTTTACGCGTTCCGCTACGGAAAGGCGATCGTAGTCTCGCCGCTCACCAACGCCGGTGCGCCGCTCATTACCGCCCTTCTGGCGCTCGCGCTGCTGGGAGTCGTTCCCCAGTCGTTGAAGATCGCCGGCATCGTGTTGGCTTTCGCTGCGGCGGTCCTGCTCGCCATCGAGCCGCAGGAGAGCGCGTGAAGGCGCTCCTCGACATTGTGCGGCGTCACCGCGGCGGGGAGCGGGTCGGGATCTACTCCGTCTGTTCCGCTCACCCGCTGGCGTTGCGCGCCGCGGTGGAGCACGCACGCGCCGGAGGCGGCTACGCGCTGATCGAGGCGACCTCGAATCAGGTGAATCAGGAGGGCGGCTACACCGGACTCGAGCCGGCGCAGTTCCGCGATCTGGTGCTGGCACTGGCGGATCAGAGCGGGCTGCCGCGCGAGCGTGTGCTCCTCGGCGGCGACCACCTGGGTCCGAATGCCTGGCAGTCGCTGCCAGCCGGGGAGGCACTCGCGCGCGCTGCCGTAATGGTTGGCGAGTATGTGCGTGCGGGCTACCGAAAGATCCACCTCGACTGCTCGATGTCCTGCGCCGGCGACCCGCCAGTGCTTTCCGACGAGGTCGTCGCAGAGCGTACTGCGGCTCTTTGCGTCCAGGCCGAAGAGGCGTGGCGTGGCTCCGGCGGTGAGCCGCCGGTTTACGTGGTCGGCACCGAAGTCCCCGTGCCCGGTGGTGCCCAGGAGGAGCTGCATGAGCTCGCAGTCACCGAGCCGCGCGCGGCGCTCGCCACTGTCGCCGCCCATCGCGCGGCGTTCGCGGCGAAAGGACTCGATGACGCGTGGGAGCGGGTCGTCGGCCTCGTGGTGCAACCCGGCGTGGAGTTCGACCACGACCGGGTCATCGACTACCGACCCGAGAAGGCGCGCCGCCTCAGCGCGGGCCTCGATGACGTGCCGCGCCTCGTGTTCGAGGCGCACTCCACCGACTACCAGACCGAGGGCGCCCTCCGGGCTCTGGTGCGCGATCACTTCGCCATCCTGAAAGTGGGCCCGGCCGTCACCTTCGCGCTGCGCGAGGCGGTTTGGGCACTCGATCACATCGATCGGGAATGGCACGGCGAGGCGCACTGCGCGAACGCGCGCATGGCGATTCTCAATGCCATGCGCACGGACCCGCGGCACTGGCGCAAGTACTATCACGACACCGGACATGCGCTCGACCTGCAGCTGCAGTACAGCCTGAGCGATCGCATCCGTTACTACTGGCTGCAGCCGGCGATTACCGCGGCGCTCGAGCGGCTGCGCGCGGCGTTCGAGGTCGGCACGCCGCCGCTTGCGCTCCTTTCCCAGTACCTGCCCGCGGCACATGCCGCGGTGCGCGCCGGCGCCATACCGGCACGGATGACCGAGCTCGTCATCCATCACATCCGACAGGCTCTCACCCCCTACTCGCGGGCGTGCGACCCGCAAACATGAGAAGAAGGCACCGTACTATGAAAACGTCCTCCGCTCCGGCCGCTGCACTCGGCGCCTGCGGCCTCATTCTCGCCCTGCAGCTGGCGGGTTCTGCGGGCTCGTATGCGGCCGATGCCACCGCAGACATGAACGCCGCGGAAGCAACCGAAGCCAACACGGGACAAAGTGCCTCGCCGGGCGACAGCTCCGATCAGCTCAGCGAAGTCGTGGTGACCGGCATCCGGGCGGACCTGGAGAAGGCGCTCGACACGAAAGAGTTCGCTCCCGTCATGCTCGATTCGATCGACTCGACGCAGCTCGGCCGCTTCCCGGACGCCGACGTCGCGGATTCCCTCGAGCACCTGCCGGGCATCACCGTCTCGCGCACCACGGGCGGTGAGGGTCAGAAGATCACCGTGCAGGGCCTGAGCTCCGAGTACAACATCGTGACGCTGGACAACCGCATCCTCGCGAGCGACGACGATGGCCGCGATATCGCCTTCGACGTGCTGCCGGCGGAGCTCATCACAGGCGCCGATGTACTCAAGTCGCCGGAGGCGTCCGCGGTGGAGGGCAGCATCGGCGGCACGGTGAATCTGCATACGGCGAGTGCCTTCGACCATCCAGGCTTCCATGCGAACGCCAACGCGGAAGGGGACTGGAACGACATGTCGCACCTCACCAGCAAGAAGTTCTCGGCCTTCATCAGCGACACCAACGCCGACCGGACGCTCGGGTTCGTGCTCGGCGCGGTGGACACGGACCTGAAGTCGCGCACCGACTCGCTGAACGCCTACAATCAGAACTACTACGGGCCCATCAGCTATCCGTACCCTCCCGATGGGGTCACGCCGCCCCCGGGTTCCACGCCCCTCATCGCGACACCCTGCTGCATCACCTTCGGATCGATCTTCGACGACAAGAAGCGCACCGGGATCATCGGCAACCTGGAGTGGCGCCCGAACGACAGTTTCCGGCTGAAGGCCGACGGGCTGTGGACGCACCTGAACGATCCCCAGATCGGCTACAACGAGTCCTACTACTTCGCGGCCAATCCCGACGGCACGCCGTTCGAGAACAACGCGGTGGTGCAGGACGGGACGATCACCTCGGTCTCCGTGGACAACTTCCAGCCGGAGATGGTGAACAACACCATAAACCGCAAGGTCGATACCTTCCTCTATGGCCTCAACGCGCAGTGGAAGCCCACCGACAGCCTCACCTTCGGCGCGGACCTCTACCGCTCCACCGCGAGCCGTCCGGAGGGTGGCCGGGACACCTTCGTGACTGCCGGTCTGGTGAACGACCAGCCGACCGCCGAGGACATCCTCAATTTATCCGACGTGCCCAACAGCCTGCCGGATATAAACGTAGTCGTACCGCCGAGCCAGCTCGGCCTCTCGGCCTGTCCTGCGGGGACTGCAAGCGCCACCAACCCCGGTGACTGCTCGTACACCGCACTGATGAACTCCCGGTACCTCAACAGCAACAACTACTGGTCGACCCATTATGTGGGACTCAACGGCTTCTCGGTGCACGACAAGATCACCGGGCTGACACTGAGCGGCGCCTGGCGGGCCGACATGGGGCCCTTCGAGCAGCTGCTCTTCGGCGTGAGCGGCAGCAACCGCGACAAGGAGCAGGTCGACTCGGATAACGACTGGACCAACGGCTCCGGCCAATACGGCACGCTGTACCAGACGTACGGGTGCCCTGTGCAATGCAGTCCCTATTCGTTCGGCTCGCAGGGATTCAACGTCGTCTCTTTGATGCGGCTGCCCAACTTCATGGAGGGCGCGGGCGGCTCGTATCCGATGGTGCTGCCGGAGCTCAATGTCGGGCAGCTGCTCGGCTTCCTCAAGAGCCTCGACGGCAAGCCCAATCCCTTCTACTGCACCACCCAGCCCTGCACGGGGCCCTATACGCCCTTCGAATTCTCGCAGACCCTGCCTCAGGTCAACGCCTCCAACTCCTACGCGGTGACGGAGAAGACCATCTCCGGTTATCTGGAGGGTGATTTCGGCGGCTCGCGCTGGTCGGGTAACCTGGGCGTCCGAGTGGTACACACTACGACGACTGCCAACACCGCGCCTGCCGTGCCGGTGTCACTGTGGACCCCATCGAATACGGCGAGCAGCACCCAGACCTGGAATGTCCAATACGGGAATTCGCAGGCCCTCGGCGGCAAAGGCAGCTACACGTTGGTGCTGCCGTCGCTGAACCTCGCCTATTGGGTGGTCCGCAACCGGCTGCAGGCCCGCCTGGCGGTGGCGCAGACCATGGCGCGGCCCAACCTGAGCCAGCTTGCGCCGACCTCGACCAACAATGCCGAGAACGGCACCCCGGAGCTCGACTACAGCGGCACGGCGGGATTGAAGCCGATCCGTGCGAACCAGGTGGACCTGTCGCTCGAGTGGTATTATTCGCCGCATTCCGCGCTGACGGCGGACGTGTTTGCGAAAAAGGTCAAGGACGACATCTACGATGCGGTCTCGACCAACGTCAACCTCGGCACGCTGCAGTACATCGGCGGGCCTCCAGGTACCGCCGGCGTGACCGGCACACCTTTCCTGTGGACGGTCACCGCGCCTGCGAACGGCTCGGAGAGCACGTACTCGGGCGTGGAGCTCACCTGGCAGGAGATCCTTCTGGATGGCTTCGGTACCCGCATGCAGTTCACGGCTACGCGCACCCGCAGCTACGATCAGAACGGTGTGTTCGTGGGCGCGATCAATGCTGCGCCACCCACCACGTGGACGATCGGATTCTTCTACGACAAAGGCCCGATCAGCGCGGACGTCAACTGGGACCATCAGTCGGGCTTCACGGCCGCCTGCTCGCAGTGCACGGAGATACCGGGGTGGCCGGCGATCACCGAGCGGTTCGACTGGGTCACGGCCAGCCTGCACTACCGCTTCGCGCACGGCTTCGAGGTCTACTGGGAAGGCAAGAATCTCAGCAACTCCATCTCTCGCAGCTACCTCAACGGCAATCCGCTCCTGCCCTGGGCGCCCGGCCAGAACGTCGGCGGCAGTGAGAGCGGTGTTGGCTATGGCTACAGCGCCTTCGGCCGCACCTATGTCCTCGGACTTTCCTGGCGCTACTGAGAACGGATGACACGGTGAACGACTCCATCGATTTCCTGGGACTGAGCGCGGCGCGGATCAGATCCGCCGGCGCAGACTGGACGGCGCGGGAGATCGCGCAGCAGCCGATGCTCTGGCCGCAGATCGCGCGCCAGATCGGCGCGGACGGTGGCTTGCGGGCGTTTCTGGCGCCGCTGCTCGCCGATCCTGCGTTGCGCGTTGTGCTCACCGGCGCCGGTACTTCCGCCTATATCGGCAAGTGCCTGGCGCCGGCGCTCTCGAAGGCCCGGGGTCAGGCCGAGGCGATTCCCACGACCGACATCGTCGCGAGCCCGCAGAGCACGCTGGCATCGCGTGCGCCGACGCTGATGGTCCATTTCGCGCGCTCGGGCAACAGCCCGGAGAGCGTGGCCGCCATGCAGCTTGCTGAGCGGCAGGTGGAGCAGTGTCATCATCTGATCGTGACCTGCAATGCCGAGGGCGAGCTCAGTCGTTGTGCGCGCGCGCTGCGGCATGCTTACTCGGTAGTGCTGCCGGAGGCTTGCAACGATCAGAGTTTCGCGATGACTTCCAGTTTCAGCGGAATGCTGCTTGCGGCGGCTCTGGCCTTGGGGGCCCTCCGGCCGGATCCCGGACGCATAGCGGCGCTTGCCGCGGCAGGCACCGGGATCTTGACCGCGCACGTGCCGCTTGCGCAGGGTCTGGTGCAGGCGCAGTTCGACCGCGTCGTCTTCGTGGGCAGCAACGAGCTCAAGGGGCTGGCGCTCGAGTCGGCTCTGAAGATGCTGGAGCTGACCGATGGCCGGGTGGTGAGCATCGGGGAGTCGCCTCTGGGCTTCCGGCATGGCCCCAAGACCATCGTCAACGGCAGTACGCTGGTGGTGGCGTTCCTGAGCAACGATCCCTACACGCGCCAATACGATCTCGACCTGCTCCGCGAGCTGCGGACCGATGCCGTGGCGGGGCGGGTGGTCGCGCTTACCGCGCGGGCGGAGGAGGGCGATGGCGCCGACACCGTGGCGCTGGCCCGGGATGCGGGTGAGGCTGCGGGTTCGCCCGGCGCGATGACCGATCTCGAGCTGTGCCTTCCCTATGTGGCCTTCGCGCAGACGCTCGCGCTGTTGAGATCGATCTCGCTCGGGCTGTCGCCGGACACGCCGAATGCCGCCGGGACCGTCAATCGCGTGGTTCAGGGCGTGTCCATTCATCCCTTTCCGGGCTAGTCGTGAAGACCTTCCTCGGCGTCGACGGCGGAGGCACGAAGACACGCTTTCTGCTCATCGACCAGGCGGGAAAGGTGCTGGCCACCCATCTCGAAGGGCCGGCGTATTACCTGGAGATCGGGCTCGATCGGCTGCGTGAGATGCTCGCGCGGGGAATAGGAGAGACGCTGCGCCAGGCACGGGTGCGTGAGGAAGAGCTCGGCTATGCGTTCCTCGGGCTTCCGGCTTACGGAGAGGACAGTGGGCTGCTGCCGGCTCTGGATGCGGCGCCTCTGCAAGCTCTGCCCCACCGGCGGTATCGCTGCGGCAACGACATGGTGTGTGGCTGGGCGGGCGCTCTTGCGGGCGCCGACGGCATCAACATTGTGGCGGGTACCGGCTCGATCGCATATGGAGAGTACGCCGGCCGCAATGCCCGCGCGGGCGGCTGGGGCGAGCTGTTCAGCGACGAGGGTTCCTCTTACTGGCTGGCGCGCGAAGGACTGCGCCTCTTCTCACGCATGAGCGACGGCCGCCTGCCGCGCGGGCCGCTGCATGAGCAGGTGCGACGCCACTTCGCGCTGCAGAGCGATCTCGATCTCTGCGCCGCGATCTACGGCAAGGATATCGCCCAGCGCAGCCGGTTCGCGCAGCTGTCGAAGCTCGTGGCAGCGGCAGCGGCGGAGGGAGATCGCGCGGCGCTCGGGCTACTCGAGGCCGCCGCGCGCGAGCTCGCCGAAATGATCGATGCCGTCCGCGGCCAGCTGCAGATTCCCGCTGGCGCCTCCATCCCGGTGTCCTCCTCCGGAGGGA
Source organism: Steroidobacteraceae bacterium (assembly GCA_036393055.1). Taxonomy (GTDB): domain Bacteria; phylum Pseudomonadota; class Gammaproteobacteria; order Steroidobacterales; family Steroidobacteraceae; genus 13-2-20CM-66-19. The sequence continues at coordinate 39,433 of DASVWT010000236.1, forward strand.
TGTTCCAGCCGGGCAACGGCCTGCGCGAGGCGCTGCGCTGCGAGCTGCAGCGGCGATCCGCCCAGTACCGGTTCACCGAGGCGCAACTGCCGCCCGACATGGGCGCAGTCATCCAGGCCGCGAGACTCGGCGGAACTCCGCTGAGCGCCGACAGTGTGGCTGCACTCGCGCGCGCCGCGAGCCGCGTGAGAGGCCCGTGATCCGTAGGACTTTCCTGAAGACGCTGATGGCCAGCGCCGGGGCGTCCATGCTCGAGACGGGCGTCAGGCAGGCGGACGCTGCAGCGAGAGCGCCCCGCGCCGCTGACACCGCACGAGGAAAGGTCGTGGTGGGCGGCGCAGGCATCACCGGCCTCTGTTGCGGCTACGAGCTCATGAAGGCCGGATTCGATGTCACGATCCTCGAGGCAGCGGGCCGATACGGTGGCCACGTCTTCACCGGACGGGATGGCCTTTCGGACGGACTCTACGCTGATTTTGGCGCCGACCACATCACCAGGCCGGGTTACGAGCGGCTCGAGCAGTATGCCGCGGAGTTCGGCATTCCCCTGGTTCCGTATCCCAACGCCGAAGGCGCCTGGCTGCCCTACAACGACCACGACCTCAGGAAGATCGGCGGTAGATTCTATACGAACAGGATGCTGGCCGATCCCAAGACGCTTGCGGCGCTCGGTTTCAACAGCCGCGAGACTCGATTCCTCTCGAGTCATCCATGGTATGAGCTCGAAGGTCTTTACCTGCGCTCCTACGTGGACAAGGTCAAAGATCCCTATCACCCCTTTGGCATAGGCCTGGACGATCTCGACGACGTACCCGTCAGCGAGCTCTATAAAAAGGAAGGCGCCTCGCAGGCTGCCATCGACCATATGGGAGATGAGGACAGCAGCGCGCTCTATCGTATATGGCGGCTGGCGGCCGAGAGATCCCGTCACATCCCGTCTTCCCAGGGAGAGATGTTTCGACTGCGGGGCGGCAACGAGCAGCTTCCCATTGCCTTTGCCAGGCGACTCGGCTCGCGCTTGCGACTGGCGCATCCGATCACCGCGATCCAACAGAGCGATCATGGCGTCAGGGTGAGCTACCGTGAATATGGGTACGCTGGGGAGAAGACCATGGACGCGGACTTCTTCGTCAACTGTATCAGCCTGACGGTATTCAGAAGCATTCCGATCACTCCTGCACTCTCATCGCCAAAGCAGTACGTCGTGGACAACCTGGCCTACAGCTCTCACCCGTTCTACGTGTTCGAGGCCGCCTCCAGGTTCTGGCTCGACGACGGGCTGAAGAGCATCAACATGGAATTCGATCACCCGCTCATCTCCTCGATCTGGGAGATGCCGGCCGAGGTGAAGACCACACGGGTGCTGTTGAAAGCGTACGGCCCCGGCGGGATTTCCCCGCAGCGCGTGCTCGCCGCGTTTCGGCAGGTGTACCCCGGGAAACGAGACACCATCGTGCAGGCGCTGACCAGGGACTGGACACAGGACCGGCTTGCCCCGAGCTGTGAGATGCTGCCGTTTCCGATCGGGCAGATGCACAGGTTCTGGCCGCAGATCCTGAAGCCGGAGGGCCGCATCTACTTCGCCGGGACGTATGCGGACCTTCTCAGCCGCGGCATGGAGTCATGCATTCGATCCGCACAGCGTGTGGCCCGGGAGATCGGCGAGGCGTGATGAAATCCGCGATCAAAACTCTGAGTCTGCTCGCGCTGGGCGCAGCGTGGCTGCTGGCGCTGAATCCGGCGGCCGCGAGCTCACCCCAACGCTATTATTCGGCGTCCGACTTCGGACGTGTGGAAAAAGTCGACGCTCACGTGCACGTCTATGGGCCAGCCAAACTGCTGGTGGCCGAGGCGGTTCGCGACCACTTCCACTTCCTGACGATCGATGTCGATTCTCCGGAACATGGGCCGGTCCGGTGGCAAGTTCAGGACAGTGCTTCGCTGCGGCGCCGATATCCGGGCCGGGTCGCTTTTGCAGGCACGTTCTCCGCCGCCGGCTTCACGAAGCCGGGCTGGTCGGGCGATGCAGTGCGCGAGATCAAAGACGCCATGGCACAGGGCGCGGTGGGCATCAAGATCTGGAAGAACTTCGGGATGGTCGTGCGCGACAGCAGCGGCCGGTACGTGATGCCGGACGACCCGAGGCTCGAGCCGATCTACTCCATGCTGCAGCGTGAGCACATCGTGCTGCTCGGTCACATGGCGGAGCCGCTCGACTGCTGGCTTCCTTACTCGAAGATGATCGTCAAGGGAGATGTCGATTATTACCGCCAGCATCCGCAGTACTACATGTACCTCCATCCGGACATGCCGAAGCACGATGAGATCCTGGCGGCGCGCGACCGGATGCTGGCGGCCCATCCGCATCTACGCTTCGATGCGGTGCACCTTGCATCGTTGGAATGGGACGTCGATCGGATAGGAGCCTTCCTCGATCGTTTCCCCGAGGCGGACGTCGACATGGCCGCGCGCATCGGGCAGCTCGAGTACCAGGCGGAGACCCATCCCGACAAGGTCAGGCGGTTCTTCATCCGCTACCAGGACCGGATTCTCTACGGCACGGACGACGAGTACGGGCCGTCGGACAATGACCGCCAAGCGGTTGCCGAGATCGCCGCCGATTGGCGCCGCGACTGGCGCTTCCTGGTCACTGGCGAGCAGATGCGCTCGCCGGATCTCAACCGCCCCTTCCGCGGCATGCATCTGCCGCGCAGCGTCGTCGACAAGATCTATCGGGAAAACGCCGTCGCGCTTTTCCCGCGCGCCTGGCCGGGACTGCACTGAGTCCCGCGCGCTTCGCGCCGGGGACTGGAGCCTACAGCAACGACTGTACGGCCTTGCGGATCCCGGCGGAGTCGAGGCCCTGGTGCCCCATCTGCTGCCACAGGCCGCCCGAGCCTTCACGGTTGGTGCCGATGTGGTCGTAACGGCCCTTGAACCCGGCCTGCAGCAGGTAGCTGCCGAAGCGGCTGCCGAGCCCGGTCCTGGTGTTCCAGCCTTCCGTGACCAGCACGAAGGGCACACCCGCCAAGGCACGCATCATCTGTGGATCGACGATGTTGATGGTGGGCTTGTTGATGAGGCCGACTTTGACTCCCTGCTCCTGCAGTCCGATGACGGCATCGAGCGCGCGGTAGACCGTCTCGCCCGTCGCGACGATATACCCGCCGCCGGCAGGCGCCTCACGCACGATGTAGTCCTTGCCGGGCTCGAAAGGCCTGCCCTGGTACAGCGGCTTGCCATCCTCGCCCAGAATGTCGGGCACCGCCGCGCGGGTGGAGAACACGAACCGCAGCCCGGGGTCCTTGAAGATGCGTTTGACGCAGGCCGCGAACTGATGCTGGTCGGCCGGAAAGTAGAGCCGGGTCGCATCGGCGCCGTGCACCGGCGTCACGCCGCCGTCGGCAAACATGCTGTTGATCCCGAAGTGACAGGTGTTGTCCGCCATGTCATCGACGCCGCTGTGGCTGAAGTGCGCCAGCACGTTCGAGAAGTTGAGCCGCGCCATCGTGATCTCGCTGATGCACATCTCGAGAAAGGCGCTGAAGGTGGCGTAGATGCCCTGCTTCCCGGGCACTGCGCCGAAGCCGGCGGCGGCCGAGTAGTTCCCCCGCTCCATGATGCCGCCGCGGATGAAGACCTCGGGGTGCTTCTTGCGGACATGGTGCAGGCCCTGTGAGCCTTCGAGGTCGTTGTCGAAAACCCGCACGCTGGCGAGGCGCTCGGCCTCCGTCATGCCGTCCAGGATCTCGTTGATGATCTTGCCGAAGTCGTCGCGATTCTTGCCGGCGCCGCTCGAGCCCTTGTAGGTGAGAGGGCTCTTCGCCGGCTTGGCCGCCTTCAGCAGCTCGATGGCCCGCTCGTGGCCGCCGCGCTGCTCGAGATAATGGATCGCGACCTCGGCCTCCAGAACCTCGTGCGCCTTCGGGCTGCCCTCGGCGCCTGCGATGCCGGGGGCCATGCGGCGCTTGATGACGAGCGCGTGGGGCCTCTGGTCGGAGAAGGCGCGGCAGAGGTCGATGTAGAGCGCATCCAGATCCTCGCCCATGGTGGTCTCGGTCTGCAACCCATAACCGGAGAGGGTGCGGGTGAGGTCGTAGCCGACCATGTATTCCTGCGGGTGGCCGGCGATCGTCACATTGTTGTCGTCGATGAGCACCTTGATGTTGAGCTGCTTGCCGACGCAGAGGCGGGCCGCCTCGGCATTGTCGCCTTCCATCTGGCTGCCGTCGGAGCCGAGCAGGATGACGGCCTTGCCGGGATTGGCCATCGCAACGCCGTTGCAGAATGCCCACATGTGGCCGAGGCGGCCGGAGCTGAACTCCACGCCCGGAGTCAGCATTTTTTCCGGATGTCCCGGCAGACCGCTGTCGAACTCCCGATAGTGCAGCAGCCGCTCCGCGGGCATGGCTCCGTCCAGCACCGACAGAAGATACTGAGTGGCGACGCGATGTCCGGCCTCGTCGTAGAAGACCGGCACGATGGGCGCGCCGTTGGCGATGAAGGCGCGCAGGATCATGACTTCCGGCACCGTGTCGTACGCGCCGCCCGTGTGGCCGGAAAGGCCCTTGGCGCCCGCGAGGGCCGTGAAGAACACGATCGCGTCGCGGCACAGCTGGATGTTGTGGCGCAGATCGGCCTTCTGCGCATCGGTCAGCGTGCTCAGTTTCGGATCGAGCTTCAGCGGCCGCAGCTGTTTGAGGTCGATCGGAAAGGTTTCTGCCGCCATGTGTCGCTCTGCCTCGGGAATCGGGTGGGTTGAAGAAGACATACTAGCGCAAGAGCCGTACCGAAACGCGTCCGGCTTGACCTTCCAGTGGGGGGAAGGTCTATATAGCTTCCAGTGAACTGGAAGGAGTGGCTCGATGACTGCTGGAAAATCGAATGAGAGCGCCGGCCCGATCATCCTTGCGATTTCCGGGATGACGTGCGGCGGCTGCGCGGGAGCGGTGGGGCGCGCCTTGTCCGCCGTCCCGGGTGTGGTGGAGGCCCGGGTGGATCTGGCCGGCGGCCGCGCGACCGTCACCGGCTCGGCGCGTGCGGAGGATCTGGTCCGTGCGGTGGAAGCGGCGGGCTTTGCCGGCGCGCTTGCCTGAACGGCGAGGCTGAAGGAGAGCGCCGTGGCCATTAACCAAATCGCCGCCGGCGAGGCCGTGCGGGCCGCCGCGCCGGAGCCTGGGCAGCAGGCCGCTCATGCCTCCCATGAGAAGCACGAGCTCGCGATTTCCGGCATGACGTGCGCAACCTGCGCGCTGCGGGTCGAGCGGGCACTTTCGGCCGTTCCGGGCGTGGTGCGCGCGCAGGTGAATCTCGCGGGTAATCGCGGCTACGTAGAAGGCATCGCCGGCTCGCCCTCTCCGGCCGACCTGATCGCCGCCGTTCGGCGCGCCGGATACGAGGCGCAGCTCCTGACGGGGGACACGGAGCGGGATCGCACGATCGCCGCGGCCGAATCGCGGCGGATGCATGCCGAGAGCCGGCGCCTCGTAGTTGCGGTCGTGCTCGGTGTACCGCTCCTCATGCCCATGCTCGGCGTCATGTTGCCCGGTTGGCTGCAGCTCGGCCTCGCGACTCCTGTCCAGTTCCTCATCGGCGCCCGCTTCTATGCCGGCGCCTGGAAGGCGCTGCGCGCGCGCATCGGGAACATGGACCTGCTGGTGGCGCTCGGCACCTCCGCGGCGTACTTCTACAGCCTGTACCTGCTGCTCACAGGCTCGGCCGGGACGCATCTTTACTTCGACTCGGCGGCCGTGGTGATCGCGCTGGTCACGGTGGGCAAATGGCTGGAAGAGCGCGCGAAGCGCTCGACCACCGCGCAGATCAAAGCGCTGATGTCGCTGCGCCCGCAGGTCGCGCGCGTACGGCGCGGTGACGGGGAGATCGAGATTCCGGCCAACGCTGTCGCCGTGGCTGATGTCGTGGTCGTGCGCCCGGGCGAGCGGCTGCCGGTCGATGGCGTCGTGATCGCGGGACGCAGCGAGGTCGATGAGAGCCTGCTCACGGGCGAAAGCCTTCCTATTGCCAAGATGCCGGGTGACCGGGTGATCGGCGGCTCGATCAATGGCAGTGGGCTGTTGCAGATCGAGACGACGGCGGTCGGCAGCGAATCGACACTGTCACGGATCATCGGGCTCGTCGAGGGGGCGCAGGCCGGGAAGGCACCGGTGCAGCGTCTGGTCGACCGCGTGGCCGGGGTGTTCGTCCCCGTGGTAGTGGCCATCTCCTTCGCGGCATTCCTCGGATGGTGGCTGATTGCCGGCGATTTCACGATAGGGCTGATCGCAGCCGTGTCGGTGTTGGTGATCGCCTGTCCCTGTGCTCTGGGTCTTGCGACACCCACGGCACTTATGGTGGGAACGGGCGTCGCGGCGCGGGCGGGCATCCTCATCCGCGACGCGGAGGCGCTGGAGCGGGCGCACCGTCTGGATACGATAGTCCTGGACAAGACCGGAACGCTGACCGAGGGCAAGCCGGCGGTGACGGAAGTCATACCTAACCGCATCCCGGAGCGCGATCTGCTGCAGCTTGCCGCGGCAGCACAGACGGGCAGCGAGCATCCGCTTGCCCGTGCGGTCCTGGCGCGGGTCCGGGAGTCAGGCCCAGAGCCAGGCTCGGAGGCAGGCTCGAGCGAGACCCCTGCGAGCCTGCGGCTAGAGGACTTCGAGAGCCACGCGGGCAAGGGGTTGACGGCGCGGGTCGGCGGAAGACGAGTCGTCATCGGCAACCGGCGCCTGATGCAGGAGCACGGCATCCCGATGGATGATGGCGAGTCTGCGGCGGCGCAGCTCGAAGAGCGAGGGCGCACCGTGATATGGGTCGCGGCGATCGATCCGCGGCCAGTCTGGCTGGGTTTGATCGCCATGGCGGATCCGATCAAATCGGAGGCGGCCGTGGCGGTGCGGCATCTGCACGAGATCGGGATCGAGACTGTGCTGCTGACGGGTGATAACGAGCGGACTGCCGCGGCGGTGGCCGCGCGGCTCGGGATTCGCCGGGTGCTCGCCGGTGTACTGCCGGAACAGAAGGCGGCCGAGGTGCGGCGCCTGCAGGCGCAAGGCCGGCAGGTCGGAATGGTGGGCGATGGCGTGAACGATGCCCCGGCGCTTGCCGCGGCCGATGTCGGCTTTGCAATGGGTACCGGTGCGGACGTTGCGATGCAGACGGCCGGAGTGACGCTGATGCGAGGTGATCCGCGGCTCCTGGGCGATGCCATCGCCGTGAGCCGGGCCACCTACGGCAAGATCCGCCAGGGCCTCTTCTGGGCCTTCGTCTACAACGTCATTGGCCTGCCGGCCGCGGCATTCGGCTTGCTGAGCCCGGTGATCGCGGGGGCGGCGATGGCGCTGTCATCGGTGAGCGTCATATCCAACGCGTTGCTGCTGCGGCGCTGGCGACCTGCTGCGGCCGCAAAGCCCGAGGCGCGCGCGGGATGAAGAGCAACCCGGTCATGACGATCGGCCAGGCCTCGGCCCGCTCGGGCGTGCCGGCGAAGACCATCCGGTTCTACGAGGAGCTGGGCCTCGTAAAGCCCGCCGAGCGGCTCGCCAACCGTTACCGAGGTTATGACGAAAACAACGTGCAGACGCTGCGTTTCATTCGCAGCGCGCGGGATCTCGGGTTTTCCCTGCAGGAGATCCACAAGCTTCTCGCCCTCTATCGCAACCGGCGGCGCGCCAGCGAGGACGTGAAGCGCCTCGCGCTGGCGCACGTCACCGAGCTCGATCACAAGATTGCAGAGCTCACCCGCATACGCGACACCCTTGCAGACCTCGCCCGGCACTGCCGCGGCGATCAGCGTCCGGATTGCCCGATTCTGGACGAGCTCGAGCGCGCTCGGTCGTAGCGCGCCCGCGCCGCCTGCGCAGGCGAGTGCAGATCGCCGTTCGCGGGTGGATCGTAACTTTTCCGGCGATCCGGTGTTATAGGGCCTGAAACGACGAGGAGTCTCGCATGGCCTGTGCAATGAAGAAACAATGGGTTGCGGCGCCTCTGACTGCGCTGCTCCTGCTGGCCGGACCGCACGCGGCTTACGCCAAGGGCTGTATCAAGGGTGCCGCGGTAGGGGCGATAGCCGGACATTTCGCACGGCATCATGCCGTGCTCGGCGCCGCGGCCGGCTGCGTCGTCGGGCACCACATGGCGAAGAAGAAGGAGCGCGAAGAGAGGGCGCAACGGAAGGAGCAGCGGCGCGAGGAGCGGCAGCGGCCCTCGGCGCCGACGGCCTCTAGCGTGCTGTCCGATAGATATCCAGGTTGAGTCGTTCCATGTGGCGCTCCGGCTGAGCGACCGGCGTGAAGCCGAACTGCCGGTATAGATCGTGCGCGTCGGCGGTCACTAGGCTCCAGCGGCGCAAGCCCTGGAGCTTCGGATGGTCCACGGTCATCGCGAGCATCGCTTTCGATAACCCCTGTCCGCGGTGCTCTTCGAGCACATACACATCACAGACGTAGCAGAAGGTCGCATAGTCGGAGATGAGCCGGACCAGACCGACTTGCGCGCCCGCGCCATCGTAGGCGCCGATGGATAGCGAGCTGCGCAGCGCCCGCTCCACGAGCTCGTAGGGAACGCCGGGCGACCAGTACGATCTCGTCAGATAAGCATGTATGGCCCGCGGGTCGAGGCGGGCGGGATCGTCCGAGATGGTGTACGGGCCGATTTGCCGGTCTGACACGGACGAGCCTTCAGATCCAGATGTTATTGGGAGTCGTGCGTCCGCCGCCCTCGTGAGGCCATGGGCACCTCGCATTGGCGGCGCTGAATGATGGCCGGAATGGCCATCATGCGGGATAATTATAGGCATGGCCGCAGCGGCAACGCCTCCGTTCTCGATAGCGGGACTCGACCACATCGTGCTTCGCGCCCGCGACCCGCGGCGCCTCGTGGCGTTCTATCGGGACGTGATGGGGTGTCCGGTGGAGCGCGAGCAACCGGATATAGGCCTCACTCAGCTGCGCGCCGGCCGCAGCCTGGTCGATGTGTTGGAGGTGGGAGCGGACGGCGCGGTGCAGGCATCTGCAGCGCTCGCGACTGACGCTCGCAACGTCGACCACTTCTGCCTCACGATCGAGCCCTTCGACCCGGACCGTTTGGGCGCTTACCTGATATCGCAGGGCGTTGCGCCAGGCGAGGTCGCGATGCGCTACGGGGCGGAAGGGGAGGGTCCGTCGATCTATTTCCAGGACCCGGAGGGCAATGGAGTCGAGCTCAAGGCGGCGCGCACTGGCGGGTGAGCCGTGTGCCTGCCCCGGGTGCCCTTGGAGCTCAGTTCTTCACCGCCTGCCAAGCCTGCTGAGCGGCCGGAGAGAGCTTATCCATGTGCTTGAGGAAAAGCGCCAGTGTCCACATCTGCTGGTCCGAGAGCGTCGCCTTCCAGGACGGCATACCGGTCCAGCGTATTCCGTGGGCTATCTTCCAGTAGGTGACGCCTTCCGGATCGTCTTCTACGCCTTCGCTCGCGAGCTGCGGCGGCTTCGGGTACTCGCCCTTGGCTACGCCGCTTGCCGACGCGTCACCGGCTGCGGTGCCATGGCAGACCGCGCAGTGCTGGCCATAGAGCTGGATCCCCGCGATGAGATTGGCGTCGTTCAGCGGCACCGGATTCGGGGTCTGCGGTGCCTCTTTCGCCAGGGTGGCGTGCAGCGATTGTCTCGCCGCCCAGCTCTCGAGCGGCAGGGGCCCGGAGTCTGCACTCGAGGGAATCACCCCTTTGACGACGATGACGTAGATGCAGGCTGCGGCGGCAAGGATCGTCAGGATCACGCCGAGAATGAACGCCCTGATCATTGGCCGATACCCCGCTGGAGTTGCTTCTTGAGGGCTGCCGGAGCATCACCCTAGCCAATAGCGTTCCGCCCTGCAATCCGCGTACTGCCACGCTCACGCCACTGTTCTCGACGCGCGCTCCGAAGGCATGCTAGGATGCGCGGCCCGGCGTAGGGCGGCCATTCCCATGGTCCCTCGAAGACCCCACGCCCGGTATCTCGCGGCGCGCCCGTAGCTCAGTTGGATAGAGCGCATGGCTACGAACCATGAGGTCGGGAGTTCGAATCTCTCCGGGCGCGCCAATAATCTGCCTCCCAAGCCGGCTTGAATTTGCCGTACCCGGCCTTAGCTCTGAGGCCGCCCAAGCGGCTCATTGAACCGATAGGAGGTACTCATATGTTCGGTATTCCATCGAATACGCCGAGCTCGGTCTTTGACGAGCTGTGGCGGTTGCAGCAGGAAGTCGACGAGCTTTTCGGCAGCTGGAGCTCCCCCTTAGGCATCCGATCCCTGCCTCGGGGCAGTTTCCCCGGGGTCAATGTCGGCCAGACGCCCGAGCGGGTGGAGGTCTATCTCTTCGCGCCCGGTATCGATCCCAAGACCCTGGACATTTCAATGCAACAGAATCTGCTCACGGTATCGGGCAAGCGCGACCTCAAGATGGCGGAGGAGGCGGACTATTACCGCCAGGAGCGCTTCTCTGGGGAGTTCCGGCGGGTCATCAGCCTTCCCGAGGACGTGGACCCCGAGCGGGTGCAGGCGAAGTACGTCGACGGCATCGTGCAGATCGGGGTGCAGCGGCGCGAGTCCGCGCGGCCGCGCCAGATCGAGATCCATTGAACGAACCGGAGATCGCTCACATGGCTACCAACACCGAAGTCACCCGGCGCGGCTCCAGCGCCACAGCCCAGCAGCAGTCCGGCGCCACCCCGCAACGCGGGCAGTCCGCCGAGGCGCCAATCCGCCCCCCGGTCGACATCTGGGAGGGCCAGGACGGGATCGTCCTGTGCGCCGATATGCCCGGCGTATCCAAGGACCGCCTGAATCTTCGCATCGATGGCAATAATCTGATCGTCGAGGGCCAGGTGCAATTGGAGCTGCCGGAAAACGCGGAGGCGCTTTATGCCGACGTGCGCTCGAGTCTTTATCGCCGCAGCTTCTCGCTCAGCGGGGAGCTCGAGACCGGGAAGATCGAGGCGAGCCTCAAGGACGGTGTGTTGACCGTGCGCATCCCGAAGCGCGCAGAGCTGCGGCCGCGGAAAATCGAGGTACAGGCAGTCTGACGGTCCACACCACGGGGCGCCACGGGCCTCGAGCGGCCCGTGGCGT
>DASVWT010000237.1:0-7180 GCA_036393055.1 Steroidobacteraceae bacterium
CATTAAATCTCGAGGAGTAGCGCAATATGGCGAAAAAGGGTGGCGCTCCGACCAAGTCGGAAGTCCTGACTCAAATCTCCAAAGACACGGGGCTGTCGCGCAAGCAGATCGGCGGCGTCTTCGACTCGCTCAACGGCGTGATCAAGAAGAGCCTGAAGAGCAACGGTCTCTTCACCATGCCCGGCCTGCTGAAGATGAAGGTCGTGAAGAAGCCTGCGACCAAGGCCCGCGAGGGAGTCAACCCCTTCACCGGCGAGAAGATGATGTTCAAGGCAAAGCCGGCCAGCAAGAAGGTCCGCGTGATGCCGCTGAAGAGCCTGAAGGCAATGGTGAACGGCTAAGAGCTGTCGGAAGATTCAAAAGCCCGGAAGCGCTGCCGCTTCCGGGCTTTTTTATTGGCGCAAAGAGCGGCGTCCTGCCGCGTTGTTCGGCCCATCCTGGGCCTCACCCCTTCGGGGCCGGCGCTTCGCGCCGTCCAAAATCGCTCCAGGCGATTTTGTGCGCGGCCAGCTTACTCACTTGCTGTTGACGGGGCTTCTTTTTGGACCTCCAGGAACTGGAGGACCTCCGCTCGCAGCTCGTGCAGGCGGCCGTGGAAGAAGTGCCCGGCCCCGGGCAGCAGGCGCACGGCGGGGGCGATGGACTGCCGCTTTGCCCAATCCAGTACCGCGGCCGGCTCGATCACATCGTCGGCATCGCCCTGGACGATGAGCCAGGGGCATGACGGCGAGTCGATACCCTCCATCTCGACTCGGGCGATTCCCGGTGCGGCCAGCACAAGTGTTTCCGGGCGGGCCTGCACGGCCGCGCGCACCGCGACGGCCCCTCCGAATGAGAACCCCGCAAGCCACAGCGCCGCCCCCGGCCAGCGCTCGCGTCCGTAGGCGATGACGGCGAGCGCGTCCGCGGTCTCCCCGCGGCCGTCGTCATAGTTGCCCTCGCTGGCGCCCACGCCGCGGAAGTTGAAGCGGATCGCCGGGACGCCCATCTCGACGAAGGCCCGCGCCAGCGTGTAGACAACCTTGTTGTCGAGTGTGCCGCCGTAGAGCGGATGAGGGTGGCAGACCACACCGAATCGGGTCCGCGCCGCTCCGGCGGCCGCGTGTTGCTCGATGTCGGCCGGCAGCTCCACGAGCGCCTCGATCTCCCCGGCGGGGCCGGCGATCCTCACGCGCTCCGCGCGCGCCCTGAGACCCGCCGATGCAAGAGGAGGAGCACCGGGAAACGGTCTCATGACCCGGAATGCGCCCCGGCAAGCTCCACGAGCAGCCTGTTGAGGCGCTGCACGAACTCCACCGGGTTGCCGAGCTGGCCTCCTTCCGCAAGCTCGGCCTGCTCGTAAAGGAGCAGCGAGAGCTCCTTGAAGCGCTCGGCATCAGCAAGGCCGTCCAGATGCTTCACCAGCGGATGCCCGACATTGAGCTCGAGCGCCGGCTTGGATTCGGGGGCTTTCTGGCCCGCGGCCGCGAGAATGCGGCGCATGCCGGATCCGAGGTCGTGCTCGCCCAGCACCAGGCAGGCCGGCGACCCGGAGAGCCGGTCGCTGACCCGCACCTCGATCACCCGATCACCGACGGCATCCTTCACCCGCCTGAGCAGGCCCTTGCTCTCTTTCAGCTCCTCCTCATGGCGCTTGCGGTCCGCTTCGCTCTCGAGCGCGCCGAGCTCGAGATCACCGCGCGCCGCATCCTTGAAGCGCTTGCCTTCGAACGCATCCATCTGGCCCATGACCCACTCGTCGATGCGCTCGGAGAGCAGCAGGACTTCCAGCCCTCGTTGGGTCAGCCGCTCGATGTAAGGGCTGGCCCGCGCCGCCGCGATGCTCTCGGCAATGATGTAGTAGATCTTGTCCTGCCCGGGCTTCATCCGCTGCGCGTACTGCGCGAGGCTCACGCTGGGCTCGTCGCCGGACTCATGAGTGCTGGCGAACCTGAGGAGCTGCAGCAGTGCGGGGCGGTTGGACGCATCCTGCGCAATGCCCTCCTTCAGCACCGCGCCGAACTCCTTCCAGAACGACGCGTATTTCTCCGCCTCGTCCTTGGCGAGCTTCGCCAGCAGGTCGAGGACGCGCTTGGTGAGACTGCCGCGGATTGCCTCGACCTCGGGCTCCTGCTGCAGCAGCTCGCGTGAGACGTTCAGCGGCAGGTCGCTCGAATCGACCACACCCTTGACGAAGCGCAGGTAGAGCGGCAGGAACTGCTCCGCATCGTCCATGATGAAGACGCGCCGCACGTAGAGCTTGAGCCCGTGGGCCGCATCGCGCTGCCAGAGATCGAATGGCGCACGACCCGGAATGTAGAGCAGGCTGGTGTATTCGCGCTTGCCCTCCACACGGTTGTGGCTCCAGGCGAGCGGATCGGTGAAGTCGTGCGCCAGATGCTGATAGAACTGGCGGTACTCCTCGTCGGCGATCTCCGTCCGGGGCCGCGTCCACAGCGCCTTCGCCTGATTGACGGCCTCGTACTCGAGCGACGCCTCACCTTCCTTGCGCATGCGCACCGGGAAGGCGATATGGTCCGAGTAGCGACGGATCAGCGCGCGCAGACGGAAGGGATCGGCGAACTCCTTCGCGTCCGGCTTCAAGTACAGCTTTACCGTGGTACCGCGCTGCGGGCGGGTTACGGTCTCGACGGTGAACTCCCCGTCGGCCCTCGACTCCCAGCGCACGCCGCTCTCCTCGGGCAACCCGGCCTTTCGCGAGAGCACCTCGACGCGGTCGGCGACGATGAATGCCGAGTAGAAGCCGACGCCGAACTGCCCGATGAGCTGCGAGTCCTTCTGCTGATCGCCGGAGAGACCGCGGAAGAATTCAGCGGTGCCCGAGCGGGCTATGGTGCCAAGGTTGGACACCGTCTCCTCCCGGCTCATGCCGATGCCGTTGTCCGTAATGCTGACCGTGCCAGCCGCCTGGTCCGCATCCACGCGGATCTCCAGCTCCGGGTCGCTCGCGAGCAGCCCGGGCTCGGCGATGGCGGCGAAGCGCAGCCGGTCGTTGGCATCCGAGGCGTTCGAGACGAGCTCGCGCAGGAAGATCTCCCTGTGGCTGTACAGGGAATGGATCATGAGCTTCAGCAGCTCGCGGACCTCGGCCTGAAACCCATGCGTCTGCCGGTCGGCAGGGGAAGCCGCGACGTTCTCGGGAATCGACATATGCTCGGCGCTCCTATCCTGGTTTTATGTCTTGAAAGTGCCGCAGCCGGCACATTTTGGGCGGGGACGCCCGTTTTTCAAGAGTCCCGGAGGCCGGTCAGCCCGGCAGGCGGAGCAGGCGGCGGTACAGATCGAAGAAGGTGACGCTGCCGGCGAGGAGCGCGGCATTCACGCGAAGCTGCGGTGCAAGCACCCATACGCCGAGCGCGGAGCCCCAGGCCAGGAGGGGAGTCGAGAGGGCCGCGGCCTCGGCGAGCGCGGTGGTCGCGACGTGGCGACAGGCGCCCGCGGCATCGTCCAGCTCGTCCCAAAAATGCAGGAAGAATTCCATGTCGATCCAACTCTACTCGCCGCAGCCTCCTGTTGTCGTGCGGAATTTCACAGTCGCGCCAGCTTGCGGGCGCGCAGTCGGGTGCGTAGGCTTGAGCCCGGCACGTTCAGCGCTCGTTCAGAGAATCCAGGACCGCCATGAATCGCATCGTCGTCCTCAACCCGAAAGGGGGCTCGGGCAAGACGACCATCGCGACCAACCTTGCGAGCTACTTCGCTTCGCGCCAGCAAAAGCCGGTCCTGATGGACTTCGATCCGCAGGGCTCATCGTTGCGTTGGGTGCGCAAGCGCCCGCCGGAATTGCCGCCGATCCATCCGGTGAACGCGTTCGACAAGGACCCGCGCACGACGCGAACGTTCCAGCTGCGCGTCCCGGACTTCTCGACGCACGTGATCGTCGACACGCCGGCGGCGGTCGAAGCGCGCGAGCTGCCGGATCTGACGCGCGATGCCCGCAAGATCATCGTGCCGGTGCTGCCTTCCGACATCGACATCCACGCCTGCTCGCGCTGCATCCGCGACCTGCTGCTGGTCGCCAAGGTTCGCCGCGACAACGACCGCATCGGCGTGGTGGCCAACCGGATCCGCCGCAACACGGCCACCTACCAGTCGCTCATCCGTTTCCTGCAGACCCTGGGTATTCCCATCGT
This sequence comes from Steroidobacteraceae bacterium, assembly GCA_036393055.1. Lineage (GTDB taxonomy): Bacteria > Pseudomonadota > Gammaproteobacteria > Steroidobacterales > Steroidobacteraceae > 13-2-20CM-66-19. The sequence goes on from DASVWT010000237.1 coordinate 4,131, forward strand.
GGCGACGCTGCGCGACTCGCAGAATTATCTGCGAGCCGCGGAGCAGGGGATCGGAGTGCACGAGATGAAGAGCTACCTCGTGGCGGAAGACCTCGAGGAATGGCGGCCGTTGATAGAATGGATAGAGCCTGCGGCCGCAGCGCCGTCGGCCGGGACGGCCCTCTGAGACCCGTCAGCGTGAACCGCGGCGCCCCAGGAAACGCTCTCGCCTAACGGCCCGCGGGCTTGCTCCCGGCGGGATTGCGGCCGTTGGCTTCCGGCTGCTTCTCCTCGTCCTCGAAGGACTCGCGCATGCGGTCGGCCCAGTTCTTGTAGCTCGACCAGGTGTTGAGATTACGGGTGATGGCCGAGTGCCGCGCGCGCGCGCGCTGCATGCGGTCCAGCCAGTCCGGGAACGGCTCGGCCTGATCCGTGGATGCCGGCCCGCTGGAGGGCGGCTCCTTTTGCTTGCTGGGGGCGTTGCCTCGCCTGTCGGTTGAGCTCATTGGAAGCACCTTAAGCTTTTCCGCAGCGTACGGCTTTTGCCGGCGGCACGCAGGAACTGGTTCACAAGCATGTCGCCCATTGCCTACAGTTGCGGCAAGAGGCGCGCGTTATGTCATGAGCTACGCGACGAGGCGGTACACGGGCCTGTAAGCGGTGCCGGGCAGCTTCATGCGCCGCTGCGCCACGAACGCGGCGAGCAGCTCATCGAGCAGCTGCATGATGCCGCGGTCGCCCGCGAGCTCGTACGGCCCGCGGCGCTCGATCGCCTTGATGCCGTGCTCCTTCACGTTGCCGGTGACGATGCCGGAGAACGCGCGGCGCAGGTTGGCCGCAAGCTCGTGCACGGGCTGTCCGCGATCGAGCGCGAGCGCGCGCATCGATTCGTGCGTGACCTCGAAGGGCCGCTGGAACTCCGGCCGTATGGAGAGGAGCCAGTTGAAGTTGTAGGAATCGCTGCGCTGGCGGCGGAACTCGCGCACGGCCTCGATGCCGTGCAGCATGCGGCGGCCGACCTCGGCCGGATCGTCGATGATGATGCTCAGACGGTTGGCCGCCGCCTCACCCAGCGTGCCGGCGATGAAGCGGCCGATCTGCTCGAAATACGCGGCGCTCTCGCGCGGGCCGGTCAGCACGAGGGGCAGCGGCTGCTCCTGGTTCGCGGGATCGAGAAGTATGCCCATCAGGTAGAGGATCTCCTCGGCAGTGCCGGCGCCGCCCGGGAACACCACGATGCCGTGAGCGACGCGCACGAACGCTTCCAGGCGCTTCTCGATGTCCGGCATGATGACCAGCTGGTTGACGATGGGATTCGGCGGCTCGGCCGCGATGATGCCCGGCTCGGTCATGCCAATGTAGCGGCCATGCTCGATGCGCTGCTTGGCATGGCCGATGGTCCCGCCCTTCATCGGACCCTTCATTGCTCCCGGTCCGCAGCCCGTGCACACATCCAGCCCGCGAAGCCCCAGCTCGTAGCCGACGCGCTTGCTGTACTTGTACTCCTCGTTGCCGATCGAGTGCCCGCCCCAGCACACCACCAGGTTGGGCCGCGCCTTGTAATCGAGCACGCGCGAGTTGCGCAGCACGTGGAACACCGCGTTGGTGATATCGGCGGAGCGCGTGAGATCGAAGCGGCCTCCCGCCATGATCTCGTTGGCGATGAACACCACATCGCGCAGCACCGCGAAGAGATGCTCCTTGATGCCGCGGATCATCTGGCCATCGACGAAGGCGGAGCCGGGCGCGTTGTGCACTTCCAGCTTGATGCCCCAGGCATGGCGGACGATGCGGATCTCGAAGTCGCGGTAGCGGTCGAAGATTTCCTTCGCATCGTCGGTGTCGGCGCCGCTGTTGAGGACGGCGAGCGCACATTTGCGAAAAAGCGAGTAGAGCCCTCCCTGCCCGGAATCGAGCAGCTTCTCGATCTCGGCCTGCGAAAGATTTTCCAGGCTGCCGCGCGGGCCGACCCGCGCGTCGATGAACTCCGGGACGATGACGGTGCTTTCCATGCTACGGGAGTATATCGATCGGCATGCCTTCGCGAGTCAGAAGCCAGATCTCCACCATGTCCGCGTCCGAAACCGCGATACAGCCGTCGGTCCAGTCATTGTGGTGGTAGTACCAGGGCGAGTTCTTGAGGCGGTTGGGCAGTCCGTGGATCATGATCGAGCCGCCGGGCTGCCAGTGATGCAGACGCGCACGCTCGAGATCCTCGGCATTTGGATAGGAGATCTGGATCGACAGGAAATAGTCGCTGCGCGGGTTGCGGCGCGCCAGGTGGTACCAGCCCTCCGGTGTGCGGAAGTCACCATCGCGCTCCTTCGGTCCGGCCGGCTCGAGTCCCAGGGCGATCCTGTAGGAGCGCACGATCCTGTTGCCATCCATCAAGTAGAGGCGCCGCAGCGACTTCTTCACGACCAGATGGTCGACGTGCGGCAACCCGGGAGAGGCGAGCAGCGCCACGCGCGGCGCTTGCGAGTGAGCCGGCAGTACGCCGGCCGACGAGCTGGACGCATCCGGCGGCGCGGTCGCCGGGGCTGCAGTGACCGTGGGGGTGTTGGCGCGGGCCGCGCTCAGCCCACAGCCGAGCACGATGGCGGCGAAAATCGCTCTCGAGAGAGACATGGCCGAATTATAGGGTCTTCCGGGCGGTTGCAAGCTTGGCAGTCTCAGTCGCTTCCAGCGGACACGTCCTCGATGCGCGGCACGACCAATTGCGTGCCCGGATGCAGGTCCGTGAAATCGGTGTCCGGGTTGTACTCGCGCAGCAGCCAAAGTGGCAATTGCGAAAAGCGCTGGGTCAGGGTCCACAACGAGTCGCCGCGCTGCGCGACGTACTGCTCGGTGCCCACGATGCGGTGCGCAGCGAAGTAGCTCGCCTCCAGACCCTGATGGTAGTCGCGGCGCCGCGCCTCGAACTCACCGGCCGGCACGCGCCGGAAATCCAGGCGGATACGATGCCCGACTATCACGGGCTGCCCGAACCTCATGTGATTGATCCGGCGCAGGTCGGACGCTCTGACGCCGAGCCAGTCGGCGTAGTGTCCCAGCGTCTCCGCAGCGGCCAC
>DASVWT010000238.1:0-3498 GCA_036393055.1 Steroidobacteraceae bacterium
GCGCGTCGGAGCCGGACTTGAAGTCCACTTTGCGCACCAGACCGGCCACCTCCGTGGTGACCTCGACGCCGTGAATGGCCCGCAGGCTGCCTACCGCCTGCACCTGCGGCTGCCACTCGGAATACTCGGCCGTGGCCGTACTCACCGTCTGGGGAAGCGTGGCGTTTTTGGCCATGGCCTGCCCAATGAAGTGGGCCTTGACCATGTTGAAGCCCACCGCCGCGCCGACGAGGAGGATCATTATGGCCAGCACGATGGCCAGCCGACGTCTCATCATGCTCTTCACAGCCACTCCTGACTCTCCGGTCCTCTTCCCTCCGGTGGAACCTCTCGAGATGCGGCAGCGCAGCCTCGCCAATGAGGGCGGGCTGTGCCTGCGCGGAGGTCAACCGGGAAGCTGCCAGAAGGGCGCTACTTTAACAGAAAGCCGGGCCGGTTCCCCCCCACCCCCCGGCTGGCGGTACCGAAAGCTTGCAAAAATTTTACCGTTTGCGGTAACTTACATGTTTCATCTGTTGCGGTCTGTCCGGAGGTTGTGGTGAAGAAGTCTCTTGTCGTTCTTTGTGCGGTCATGGCCGGCGCGCTCGTCGCCTGCAGCTCACCCAACGCCGACTGGCAGAAGGCGAACCAGCAGAACACCGTGGCCGCCTACCAGCAGTTCATCCAGCAGCATCCCAGCGATGCGCGCGTGGCGCAGGCCCGCAATCGCATCAACGCCCTGAAGGACGAGCAGGCCTGGACCGCGGCACAGAACGCCAACACGCTGGATGCCTACCAGCAGTACCTGCAGCAGGAGCCGAATGGGATGCACGCGGCCGACGCGCAGGACAAGGTGAACAGCCTGCAACAGGACGCCGCCTGGCAGAGCGCCCAGTCGACCAATACCGCCGCCGGCTATCAGGATTTCCTGCAGAAATATCCCAATTCCTCCCACGCCTCCGACGCGCAGGATGCGCTGAAGAAGCTGACGGGGTACCAGGCGCTGCTCGGCTCCACCCGCTCGAAGACCCTTGCGGACAAGATGGCCAAGCGCCTGAAGGACAAGTTCGGCAGCGATCTGCAGGACGTGGTGGTCGTACCGCCGACCGGGAAGTCGAAGACCCTGGAAATCCGCTCCGCTCCCATGACCGAGGACGATGCCAAGGCTGCCTGCGCGAAGCTGCGCAAGGCTCACCAGCACTGCACGGTCGTCAAGAGCGTCGCGACCTGACACCTTTCCGCCGGTAGCAGGCGGTTTCTCCCCAAGGCCCGCCGCAGAATCCGAATCTGCGGCGGGCCTTGCATCATTTGTGCGGCTGCGGTAGAAAAGAACGCAACCCTCTCATTTCACTTCCGGGGGCTCTGATGGGCGGCGCTCGGCCGCATATCCTTACACCCGGGCGCATCGGGCGCCCGTGAGCGACTCCAGCGACCTGCCGGAGGATGTGCGCAGACTCCTGCACGAGCACATCGACTCCTATGAGCAGCTGGAGGTCCTCCTCCTGCTGCGCAGGGAGCGCTACGAGGCATGGACGTCGGACGCCCTGGCGGCGCGGCTGCACGTCGCGGCGGCGCTCGTTGCGCCTGCCCTCTCCACTCTCAAAGCCGCCGGCCTCGTCGCCGCCGATGAGGGCAGCGATTCAGCCGGACAGCCCTCCCGGTACGCCTACCGCCCCGCAAGCTCCGGCTTGGACGCGACTGTAGGTATACTCGACCGTGAGTATGCCGAGCGGCCCATCAGCATCATCAAGCTCATGAGCGCCAATTCGATCGAGCGGGTGCGTACAGCCGCGTTGCACACCTTCGCCGATGCTTTCGTCTTGAACAAGAACTCGAGCAAGAAGGACAAGGACCGTGGCTGAAGCGATCTACATCCTTTGCGCGCTGACCAGCATCCTCTGCGCGGCGCTGCTGTTCCGGGGCTACCGCGCCAACCGCACACGCCTGCTCTTCTGGGCCAGTCTCGCGTTCCTCCTTCTCGCGATCAACAACGTAGTGCTCTACATCGACCTGGTCATCCTGCCCAAGCTGCCCGATCTTTACTGGTACCGGACAGGCTTCGCGCTGGCAGCCATGCTGTTGCTCGTATTCGGACTCATCTGGGAAACCCGGTAGGCGCCGCAATGAGAACGTTTGCCTGGGGAGTGCTGGCGATGGCGAGTCTGATCGCGGCGCTCTTCTTCGTGCGCTACTGGCGCGCCAGCCGCGAGCGGCTGTTCGGATATTTCGCGCTTTTCTTCGCCGGCATGACGGCCAACTGGACCGTGCTGGCGATGGTCGACCACCCGGTCGACGAGGCACGGCAGGTGCACGCCTATATGATTCGCCTGGTCGCGTCCGTGGTTCTCATCATCGGCATCATCGACAAGAACAGGCGCAGCGGCCGCCTGTGAGAGCGTCCGCGGTCAGGTGATCGGGCCGCCGCCGACAGCCAGCAGCAATTGCACGGTGTCGAGGAACTGACGCGCCTGCGCCTGCAGGAAGCCGAGCTGCGCCCGCTGGCGCTGGCGTTGCGCATCTAGGACCTGCAGCAGGCCTGAATTACCCGCCTGGTAGCTCTGGCGCGCGAGCTCGAGACTGGAATCGGAGGTGTCGCGCGCATTCGCTTGGGCTGCGACGAGCTGCGCATCGTGCTCGAGCGCATCGAGCAGGTCGGCCACCTGGCCGAAGGAGTCCAGCACCACTTGCCGATAGCGGGCGGCGCTGGCGTGCAGCGCATCCAGCGACGCGCGCCTCTCGGCGCGCAGCGTTCCGCCCTCGAAGAGCGGCTGCGTCAGGCCCGCGATCAGCGACCACGCAGCGGAAGAGGCGTCGAAGAGCTTCGCGGGGGTCAGCGCCTGTTGACCGAGTGTCGCAGTCAATGCGATCTGCGGATAGAGATTCGCAGTTGCAATGCCGACTGCGGCCGTCGCGGCGTGCAGCTGCGCCTGCGCCGCCAGAATGTCGGGCCGGCGGCGCACGAGCTGCGACGGTACGCTCACGGGCAGCTCGCGCGGCAAGCGGATGTCCGCAAGCTCGAGATCCGGCTGCGACGCGTCGGCCGGCGGATGGCCGAGCAGCACCGCGAGCGCATGCCGTGCCATCGCAAGCTGTTGATAGAGCGGCGGCAGCAGCGTCTGATCGCTCGCCAGCTGGCTTTGGGCCGTCAGCACATCGACCCTCGATACGGAGCCATTCTCGAACGCCGTCTGCACTAGGCGCACGTTGTCGCGGTCCTCGGAGAGCAGCTCCGCGGCCGCTCCGATCTCACCACGCGTCGTCGCGATGATGAGGGCCTCCGAGGCCACATCTCCCGTCAGGGTCAGCTGCGCGGCTTCCAGCTCGCTTCGCTGGTACTGCTCGAGCGCCTTCTGCTGCTCGACGGACCGCGTGATAGCGCCGTCGTAGTCGAGCACGTATCGCACGCTTGCGCCCACCGCCTCATAAGTGAAAGGCGCGACGGCGAAGGTGCCGAGGAACTCCGATCCATACTTCTGCCGTCCCGTGCCCGCCTGCAGGCCCACCTGCGGATAGCGTTGC
>DASVWT010000239.1:0-2084 GCA_036393055.1 Steroidobacteraceae bacterium
GAACACCGGCAGCAGCATGGAGATCATGCCGGTGGCCGGCAGGAATATGATGTACACCCACGGGTGCGCGAAGAACCAGAAGAGCTGCTGCCAGAGCAGCGTGCTGCCGCCTTGACGGACGTCGTAGAAGTGCATGCCCCAGTTGCGGTTGAGCAGCAGGAAGACGCATGCAACACACAGCGTCGGCATCGACAGGATGGACAACACCGAGTTCGTGCTCGTGCTGTACATGAAGATGGGCATGCGGTTCACCGACATGCCCGGCGCCCGATGCCTGAAGATCGTCACCAGGAAGTTGATTCCGCCGACAGTCTGCGAGATAGTGAGAAAGATCAGCGCGATGGCGAAGTAGTCCATGTTGACGCCGGGCGAATATTGCTTCAGCGTGTACGGGGTGTAGGCGAACCAGCCGGCATGCGGCGCCTGGCCGATTAGGAAGCTGGTGTAGATGAATATCCCCGAGAACAGGAACGTCCAGTAGCTGAAGGCGTTAGCCCGCGGGAAGGCCATGTCGCGCGCGCCGATCATGAGGGGCACGAGATACACGGAGAACCCGGAGAGGACCGGCGCGGCATACCAGTAGATCATGGTGCTGCCGTGCATCGTGAAGATCTGGTCGTAGGCTTCCGGCGCGAGCAGCTTCATTCCCGGCTGCGCCAGCTGCAGCCGCAGGATCAGCGCCTCGATGCCCCCCGCGAGCAGGAACACCATCGAGGTGATCAGATAACGAAGCCCGAGGGTCTTGTGGTCGACCGTGGTCAGCGAGCCCCACAGCGTGCGAGGCGTTTCCCACAGATAAGTCAGCCTGGTGGAGATCGCGGTCGAGCTCATCGCGAGTTGTTGACTTTGTTGGAGTTGGTCCCAGAGTCAGCAACCCTGATGCCCGCCCCTGGGGCGCTGCAAAGCTGTAATTCCTGCGAGCCGCGGCGCGGCCGGCTGCCGCCGCAACGGCGGATCCGATCACGGGGGCCGCCACTTCGCGCTTGCGCCTCGCCTTCTGTAAGATTCGCGGATGAGCATACGTACCCGCTTGACCCCTGCCCTGATCCTCGGGGCCGCCCTCCCCCTCGCCTTTGCCACGGCCCCCGTCCACGCGCAGGATGCGGATGTTCCGGCGCCGGCGGCAGACTCGCAGCAGGAGCCTGCGGCACCCGGGCAGCCGGGATCGCCGGTGCAGTACCCCCAGCGCGATCAGGGGCTCGCGGCCGCCACGCTCGGGGATGCGGAGGCGTACTTCACGGCGCCGCTGCACTGGAATGGCCGCGACTGGGAATACTTCGGCGGCGCGCTCGCGGCGATCGCCATCGCTCACCACTACGACACCCAGGCGCGGACGCATTTCGACAGCGGCTCGCGCTCGCCCTTGGGCCCCAAGGAATCCGGTGAGCTCACCGACGCGCTGCCCGGCGCCGCCCTTTTCCTGGGCACGTGGGGCTACGCCACCCTGATCGGCAGTCACGCCGGCGAGGGGGAAGCGTGGAACATGCTCGAGTCCGGCGGATTGAGCTTCGTCAGCGCGTATGCGCTCAAGTACATCGTTCGCAGGCAGCGGCCGGACGCCACCACCGATCCCAACCACTGGTTTGGCGGCGGCACCTCCTTCCCCTCCGAGCACGTCACCGCCGCGTTCGCCATCGGTACCGTGCTCGCGGAGTCGGGCAATCCGGAGTTCCGCTGGGTACGGCGCGTCATCGGCTACGGGGCCGGGTTCGGCACCGCGTACCTGCGCATGAAGCACAACGCGCACTGGCTGTCCGACACGATCGCCGGCGCGGCCCTCGGGGCGGCTACGGCGCACTTCGTCATGGACCGCAGCGCCCAGCGGGAAGCCGAGGAAAACACGGAAGTCTCGGTGGTGCCGGTGCAGGGGGGCATGATGCTCGCCTTCAGCATGGACTTGCCCAACTGAGGGCTTCACTGTCGGGGAGGCGGATCGCGCCGCGGGGGCTCGCAGCGATCAGTTAGAACTGGACGTAGCTCAGCCGCGGAACCCGCGCAAAGGCGCGCTCACGACCCACCAGGGTGGCGCCGTACGACAATGCCGTAGCGGCAATCCAGGCATCGTTCTCGCCGAGCCGCTTGGG
>DASVWT010000240.1:0-39206 GCA_036393055.1 Steroidobacteraceae bacterium
GCCGCCGATCGTTACGGCTGGAAGAGCCGTCCGTCGGCCGCCGGCCAGGGGACGGTGCAGGGGCAGGTCGCAAAGGGTCGCGGCATCGCTTGGGTGAATCGCGACGGTGCTCGGGTCGCGACCATAGCCGACGTGTCGGTCGACCCGAAGCGAGGGTCGATCCGGGTCGAGCGTGTGGTGGTTGCGCACGACTGCGGTCTGGTCGTCAACCCGGACGGCGTGCGCAATCAGGTCGAAGGCAACATCATCCAGTCGTTGAGCCGCACACTTCACGAGGAAGTCACCTTCGATCAAGCTCATGTCACGAGCCGCGATTGGGCGGGGTATCCCATCCTGCGCTTCGATGAGATCCCGGACAGCATCGAAGTCGTGCTGGTGAACAACTCGCCGGAATATCCCTCGCTCGGGGCGGGCGAGCCTTCGACCTGTCCGACCGCGGCCGTGATCGGCAATGCGGTATTCGATGCCATCGGTGTCCGCCTGCGGCAAACCCCATTCCGGCCGGAGCGTGTGCAGGCCGCGATGGCCTCGAGACCGGCTTAAGAATCGCTCTTGCCATCGGGGTCGCGCCCGCCCGGCCACGGAGCTACACTCATGTGGACAGCCTGCCCTGCTGTACTGGTGTCCTCAACGATACAGTCCACATGAGCGCTCAGCCTGCCGCTGTCTTCACCCGCGCTGCGGGGATCTCGGCTCAAGTCCGGGGCCGCATCCTGGCCGGCCATTTGCGTCCGGGCGATCGCCTGCCATCGGTACGCGCGCTGGCTCGCTCGCACGGCGTCAGCCCCTTCACGGCCGCCAGGGTCTACGATCTGCTGGTCGCCGAGGGGCTCATCGAGGCGCGCCGTGGCTCCGGGTACTACGTCGCTCGCGATGCGGAGACCTTTGGTGCCGCACGGCTATCGGGCCCAGAGCCGATCGTCGATTCGATCTGGTCTCTGCGGCGCGACTATGAAGGCCACTCGTTGCAGGTCGATGCCGGCTGCGGCTGGTTGCCGCCGGAGTGGTTGTTCGGAGAGGGCGTACGCGCGGCACTCACGCAGGTGGCCCGCCGGCCAGCCGTCTACGCCGGCCGCTACGGCTGCGCGTACGGTCTGCGCGCATTGCGTCACCACCTGGCGCGCCAGCTGACTCTGCGTGAGGTCGAATGCGCCGAGGACCAGATCGTCCTCACACAGGGGGCCAGTCAGGCTCTCGAGCTCGTCATCGGCACACTTGTCCGCCCCGGGGACTCCGTGCTGGTCGAGGATCCTTGCTACCCCTATATGCTCGCCATGGTGCGCGCCTGCGGCGCCCATCCCGTGGGTGTCCCGCGCCGGGATGATGGGCCTGACGTGAAAGCGCTCGATTCCCTCGCCCGGCAGACCGGCGCCCGCCTCTTCATCACCAACACGACTTACCAGAATCCCACGGGGACGACCACCTCTCTTCAGGTCGCTCACGCCGTGCTGCACGTGGCCGAGCAACACGGCCTGACGGTCTGCGAGGACGATATCTTCGCGGAGCTGCCGGCCGACCGGGTAACGCCCCTGGCCTCCCTCGGCCGGCTGGAGCGCGTGGTCTACATCGGCAGCTTTTCCAAGACGATCGCCCCGGCTCTGCGCTCCGGCTATCTCGCCGCCGGCGCCGAGCTGGCCGAGCGCATCGCGATGCAGAAGAACATGATGTCGCTCTCCTCTTCGGAGCTGATCGAGCACGTCGTGCTCGCGATCCTCACGTCGGGGCGGTATCGCACTCATCTCGAGCGGCTGCGCCGCCAGTTGACTGATGCGCGCGCCCGCCTCACCCGCAGATTCCGCGATTGCGGCATCGCCTTGGCGCCGCGCAGCGGCGGCATGTTCGCCTGGGCGCAGTTGCCGTCCGGCGATCCCACGGCGATCCGCCAGCGCGCGCGGTTGCAGGGCATTCTTCTAGCCCCAGGGGAGCTCTTTCGTCCCAACGGTAAGGCGACGGGCCACTGGCGATTCAACGTCGCCTACGCCGACGACGAGCGGCTTTACGCCTTTCTGCGCACACTGACTCGCTGAAATCGCGAAGCGAGCCGTTCCTCAATCGGCGTTGCCCTTCGGCGCCTTGTTGCCGTCATGCACGGTGGTCTTCGCTCCGGGAAGACCAAAAACCCCACCGCCCACCTCTGCCTTGCTCAACACGATCGGGTTCGCCCCGGCCGCGAGGGCCGCCACAGGGATCAGCGCGCAGGCAACAGCAAGCCCACTTTTTTTCATGCGGAAGCTCCTCTTGCAGGAATTTTCACAGGCCGATCCGCGGCTTCATCGGCCAGCAGTTGACTCACTGCGCGATGTGCCTGATCTATGGCAACGCTGGTGTAGGCGGTCGCGCCGGAATCGGAATTGGCGATCGTGATCCGGCCGAACGGCCTTCGTCCGATGACGTTGGGCCGCTCGTCATGGGGCCAATCCGGATCGAACAGCGGATCGTACTCGTAGCCGTAGCCATGCGACCAGCGGTTGACGATGATGGCTTCGATATCGCGCTGCGGATCGAACCCGCCACCGGCCAGCATGCGTCCCAATTGGTCGCGGATATTCCGCTCGAAGGTGGCAAACGGCGTGTTGAAGAGCTCCATTCTCCCGGCGATATACTGCTCCCGCATGGACAGGCCCGGCCTGCAGGGAGTGCGCATGAGGTGCAGCAAAGTCGGCTCATCGGGGGACGTCGGACTCTTGTAATCGCCGATGTTGACGATTGAATTGAGGCTTACCTCGGTGAAGTAGCTGCCCGGGGCGCTGATGTGGCTCACGCCCAATCCACGGAATGCCGTCCAATTGCGCACCCCGACGGTCGTGTATACGAGAGGGACTTTGACGAGGTAGCCCAAAGCCTTTTTCTGGTCCGCCGGCAGCGACGGACAGATCCAGGGAATCATCATGTTCCAGCATGCCAGGACCACGCCCCTGGCCTTGACGGTGTGGACTTTTCCGCCGCCCGCGTAAGCGACCTCCACCTGTCTGGCCGTGCCGGGATCACCCAGGTGGTGCACGCGCACCACCGGGCTGTTCAGGCGAATGCGCACGGCGGAGCCCGGCCGGTCGAGCCGGGCATAGTTGCAGCGGGCCGTCACGATGTCCTTGGCCGTGTGGCCCGGTATCGCTTCGGGAACCAGATTGCGCACCAGCAGCCGGGCGATCGAAGCGTTGCCGTCCGGGTAATGGAAGGAGTAGGAGCCTCCGGTCGAATAGTATCCCGCTGCCGTATAGGTCATATGCGGCGTCGTGCCCGGCTCCAGATGCATTCCCTGGAAGCCCGGGAATCCGAAAGCCCACATGTCCAGCGCCGACATGGCATCTATCCCGACGCCCCATTCGCCGTTCGTACGCGTCTGGTAGAAGGCGATCACCTGTGGGTGGACCTTGACGAATTGCAGCAGGAAATCTTTGTAGCTGATCCGCCAGAGACGGTCCTTCTTCAGCGCAGAGGTGAGGCCGGGCATGTAATCGACGTCCGCGGTTTCCAGCCGCACGATGTCTCTGCGGGCATCCGGGGATAGAGGTGTCCCGGCAAGGAACCGCTCCCAGTCGGCGGCCGTCGGGCGCGCACCCCTGTTGAAATAGCCGCCGCCCGGGTTGCCGACCGCGAGGCGGTCGGCACCGAAGGTTTCCTTGTCGAAGAAAACCGCAGATCGCAGTCCGAGGGAAGAATAGACCCCGGGATCCTCGCATTCCTTCGCAAGCGCCGGCGGATCCACCCCCAGCGTTTTCAGCAACCCGTCCGCAACTGCGCTGTAGGGATAGGGGCTGTCGATACTCATCGTGCCGCCGTTCATGAGTAGCATCCGGCCGCCGATGTGGACTTCGTTGCGCTTCGCGTGACCGCCGAAATCGTCGTGATTGTCGAGTATCAGAATACGCGCCTTGGCGCCGGCGTGAGTGCGGTAGAAATGGGCGGCCGAAAGGCCGCTGATCCCGCCGCCCACCACCACCAGGTCGTACTCTTCCCCCGTATCCAGCACATTGCCCGCCGTTTTCCAGAACGTGGCGTCGCGCACGGAATGAGCCGCTTCGAACGACCCTGGGTGGTTGCCTCTCATCCCCAGCAACGCCGGCGGGTAATACCGCGGATCCTGCGGCGTGATGCCGCGGGCGAGCAGCGGCTCCATCGCGGAAGTGTCCGGCCCGTCGCCAGGAGGTGGCTGCGGGATGAAGACGTTGGTATCGATGCGTTGCGCATGCGCGACGGGAAGCAGCGAGCCCGTGGCGATGGCCACGCCATTCAAGAAATCCCGACGCGTGATCTCACGGGCCATTCAGCGCCCCATATGTCAATGACCGTGGTAGAGCACGTCGATGCCGTACGTGCGCGGACGGTACGTCATCACATCGTACAGCAGCGGTGGCGGCGAGCCATTCGGATTGGCGTAGTCCGCATCGCTCTGCGAGTAGCCGGTCGTTACGTGAGTATCGAACAGGTTGTCGATGAAGAATTGAATGTCCCAGTCGCTGACGTTGGTTCCAAGGCGCAGAGAAGCGAAGTGCGTCGTCGGCGTCGTGAACGTATTCGGGTTGTACTGCGAGGAGTTCGGATCCTCCTGGGCGGTGAACAGGTGGTTGCGCTGCCGGTATTCATAGTCCAGGCGAATGAAGGAAGCGTGCTCGCCGACGGCGAACGCATACTGCGCACCGACACTCGCGGTCCAGGGTGAAGGCGCCCCGGAGAATCCCGAGATGGCATCACCGTCCACCACTATGCTCTCCGGCGAGGTCGCGGTGAAGCGGGCACTGTTGTGCCCAACGGTGGCCTGCAGCGAGATCCCGCCTCCCAGCAGGAAGTCGCCCTGGAAATCGAATCCCTTGGAGACCGCCTGGCCGAAGTTGCCGGTGAACTGCAGTCCGCAGCCCGGCAGATACACGTTCTGCTGGATGCCGTTCCACCTGATGTAGTAGACGCTGCTGTCGAGCCGGACCCGGTTCGCGATGTTGTCCTTGGCTCCGACCTCGTAGCTCTGGGTGGAGTCCGACTTGAAAGTTTCCGGCTCGCCGCTGATGCCGAGAGTCGCAAGATCGGCCCCGCAGGCCGGCGGCAGCGGCGGATTGGCGCCGCCGATGCGGAAGCCCTTGGCATAGGTGGCGTACACCATGTTGGCATCGTTGATCTGCCACTGCAGCCCGAACTTCGGCGTGATCGGCGTCTCGCTCGCGGCACCGGAACCGTAGCCCGGCCCGAAGTTCTGCGAGCCGTCGGCGTAGTGGGATGACGTGAAACTCGTCTTCGAGACGCGCACTCCGGCCGTGGCCGACAGCCCGTCGATGAGCTTGAGGGTCGCCTGGCCGAAGCCCGCGAGCTGCCTGTCATAGCCGATGTTGAGGTTGTAGTAATCATCGCCGTTCGGCAGCAGCGGGTACCCGAAGCCGTCCGGTCCCGTGCCGGTGACGCCGAAGGCCGTCATGAAGAAGGTGTCGATCATCGGGTCATTGATCTCCTCGATGCTCTTCTCACGATCGAGGGACCAGAAGGCGCCGACCGTCCAGCTGAGCCGGCTCTGCGGATCGGTCGACTGCAGGCGGATCTCCTGCGTCCAGTTCGTCTGATCGTTGGTGATGGTCGCCGGTGACCGATAGCCCCACAGGGTCTGCGGCAAGTGCACGCCGTTGTTGTCGATGAGCGGATACAGGCTCTGGTCGAGGAAGGGGAGTGCCGTGCTGCTCAGGCCACCGGGCCAATTGAACGTCTGGAAGTAGCCGAGATTGTAGATGGTGCCCTGGTATCCGCCTTGCTCGTCGCGATGGTAGTAGGACGTATTCGAGATGAGCTGCACCTTGCCCAGGTCCCACTCGATCTTCACGGCTGGAAGATAGTACTTGTCGGGAACCGGGCGGCGGTCGGGGTTGCCGCTCACGAATCGGCCATTGTCCGGATTCGAGAGAATGGGCCAGTAGCCGTCGGTGTCGTTGAACTTGCGGTCCTGGTAGATGACGCTCGGCGTGATCGTCAGGCCCGAGACCGGCTGCCAGATGGCGGCGAGCCGCCCCATGAACGTACCGCCGTGATTGGCGTTGGAGTCGACCGTCTGGCCGGTGAAGGGATCCACCCGGTCGATCCACCCGCCGTCATGCCGGTACCAGATGTCCGCCCGGTAGCCGAAGACGCCATTGACGATCGGACCGCCGTGAGCCACTCCGGCTTCGTAGCTCGGAGCGCCGCCTTCGGTGGTCGAGAGCTCGCTGCGCACGTAGGTACTGGTCGTGGTGAGACTCGGTTGCGTGATAATGTAGCGCACCGTGCCGCCCTCGGAGCCGGCGCCGAAGAGCGTACCTTGCGGGCCGCGCAGCACCTCGACCCGGGCGAGGTCGAAGGTTTCCGGCAGGGTATCGTCGGGGCCGAACCCGATGCCGCGGATTTGAATGGGCGTATCGTCGATGTAGATGCCCGTGGTCCCGGCGCCGCCCGAGGAGCCGATGCCGCGGATCGTAATGCTGTTCGTGCTTCCAACTCCGCCGTCGATCGTCACCCCTGGAGTGAAGCGGGCCACATCCGTAAAGTTCTTGATGCCGCGATCGTCCATCGCCGCCTGCGTGAGCGCGGTCATGCTGATCGGCACCCGGCTCTCGCTCTCCGCGCGGCGGGTCGCCGTGACGATGACTTCCTGTAGTTGCAGCTCATCGGCGGCGGCGATCGGAGGAAGGATCGTCAAAGCGAGCGCCGCCAGCGCATACAAGGGCGCGTGGCATCGCGGCTGGGGAGGCCGGATATTGAGATGGAGAGCCGTCTCATCGAAGCTCATGCGGTACCCCCCTTTGTGGTGCGCTATGCGCAATCGTTTACCGCCACAGGCGCATCGAGTGTAGCGCGCGCCCGTCGGCGCGATCAATCTCATGGCCGGCGGAACTGTGTAGCGGCTTACGCCGATACGGTGCAGCGCATCATCAACGCTCGCGCGCCTCTTCGAGCACTGTCCGCCCGAGTTCGCAATAGCGCTGCGGCGATTTGTATTTCAGAAACACCGCGATCAGCACACCGCCGAGACCAACGATGGCGACGATGTAAGGGATTGCGGTGAATATCCAGTCGGCCGCCGCGGAACCGGCGGCGAACGCCGCGTGCTCGGCCAACAGGTAGATCACGTAGAGCATGCCGAGCCCGCCGAGCAGCGGCGCGATGAAGGTGCGGAACCAGTTGGCCGTCTCGGGGTGGTGTTTGCCTACGTGGAAATAGGCGATCACCGAGAAGGCCGCGAGCGCCTGAACGATCAGAATTGCGGTGGTGCCGAGCAACGCCATCAGGCCGTAGAGGCCGGTATAGGGATCGCGGCCCGTGGCGGCAAAGAACAATACCACCCCTGTAGCAAACGCCGTCTGGACGAAGCCTGCGACATGCGGCGTGCCGTGCAGCGGATGCGTCGCCCCCAATGTCGCGCGCATCCCGGGGATCACGTCCTCCCTGCCAATCGCATAGAGGTAACGGGCCGCGCAGTTATGGAAGGCCATGCCGCACGCGAACGACCCTGTCATCAGCAGAATCTTGAACAAGTCCACTGCCCACGAGCCCAGGTGTGCACCGACGGGTCCGAAGAAGATGTCACCGGCCGTCGCCGATGACTGGGCCAGCGCAGTGGCGTTCTGCGGGCCGGTTCCTACGATGGCAAGCCATGAGATCAGGATATAGAAGACGCCGATGCCGATGACGGAGCTGAGCACCGCGACCGGAATGATCTTCTTGGGGTCCTTGGACTCCTCGCCATACATGGCGCTCGACTCGAAGCCCACCCACGACCAGAACGCGAAGAAGAGCCCGACGCCAGCCGATCCGGCCACGTTGACGAGTTTACCGTTGCCGCCGGCCACCGTGCCGGAGAGACTGTGAAATGCGTTGAGAGGATCGAGCGAGCCCCACGACCAGCCCTGCGGCCCGCCGCCGCTGAAAAGCACCGACAGCGCCATCAGCGACAGCATGACGATCTCGGTGATCAGGAACACGCCGAGCACCTTGGCGGCAAGCTCGAGATCGAAATAGCTCAGGATCGCGTTCGCGGCCAGCATCGCCAGCGCGAGCACCAGCCACGGCACATTCAGGTGCAACAGCGAATTGAAGGTATCATGTCCGAAGAAGGCGAAAATCCCGACCAGCGAGGCTTCAAACACCATGTACGCCATCGTGGTCAGGACGCCGGCGCCCAAGCCGACGATACGCCCCAGGCCGTGCGAAATGTAGCCATAGAACGCACCGGTGGCGGTGATGTGCCTGCTCATTGCGGCATACCCGATGGCGAAGAGGGTAAGCACGATGGTGGCGACGCAATACCCGGCGGGCACGTAGGCGCCGTTACCGAATCCGATCGCGATCGGCACGTTGCCGACCATTGCCGTAATGGGTGCGGCGGTGGCGACCGCCATGAAAAGCACGCCGATGAGGCCCACGGCATTGGGCTTGAGACGCTGGATGGTGTGAGCTTCTGGATCACCCAGGGCTGTAGGAGACGAATCGATGATGTCGCTCATTTATTGAGGTACCAACCCCACGGCGCGGCGCTGACGTAGCGCGTGATCTGCTTGGTTTCCAGGTAATTCTCAAAGCCCCAACGTCCGAGCTCGCGCCCGATGCCCGATTTCTTGAAGCCGCCCCAAGGCGCCTCGGTGAAGGTCGGTTGCGAGCAATTGATCCATACGATGCCGGCACGCAGGGCGGCGGCGACACGCTCGCAGCGGCCCTCGTCGCGCGACATCACGGCGGCGGCGAGGCCATAGGGGCTGTCGTTGGCCTCTTGAATGGCCTGCGCCTCGCTGTCAAAGGGCGCAACGCACACCACTGGACCGAAAATCTCCTCCCGCCACAGGAAGCTGTCACGCGCCACATCGACGAAGACGGTAGGTCGCACGAAATAGCCTGGTCCACCCTCCTCCGCCGGGCCGCCGCACAGCATGCGAGCGCCTTCGCGGACGCCGCGCTCTATGATGTCGCACACCTTGCGGTATTGCCCAGCCGACACCAGCGGCCCCAGTTGCACGCCGGGTTCGAGGCCATTGCCCATGCGGATGGCCTGCGCGGCTGCGGCCAGGCGGCGCAGGAATTGCTCGTACAGCGGCCGCTCGACCAGGATCCGCGAGGTCGCAGAGCAGACCTGGCCCTGGTTCCAGAAGATGCCGAACATCGCCCATTCCACCGCCTGCTCGACATCACTGTCGGCGAACACGATGAAAGGGGATTTGCCTCCCAGCTCGAGACTGATGCGCTTGATGTCGCGGGCCGCTGCCTGCATCACCTTGGAGCCGGTGGCCAGGCTGCCGGTGAATGCAAGCTTGTCCACCCCGGGATGATCGATCAGCGGTTGTCCGGCCCCCGGTCCATCGCCGGTGATGATGTTCAGGACGCCTGGCGGCAGTCCTGCCGACAGCGCTGCATCGCCCAACGACAGGGCTGTGAGAGGCGTCAGCTCGGAGGGCTTGAGCACCACAGTGCATCCCGCGGCCAGCGCCGGCGCCACCTTCCAGGCTGCCATCAGCAATGGGTAGTTCCACGGGATGATCGCACCGACCACACCCACCGGCTCGTGAGCCACCGTGATTCTGAAGCGGGGATCGGCCACGGTCAGGGGCTCGGGTTGCCGCCCCGGATGCTCTTCGGCGAGCTCGGCGTAGAAGTCGAAACATCCGGCCGCGTCCGCGATATCCAACAGGGCTTCGGCCAACGGCTTGCCGTTGTCGCGCACCTCCAGAACGGCGAGCTCCTGTTGATGGTCGCGAACGTACGCCGCCATTCGCCGCAACACGCGACTGCGCTCGACCGGCGTCCATCGCGGCCACGGCCCGAGATCGAACGCGCGACGCGCCGCAGCCACAGCGATGTCGACGTCTTCGGCCGTCGCAACCGGCACCTGCTCGAAAGTAGTTGCAGCAGAAGGATCCACTACATCCATCATTCCGCCGCGCGCGGCTTCGCGCCACGCACCATCGATGAAGAGCGATCTAACCATCAAAGCCATGGGAGGTTCTTCATGTAGAAGACATTATGATACGAGCAGGGCCCGAGCGCTCGCCGAGCTACACTCGTGCAGACAACGGGCCTGACTGTACTGGCCCAATGCACGATACGCTCGCGATGAGCGCGCAGCCTCGCAGCATCGCGGTAGTATCATGCATCCGGCCAACTGGAGCAGCCATGTCCATCGAAGACAAGAGCAAAGACCAGAAAGATACGAGTGAGCGGATGAAGTGTCCGTTCGCTCACGCCGGGGAAAGGCGCGAGGACTCCGGTCCCGGCGCAAAGTCCCCGATCAGCCGGCGGGATTTCCTAAATGGCGTTGCCGTGACCACGGGAATGCTCGGTGCCGGGAATGCGCTGGCCGCGGCGCTGCCGAAGGATGAGGGGCTGACAGTCCCTTCCGTCCCCGGTCTCGGCAAGGGGCCGGACCAGTCGGCGCAGGAGGTGCTGCTCAGGCGCGGCATCACTCCGGGGGATTCCGGATACTACCCTCCCGTCCTGTCGCAGATGCGCGGCAATCATCCCGGCTCATTCGAAATCCCCCATGCCGCGCGCGACGGAGATTTCTGGAGCGGCGCGGGCAAGCCGCAACCGACCGGCGAAAGCTACGATCTGGTAGTGGTGGGCGGGGGCATCAGCGGCCTGGCAGCCGCTCATTTCTTCAGGGCTCGTACCGGTCCGTCGGCACGGATTCTCATCCTGGACAATCACGACGATTTCGGCGGCCACGCCAAGCGCAATGAATTCCACATTGCCGGCCGGATGCTCCTCATGAATGGCGGGACGATGAGCATAGAGTCCCCGTTCGACTACAGCCCCGAGGCCGCGGGACTGCTCAGCGAGCTGGGCATCGATCCACCCGCACTCGCTGCGAAGTGGGCCAAGCCGGACTTCTATCATTCGATGGGCCTGAAGCCCGCCGTCTTCTTCGATAAGGAAACCTTCGGCGTCGACCGCTTGGTGGTGGGGAATCCCGGAGGATATTTCAGCCACACACCCAGCACCCGTCAGGATTGGGAAGCCTTTCTGCGCCAGACCCCCCTCTCTCCCGCGGCACAGCGCGACATCGTTCGCATCGAAACCGGCACCGCAGACTACATGCCCGGACTGGCCGAACTCGAAAAGAAAGAGCGCCTGGCCCACATGAGCTACAAGGACTACCTCCTGAAGCTCATAGGGGTTCATCCTGACGTGATTCCCTATTATCAGACCAGCACGTGGGGTCTGTATGGAGTGGGCATCGATGCCGTCTCGGCGCTCGATCTCTGGGCTCAAGGGTATCCCGGATTCCAGGGGCTGGGGCTGAAGCGCAAGCCCGAGGGCAACTTTCTGCTGAGCTTCACCGCCGCCGGCGGAGTCGTACCGCAAAAGCCCTACGACTTCCATTATCCCGATGGCAACGCCTCCATCGCTCGCTTGCTGACACGGACTCTCGTGTCGGGCTCGGCGCCCGGACACACGGCCGAGGACATCGTCACCGCAAAGTTCGACTACAGCCGCCTGGACCGGCCGGGAAACCGGGTGCGCATCCGCCTGAACAGTCCCGTCGTCCGGGCGCGTCACGTGGGTGACCCAGCGACGGCGAAGGAAGTGGAAGTCGCGTACACGCGCCAGGACGGCCATGGCGGAGTGCATTCCGTTCGCGGGAAGCTGGTCGTCATGGCGTGCTACAACACGATCATTCCTTACCTGTGCTCTGAGCTGCCCTCCAAGCAGAAGCAGGCCTTGGGCTACGGCACCAAGGTCCCCTTGATCTATACGACCGTGGCGCTGCGCAACTGGAAGGCCTTCGAGAAGCTGGGAGTTCAGCGAATCGAGTGTCCCGGCATGTATCACAACAGCGTGAGCCTCAATTCCGCGGTCGACATCGGCGACTACAGAAGTCCCCGAACGCCCGACGAGCCGATGCTCCTGCACATGCTGCGCACGCCTTGTAAGCCAGGCCTTCCGGCCCGCGACCAGCAGGAGGCGGGCCGCTACGAGCTGTTCGGAACCCCCTTCGCGACCTTTGAGCGCAACATCCGCGAGCAGTTGGGCCGGGTGTTGGGTGGCGGGGGCTTCGATCCGGCCCGCGACATCGCCGCCATCACGGTCAACCGCTGGTCACATGGCTATGCCTACGAGTACACTCCACTTTGGGATCCCGCCTGGCCCAAGGGACAGCAGCCGTGCGAGATCGGCCGCAAGCGCTTCGGCCGCATCGCCATCGCCAATTCCGACGCCGCGGCGGCTGCCTACACCGACCAGGCGATCAACCAGGCATACCGCGCGATCAATGAGCTGATGATGCTCGAGGACGGCAAAGCGGCGGCGACCACCGCCGCAGCAACTTCCGGTTGAAACCCGCATGAATCAAGAAAAAGAAGATCGTGACTCAGGCACGGGTTGTCCCATCGACCGCCGCGATTTTCTGAGCGGCGTCGCCGTCACCGTCGGTGCCGCCTTAGTCGGCGACAAGGCGGCAATTGCGGGATCCGGATCCGGCCCCGATGGGATGGTTGCCGCCCTGCGCTCGGAAAAGGGCGCCGATGCCAGCGCGGAGGAGTATTTTCTCTCCCGGGGTATCACCGAAGAGGACCCCCGATACTACCCGCCAGGCCTGGAAAACATGATTCGCGGGGAGAACCCGGGGTCGTTCGAGGCCATGCACCTGCTGCGCGACCAGGATTTCTGGAGTCATGCCGACAGCATGACCGATACTGGCGAGCGGTACGACCTGGTGGTCATCGGGGGAGGCATCAGCGGTCTGGCCGCGGCGTATTTCTTCCGTCAGCACGCCGGCCGGGACGCGCGCATTCTGATACTCGACAATCAGGACGACTTCGGCGGCGACGCCAAGCGCAACGAGTTCCACTCCCCCGACGGCAGGCTCCTGCTCGGCTACGCCGGCACGCAGTCGATCGAGTCTCCAGGCGATTACAGTCCGCAGGCCATCGGCCTCCTGCGCGATCTGGGTATCGACGTCAACCGCTTCTATCAAGACTTCGATCGCACCCTGTACTCTTCCATGGGCCTGCACCCCGCCGTTTTCTTCGACCGCGAGACCTTCGGTGTCGATCGTCTGCTCCCGGGCGCCGCGGTGTCCAAGTCAGATGATACGGAGCCCATCCCTGAGCGCCTGGTCGGCCAGATGCCCATCGCGTCCGAGGCGAAGCGCGACCTGCTCCGCCTGCAACACGAGAAGATCAACTATCTGCCGGGCCTCACCGGCAAGCCGCTGCGGGACAAGCTCATCAAGACCAGCTACAAGGATTTTCTCCTCCAGCACGCCAAGGCTCATCCCGACGTCGTCAAGCTCTTCCAGCAGGCGCCGCACGACCTGTATTGCGTCGGCATCGATGCGGTCTCGGCCCTAAACTGCCACTCGATGGGGTATCCGGGCTTCAAAGGCATTCCGTTGCCCTCCATGCCTGACGAGAAGGAGGAGCCTTACATCTTCCACTTTCCGGACGGCAACGCATCCATCGCGCGCCTTCTCGTCCGTTCGCTGGTGCCCGGCTCGGCGCCTGGGTCTACGATGGAGGACATCGTCACCGCAAAGATGGACTACGGCCGCTTCGACCGGCCCGAGAATCACGTCCGCATCCGCTTGAACAGCACCGGGGTCCGCGCGCGCAACCTGGGTAACCGCCGCGGCGATCCCGACAGTGCCAAGGAGGTCGAGGTCGCTTATTTCAGACAGGGCAAGCTGCACAAGATACGCGGCAGCTTCTGCGTGATGGGCTGCTTCAATCGCGTCGTTCCTTTTCTCTGCCCGGAAATGCCTTCGACCCAAAAGGAAGCGCTGGCGTACGCCGTCAAGGAGCCGCTCATCTACACCAACGTGCAGATCCGGAACTGGCACCCGTTCCGCAAGCTGGGCATCAACTCCGTCTACTGCCCGGGCGGCTACTTCAGCAATGTCGACCTGGACTATCCAGTCTCGATCGGCGGCTACCGCTTCCCGAACTCGCCGGAGGATTCCTGCGTCCTGCATCTCCTGCGGACGCCCTGCCAACCCGGCCTCACCTGCAAAGAGCAATACAAGGCGGGCCGTTGGGACCTGTTCCGGACTCCGTTCGCCACGTTCGAGAAGAACGTGCGCGATCTGCTGGGCCGCATTCTGGGCGGCGGGGGCTTCGACCCGGCGCGGGACATTCTCGCGATCACCGTCAACCGCTGGCCGCATGGCTATGCCTACGAGTACAACGATCTCTTCGAGCCGCTGGACCGTCCCGAATCCCAAAGACCTTGCGTGATCGGCCGCAAGCCCTTCGGCCGCATCCTGATCGCCAACTCCGATTCCGACGGCCAGGCCTACACGAATGTCGCCATCGACCAGGCGTACCGTGCCATCCAGGAAGCGATGGCCATGCGCCGCCGCTCATAGCCGCTCATAAGTGAGCGACAAGATCACCCGGCGAGACCTGCTGAATGGCGTCGCGCTCGTCGTTGCCGGTGGCCTCATGCCGATCGGGTCTCTCGCGTCCCTTGGCTCTGCCCCCGCCGCCTCGGAGCGCCGCTATCCGCCGCTCGCGGAAGGCATCCGCGGCGATGAGGCAGGATGCTTCGAGATCGCGCACCTCGTCGCGCGCGAAGGACGGTCGTTCGACATCTCCGGCCTGCCCGTCGATGAGCAGTATGACCTCATCGTCGTCGGCGGCGGAGCGAGTGGCCTCGCCGCGGCCTGGTTCTATCGCGAGCAGCACGGCGCCTCGTCGCGCATACTGATACTGGAGAACCACGACGACTTCGGCGGGCACGCCAGGCGCAACGAGTTTCTGGTCGGCGACCGCCGCCTGATCGGCTACGGCGGCAGTGAGTCGCTGCAGTCACCGCAACATCTTTTCAGCCCGACCGTGCGCCAGCTGCTCGGCAAGCTTGGCGTGAGCCTCAGCGAATCCCGCTGGGAGCGCTATTTCGATCGCAATCTCTATGGCTCGCTGGGACTGACCAACGCGACGTTCTTCGACCGGGCGAGCTTCGGTGTCGATCGTCTGGTCGTCGGCACGCCGACGGTGACCGGCGCCGATTCCTGGGCGAATAAGCTACGCCCACCACGCCCGATCGAGACGGTCGTGGCCGAGTTTCCGATGTCAGCACTGGCGCGAGACCGGCTCATCGCGCTTTATACGCAGCCGCGCGATTACCTGATCGGCAAATCGAAGGCCGACAAGATTGCCCACCTGCGCCAGGTGAGCTACCGAGACTATCTCATCCACGATGCCGGCTTAGGTACCGAGGCGGTGAAATTCTTCGACGGCTCCACCAACGACTTCTGGGGCATGGGTCCGGACATTGTGCCCGCGTACGACGCCCTGACCAGCCGCTATCCGGGATTTGCGGGGCTCTGGCTCGACGATCAGATCGATCCGGCCTACCGCGAGCCATACATCTATCATTTTCCGGACGGCAACGCGTCCATCGTGCGGCTCCTCGTGCGGGGCCTCATTCCCGCGGCCGCCCCCGGGCATACCATGGAGGATGTCGTGCTCGCGGGCTTCGATTACGCGAAGCTCGATGACTCCGGCAGTCCCGTGCGGCTGCGCTTGAACGCCACGGTGGTCAAGGTCGTCGATTTCACCAACGGCGTCGATGTGGGCTACATGCGCGCCGGCCAGTTGCGACGAGTGCGCGCGCAGCATTGCGTCCTCGCGTGCTGGAACCGGATGATCCCGCACATAATGCCGCAGTTGCCCTTGACGCAGCGGCAGGCGCTCGAGCTGGCCGTGAAGCAACCGCTGGTCTACGTCAACGTGGCACTGCGGAAGTGGCACCCCTTCGTGAGGCTCGGTGTCGAGAGGATCAACAGTCCGCGCGCCTATTTCAGCGACGTCAAACTCGACTATCCCGTCGCAATGGGCGGCTATCGCAATCCGCGCTCACCGGATGAGCCCATCCTGATCCACATGCTCCGCGTCCCGCTGGCACCCAACCAGGGCCTCTCGGACGTCGCGCAATACAAGGTCGGACGTTACGAGCTGCTCACGACGACATTCGCAGAATACGAGGCCGCGATCGTCGGCCAGCTCACGTGCATGCTAGGCGCCGGTGGCTTCGATGCGGCGCGCGATATCGCCGGCATCACCGTCAATCGCTGGCCTCACGGGTACGCTTACACTTTCGACACGCTGTATAACGAGCGCACCGATCCGATGCCATACATCGCCGCGCGCCGGCGCTACGGCAACGTGACGATCGCGAACAGCGATGCAGGCTGGAACGCCTACCTGCACGAGGCAATCGATCAAGCCTGGCGCGCCGTGGAGGAGCTCAAACCGGCATGAGCCGACTCTGACGCGCCATACAGTCCCTGCGCGCGCAGCCATTGCAGTGCGAGCGCAACCGCCGCCGGGGGACGACTTAGATGCCCCGCGACGCGCTCGACATCGCCGCGAGTGGCTTCCGGGGCCTGCAGGACGTCCATCAGCTCAGGCAGATCGACGTTCTCAACCTGCCAGACGCCTCGCGGGCATTGCGGCGTGACGACCACGCGCCGAAACTCGATACGCATGCCATTCAGCACCGGGCGCAGCTCGACGCGGGGGATGGCCCGTGGCTCGGAGACGCGCGGCGCGCTTATGGACTGGTAACGCGCGGCGCACTCGCTCCAGAATGCAGTCGGTGTGCTCTGCGCCTGCCTTAGATAATGCAGGGCCGCCGTGGCGTTTCGACGTTGCCACAGCTCGCCCGTCCGCTCAGCCAGGAACTGCTCGATCGGCTCCCACTGCCCTGTGGAGAGGAAAGTGTGCGCCGCCGCCGCCGTGATGTGGGCTCCGCGCAGGGCTTCGTATACACCCTGACCCGACAGGGGATCGAGGGCCAGCGCTGCATCGCCGACACGCAGCATACCGGTAATCCGCGGATCTGCCGACAGTATCGCGGTCGCCGCCCGCGCCAGAGGCGCCCCAAGCGGCTCAGCATGGGCCAAGGCTGCGGCCAATCCCGGCAGGGCGGCAATGAAGCGGCCGATATGCTGATCGAGTCCCAAGCGCAGCGACGGCTCCTTTCGTGACGAAGTCACCTGCAGCCAACCCGTGCCACGGCGAACGGCCAACCAACACCATCCCTGCGTGGCGGCCTCGATCCTCGTAAATGACCGGTCGGCGTGCCGGTATCGGAAGCGCTGGCAGATGGCAACCAGCTCAGGCCCTCTCAACACGGGGCGTTGGGCACGCCGTCCTCGCGCATCGACCAGCACGCGACAGAGCAGCTCACCACGCTCGGTCCTCACCCGCCAGACAGACCCGTGCCGCTGATGGCCCAACACACGCTCGGCGCGAACCGTCAGGCCGTTGGAAGCGGCATCGACGAGCAGTGCAGGATCGAGCTCGGCGCGATCCACTACATGTTCCGACCCTCCGGCGAGCGCCTCACCGGCCCAGGTTCCAGCGCGCTCAGTCGGGCCGCGCAGGGTCGCCGCTGCGGCCGTGAGACCGTTCTGCCGCAGCAGTGACAGCGTCCGTTCGGACATACCCTCCAACGCAGCATTGCGGGATGCGCCGATCAGCAAGCACTCGTGGCCAAGCCGGTGCAATGCGCATCCCGTCGCTACGGCGGCAGGTCCCGCCCCCAGAATGGCGATGTCAGCGCTGGACTGCATCGGGATGATGCCGTTCCGGCTCGTGAAACGCGGCTCCCCGTGCCAGCGCCTGGTACACCTGCCCCGCCGCAAGGCCAGCAGCCGCGTGCGTCACGATGTAACGGGAAAGATGCGCCGCTCCCATGCTCGCGCCGCGCGCGACCTTGCCCGACGGGTCTCGATGCATTGGGCAGGCTCCGAAGTCCGCTGCGACGCTGTCGAGAAACGAGATCTGCTCGACGCCGCAACGGGCATCGCCCGTAGCGCGGATCACCCTGGGGTAGGACGCAGGGTAGCTTGTCGCCCCCCTGGCAGGCGCAGCAGCCACTACGAGCACGCCCGCACCGGTCGCCTTGGAAATCGCGTTCCGGAGAACGGCGCGGTCATGCGGCAGTCCGAGACTCAGATGCAGCAGGTCGGCTCCCTCTCCAAGACCCCAATCGACCGCCGCGGCGAGCGCAGCCGCGGTGCAGCGGGCGCGCTGGTTCAACACCTGAGCGATCAACAGCTCCACCGGCCGGCACGCGCCAGCGATGATGCCGGCCACGGCCGTACCATGACCCACGACGTCTTCGATCGGTGGCAACTCGAGGACTTGGTCTCCCTCATCCACGAACCGTCTCGCCGCTATGACGGACGCCGACTGCGGCAGCGGTCCGATCCCGCTGTCGAGGACCGCGACCCGCCAGGGGCGCTCAGGCATGGGCATACACGCGCTGCCGCTCGATGATCCGGCCTTCGCACAACTCGAGGATCCGGTCGGCGCGTGGCACCGCCCGCGGGGAGTGGGTGATCACGATGCGCGTCTGGCGCTCGAACGTGCGGTCGATCAGCTCGTGCATGCTGCGGACCGCGGCCGCATCCAGGTTGCTGGTCGCTTCATCGAGCACCAGCGCAAAGGGTGCGCCGAGCAGCGCGCGGGCGACGGCGATCCGCTGGCGCTGGCCGGTGGACAGCCCCGTGCCGCGCGCTCCGAGCTCGGTGGCATATTCCTGCGGCAGCGTCGATACGAAACGCTCGACGTCCGTATACCTCGCCGTTTCCAGTACCTGCTCGGACGGGATATCGAAGTTCCCGTAGCGCAGATTCTCGAGGATGGTGCCGCGAAAAAGCACTGGATCGGTCTCGAGTACCGGGATGCGCCGTCTGACGGAGCGGATGTCATATTCGCGCAGATCGAGTCCGTCGAGCATGATCCGGCCCGCCCCAGGTTCGGCGAAGCCGCGCAGCAGGTCTACCAGCGTGGACTTACCGGCTCCCGACTCGCCGAACAGCACCACCTTGGACCCGGCCTCGATCTCCAGCGTGAGATCCTCCAGCACAGCCCGCGTACCGTCGGCGTAACGGAAACTGACCTGCTGCAGACAGATTGCGCCGCCGCGCGCAGGCAAAGCCCGCGCGCCATGGCCGCGGGCGCGCATGGGCTCGGCATCCCGCAATTCCTGCACGCGCTTCAGGCTTACACCGGCGCGTTGGTAGCCGGTGTACAACCCCATCAGCGAGGCAGCCGAGCTGGTGCCTCGTGTGAGGTAGGCCGTGAAGGCCACCAGCGTGCCGACCGTGAGGGAGCCGTGGACCACTTCCCAACCGCCCGCGATGAACACGATCGCGGTCGTCATATGCGACAGCAAGCTCGTGAGCGCGCCAACCGTGTACCCGACGAGCTGCTGGCGGATCACCCGGCGCAGCAATCCCCGGTTGAGCTTCTCGAGACGATTGCGCTCGAAATGCTCGGCGCCCGAGCTCTGCACTGCCTTGGCCGCCCCGAGTGTCTCGACCAGGAAGTCTGTGATGGCGCCGCGGGATTCCCGGACGTCGCGCGTGCTGTCCGCAACCTGCCGGCGAGCGCGGTGCCTGACCAGCAGATGCAATGGCAGCGTGCCGGCCGCGATCAGCGTGAGCGCGGGGCTCATCGCCACCATGATCGCGGCCGAGAAAAGGAGCAGCAGCACACCATTTACCATCGCCAGCATCGAGTCGGTGCTGAAGCGTTGGATCTCGGCGACATCGCCGTCGAGCCTGGCGACGAGATCCCCGACCGGCCGGACGCGGAAGAAGCGGGGCGGAAGCGTCAGGATGTGAGCGTAGACATCCTCGCGGATGGCGAAGAGGATTTCGCTGGACAGGCGGACGTAGAGTAGCCGGTTCAGCGCGCCGAGCGCAAAGCCGCAGGCCGCAATCGCCACGACGGCGCCGCACAGCTCGACGAGAAGCTGGAAATGCCGGCCGATGAGCCCGCTGTCGATGATGAGCTTGGACAGGTACGGCTGCGCGGCCGCGAGCACCGAGGTCAGAGTCGCGAGCGCCGTCACCGCGGCAATCGTGCCCCACTGACGCCGCACGTAAGGCCACAGCCAGCGGAAGCTCATGGGATGTCTCATCGACGTCTGGCCGGCAAGGCCGCGTGTACGGATCAGCGCTCTATGACCCGCAGGGGCACGAGCGCCTGATCCCCGCATCCGGGGAGCTTGATGTCGGCTTTCTCATGCAGTGTGCTCGCGTCATAGATGGCGACGTCGCACATGTTTCCTCCCAGGTACAGTTCCCGGCCGTCCGAGGATACATTGACCATATAATAAGAGTGTGCCACCGGCACCTGCTCGACTATGGACCAGTGCCTGAGATCGATCTTGAACAGTGCACTGAATACGCCGAAGGCGTAGTGCCGGTCCGGACTGATGCTCGTCGAGAAGATGTTCGGAGCTGTTCGACTGATGTCGTGGTACGCCAGCTCGCCCGTATGCAAGTCCAGGGTCATCAAGGAGGTCGCGTGCACCCCGTCCGCTGGCAGCCCCGCGCCGGTCAGGGTCGAATAGAGCGGAAGAGCGTAGATTCCCGTCGGCCCACTCGCCGGGGAGTTGATGCTCACATCGGAAGTGGAGTGATTCGGTCGTCCCCAGTCGAGAAGGCCGCGCTCATCGAGCAGGCGTCCTGTTTTCAGGTCGAAGTGGTACACCTCGGGCCACACCGCATAGAAGCTTCGCCCATCCTTGCTCGCCAGAACCGCCTGGACCCGCCGCGGCGCGGGAAACGTTCGCAGCGGCAGCGCGTAGAGGCCCCCCGCGCTGCTGAATATGGCGAATTGCGGCGGCTCGACCTTGTAGGCGTCGATGTCGAACTGAGTCGGCAGCTCGTAAACGATCAGCTCCTTGCCATCCGGGGTGACGTCGAAAGCCATGCTCTGCACGCGCTCACCCGGGCTGCTCAGGTTGGCCCGGAAGACCTGCTTCCCCGTGCGCAGATCGATACCGGCGATGCTGGTCGCCTTGTCGACGAGCACGTAGGCTACGTCCCCGTCCGGCGATGGTACGATCGTGTTGGCATAGTTGTGCGCGTCGGGTATCGTGAAATCCGACACGACCTTCGCCTTGCGCGGATCGAGCACGAAAAGATGCCCCGGCTTTGCGGCGGTGATGATGAAATCATGCGTCGCATGATGCGATGCGGAGGCGCCGCAGCCGGCCAAAAGTCCGGCGAGCACGACCGGCAAGAGGAATTTGCTGCTCATTTTTTGGGAAACACCGCGTCGCCGCTCGGCCCTACCGGGTCGAGCTCCCGCCAGTCATGCTGCGCAGAAGGCTTGTTCTCCGTCCACGAGGGGAAGGTGATGGCGTCGGGCACCTGCGCCGGCCACCAGCACGGGTCGGAGCACCCGTAGAGGTCTGCCTCCATGGGATGGCACAGAGACGCGAGACCGCCGAACGGATCGACCTCCCAGCCCGGATCGAAGGTGGTGGCACACCCGGCGACGGTCTCCATGGCGCTGACCTCCTCGACGTGACCCGATTCGGCCGCCTCGAGCAGCAGCTCGGCCTTCTGATTGATGGATTTGAGTCCGCTCATGCGGCCCTCCTCGGCTCAAGGTGGATTCTGAAGAAATCCGGGTTGCGGGCAGTGACCTCGGCATACACACGGATACCGAAATCGACCCAGCGCCGCAGCAGGTTGCAGTAATGATAGGTGCGATGATGCGGATCGCCGTAACGCACCCAGGACTCGTGATAGCAGCCGCCCGCGCACAGATTGCGGATGCGGCAGGTCGCGCAATGCGTGCCGCTGCGATCGGCGGCGCGATCGAGAAACGCCCCGAGCCGTTCCGTGGCGATGCCGTGCTCGGTATCCCCGAACGTCGGCAGCTCCGAGCCGGTGAACCGGTGGCAGAGATTGAGCCCGCCATTATGATCGACGGCAAGCAACCCGACGCCGGCGCCGCACGGCAGCGCCTTGCGCCGCCCCTCGTGCAGGTCGGTCATGAGCTGATGCATGTTGGAAAAGCCGTTGTTCCGGCCACCCAGCGCCGCCGTCAGATACCGGCTGCCGAGACGCTCGAAGCCCCCATAAACTTCGGCCAGCTCCTCCTCCGAGAGCGCAAGCCCGCCCTTCTCCGCGGCGGTGACCGGTGCGTAGCCGACCTCGTGGAAACCGAGTTCGTCCCGCAGATGCTCGTGAATGACCTCGACCTCCGTGGTGCCGGCAGTCAGGGTCACCCGTGCGCCTATCGGCTTCGAGCGGTAGCGCTCGAGCAGCATGCGCGCTTTGCGCGCCACCACGTCATACGTGCCGCGCCCGCCCACGGTACTACGGTTGCGGTCGTGAACGACCCGAGGTCCGTCCATGCTGATCGAAAGCCCGAAACGGTGCGCGTCGAAGTAGCCGATGAGCTCTTCGGTGAGCAGCGTGGCATTGGTCGTCAGCGAGAAGTCCACCGTCTTGCCGAGATCCTGCGCACGCGCCTCGGCATAGTCCACCACCTGCCGGATCAGCGGCATGTTGGTGAGCGGCTCTCCGCCGAAAAACACTATGCTCACCGCGGGGCGCGACTGCGCCTGCGACAGCAGCAGATCCATGCTGCGCGCCGCCACCTCCATCCCCATTCGCTTGCCCTCGGCCGGAATGGCGAGGTCCTCCTTGTAACAGTAGCGGCAAGCCAGGTTGCATCCAGTGTTGACATTGAGAACGATGGTGCTCAGCGGGAACGCGTCAACGTGGATGCCCGCCGGATTGATCGGCCGGCTCTCCCCCTCGGGCTTGAGGATGTGCAGCTCGATGAGCTTGTCGATGCATTCGCCCACAGCTCCGCCCGCAAAGGCGCTCGAGAGTTTCCCACGGATCTGCGCGGCATCCAGGCCCGCTTCGGCCTGCACCAGGCTCAGCACCGCGCAACCGACCTCATCGAGCTCGAACAGTGCCGTGGTCGGAACGTGCAACAGCATCGTGCGGCCGCCGAGCGGGACGAGATGCGCATTGGTGGAATCGAAGATCACTGGGGCCGCTCCGTCAGTAAATCGCGGGATTGACCCAGCGCTGTATGGTCACCACCAGGTGCGCCTTGCCCGTGACGGCACCGGGGTCCCCCTTTTCGGTTGCAACTACGAACAGATCGCCGGTGTTGTTATCGGACGCTTCGCGTGCAGGATCCGGTCCGCCCACAGCCGGCAGGAAGAGGCCAGCCTGATCGAGGGTGCCTGCGAACCGGACGTCGTCCCGTTTAGCGGCTGCGGCATTGAACGGCTGCACGCTCCAGGTTACCGGCATTTCCCCGAGGCGCACGGCCGTGACTTTGCCGTCAGTGCCGCTCACATTCGTATAACCGATGGCCTGGAATTGCGCCTGCACGGGCGCGAGCGCCCCGCCGCCCACACGGGCAATCGCCATGGCCGGCTTGACCTCGAGGCGATCCACGTGCTGGTAAACCGCCAGCAGATCGCTTCCCGACGCTCCCCCGATACGCACCGTGCGATACCCCGGCGCGGCTCGGGGCTCGACACTCACTGTCAGTATCAGGCCATACGGCTTGCGCGCCACCACTCTGGATTTGATCCCGGGCCCGAGATCGACCGTCCCTCGCAACGCGCTGCCGACCACGACCACTCGTTGTGTCGTGCCCTCCTTGAGCGCGCTCGGTATGACCGCCAGGACACTCGCCTTCCCCGTAGAGCGATCCGCTGTCCAGTCGCCTCCGATCTCGTTGTGATCGCTCAGGAACCATCGGCCGTCGATCCGCGCGCCATCCGCCGAGGCGAAGTACACCTCATGCAGCGATTTGGCGCCCAGCGTGCCAGTGCCGCGCCACTCGAAGCCCGTATACACGATGGCATCGGATGAGCCGTTGAATGCAGCACCATCGGCATACTGCAGTTGATAGCGCGCTCGATAGCGATCCGGCGCCGCCCGTGCGATCTGCGCCACGCCGTAATACGCTCCTCGTCCAGGCGTCTCGCCATGCACGATCCATAGCCCGGCGAGGCTCGTATGAGGATGATCCTTCCACTCCTGCCAGGCGGAGGCATGCAGCGGAAAGAGCTTGGCTAGCTTCGCCGGCAACTGCTTGGTGGCGATCCCGAACCAGTCGAGGTCGCGACTGCCGTCCTCATACTCCAGATACGGCCACTCCCCGACATGAAAGTTGGCGAGCTTCTCCCATTCGGCCGCGGTGCGCCGCTGCAGCGCGACGCGCGCAAGGCTATGGCACCGGCCGCACATCGCATTCAGGTCGTCGGGCAGCTTCAGATCCGGCACGTTGGGCCGGCGCTCCAGGGCAAAGCGCCCGGCACGCACTTCGGCGGGCGCGAGTCCCTGCGCGTCGCTCAGGTACTGGATGATCGCACCCTCTGCTTCCGGCGCGAGCTGAACTCCGTGCAC
Source organism: Steroidobacteraceae bacterium (assembly GCA_036393055.1). Classification (GTDB taxonomy): domain Bacteria; phylum Pseudomonadota; class Gammaproteobacteria; order Steroidobacterales; family Steroidobacteraceae; genus 13-2-20CM-66-19. Next base: position 24,137 of record DASVWT010000240.1, read on the forward strand.
CTGCCGCATCCGAAAGATGGTCATCGCCCAACCTTCGGGGGTCTTGCGCTCCTCGCTGATCCGATCGAAGGAGCCGGAGGAAACCTCGCGGTGACATTCAGCGCAATGGGTCCGCAGCGCAACCAGTCCCGCCGGCGGATGACCCGCCGGCGCCGCGTGCGCGATACCGAGCGCATTGCACGCAAGGACGGGCGCAACCATCGCGCGCCACATCACCGAAAAGGCTTTCCAGGACATGTACTGCCTCAATGAACGAGCCTCTCGCGTGTGTTTGTAGCACGCCGGCATCCGGCTGTGCAACCGAAGGGGAAGTGGGATGGCCGATCTCTACGTTACGTTACGCGACGCGGCGCAGCACTGCGCGCAGTGCCTCAACCATGTTGCGGACTTCCTCCTCCGTGGAGATGAAGGGCGGCGCCACTGCGATCGTGTCAGCGGTGAAGCGCAACAGCAATCCCGCTTCAACTCCCCGCTCGAACACCTCGCGCGCTCTTGCCCCGGGCTGCCCTGCACGCGAGCCGAGCTCCACCGCCGCAGCCAAGCCGAAATTGCGGATGTCGGCAACGTGCGGCTCGTCTTGCAACGAGTGCACGGCATCCTCGAGCACCTTCGACAGCCGCGCCGAGCGTTCGACGAGGCCATCATTCTCGAGCGCATCGAGCGCGGCAAGCCCCGCAGCGCATGCCAGCGGATGGCCGGAGTAGGTGTAGCCGTGGAAGAGCTCGATCGCCTGCTCGGGTCCGCGCATCAATGCATCATGGACCGCCTGATGAACAATCGTACCGCCCAGCGGGACCACGCCGTTGGTGACTGCCTTGGCGAACGTGATGATGTCTGGCGTCACGCCGACGCGTTGCGCCGCAAATGGAGCGCCTACCCGCCCAAAGCCGGTGATCACCTCATCGAAGATCAACAGGATGCCGTGGCGCGTGCAGATCTCGCGCAAGCCCTCGAGATATCCCACCGGCGGAACGATCACCCCGGTCGAGCCCTGCATCGGCTCGACGATCACCGCGGCGATGGTCGACGCGTCGTGCAGCGCGATCAGCCGCTTCAGCGCATCGGCCAGATGCGCACCCCAGGCAGGCTGGCCACGGCTGAAGCGCATCTGCGCCGGATCGTAGGTGTGAGGCAGATGGTCGACGAAGGGCGCACTCAATGCGCCGAACACGCGCCGGTTGGCCGCGATGCCCCCTGCGGAGATTCCGCCGATACCCACGCCGTGGTAGGCCCGCTCCCGGCCGATGATGCGCACTCTGCCCGCATCGCCGCGCGCGTGGTGATACGCCAGGGCGATCTTCAGGGCGCTGTCCACGGCCTCCGAGCCGGAGTTGGTGAAGAAGACCCGACTCAGTCCTTCCGGCGCCCATCGAGCGATCCGCGCCGCCAGCTCGAACGGCTTGGGATGGCCGACTTGGAAGGTGGGTGCGTAGTCGAGCTCGCCGACCTGCGCCCGCACGGCGGCGAGAATCTCCGGCCTGCCGTGTCCGAGCGGTGTGCACCACAGTCCCGAGAGGCAATCGAACAGCTTGCGCCCGTTGGGCTGGATGAAATAGGCGCCCTCCGCCCCGCTGACCAGCGTGGGGCGCTGCTTGAAGTGACGGTTGGCCGTGAACGGCATCCAGAAGGCGGCAAGATCGGTGTGTGTGCTCATGGAGCGGAGCATGAGCGGCGCCGCACCAGTCACCGAGCTACACTCATGCGGATAGCCCACCTTACTGTACCGGTCCCAGCGACGGTACAGCCCTCGCGAGCGCGGACGTCGGCACCGATCCATCGCGCGGTATCATGCCTGTAGCGCCCTCTCGAGCTTGTCCAGCCCTTCTGACAGAGTGGCGTCGGATATCGTCAGCGGCAACAGGATGCGCAGCGTCGCGCCATGCGACCCACAGGAAAGCAGAATCAAGCCCTCGGCCAGGGCCCGTTGGGTGACGAGCTTTGCGCTCGGGCCGTCCGGCTCGCCGCCGGACCGATCGAGGACGTCGAATCCGATCATTGCGCCGAGCCCGCGCGGACTGCCGATGGCAACCGCACCGTCCTGCGTCTTCCGCGATTCGAGGCGCTTCCTGATGAGGCGGCCGATCTCCCCGGCGCGCGCCAGCAGCCGCTGCTCCTCGATCACGTCCAACACGGCGAGAGCCGCGGCGCACCCGAACGGCGAGCCGCCGTAGGTTCCGCCGAGTCCGCCCGGCTCCACCGCATCCATGAAGCCCGCCCGGCCCAGCACGGCCGACAGCGGGAACCCGCCCGCGAGGGACTTGGCGATGGTCACGAGGTCCGGCTCCACCTGCGCATGCTCGATGGCAAACATCCGGCCCGTGCGCCCGAAGCCCGATTGGATCTCATCCGCGATCAACAGGATGCCGTGCGTGTCGCAGATGTTCCGCAACGGCCGGAGCAGCTCCGCCGGGGCGACATTGAAGCCGCCTTCGCCCTGAACGGGCTCGATGATGATGGCGGCGATGCGGTCGGGCTCCACGTCCGTCCGGAACAGGGCATCGAGAGCACGCAGGCTCTCCGACACGTCGATGCCAAGGTGAGGGGCCGGGAACGGAACCCGGAATATTCCCGGAAGCGCCGTATCGAGCCCGTGCTTGTACGGCATGGCACGGCCCGTCAGGGCCATTCCGAGACTGGTCCGCCCGTGAAAGGCGCCGCCGAAGGCGACGATCGCCGTCCGTTTGGTTGCGACGCGCGCGATCCTCACGGCCGCCTCGACAGCTTCCACGCCCGTGGTCAGAAGCAGGCTCTTCGCCGCGCCCTGGAATGGAGCCACGGCATTCAGCCGCTCGGCCAGCCTGATGTACGGCTCGTAGGCCATCACCTGGAAAGCGGTGTGCGTGAAGCATTCGAGCTGCGCGGCCACCGCTGCCATCACCTTCGGATGGCGGTGGCCCGTTGCCAGCACGCCGATGCCGCCGGCGAAATCGATATACCGGCGCCCCTGGGAATCCCAGACCTCGGCATTCTCGGCGCGCACCGCGAACTCAGGCGTGGCGCTCGCCACACCGCGCGCTACGGCCGCGGCCCGGCGGGAGGTGAGCTGCGGATCGGACTTGCGGGTTTCCACTGGCATCGGCTGGTCTCTCACGTTATTTGAGGCCCGAGCGCATCCGGCTTCGGCTGCCGCTCAAGCCCCGGGTTGGATAGATGCGCATCGCCGTAAGGAGCCGTGCCGTGATCGTAGGGCCTCGCGGCAAGCATGTACACGAGGCCGGACCCGGCGATGACGGCCGTCCCGATGAGCATTCCATAATTGCTGAACCAGGGCTGCTGCGGCATCCTCGGCCACAACATGTCCACTATGGCCGCGAGGCCGAACAGCAACGCCATGACGTTGACCGGAAGTCCCCAGCGGCCGAGCCGATAGGGGCCCGAGGGGCGCCACCCCTTGGCCCGCGCGAGCAGGGCCGCCGCCACGATCATCTGAAATGCTATGTAGATGCCCGCGGAAGCGAAACTGATGATCGCGGCGATGGCGTTGACGAGCCAGAATCCGGCGACGGAGATGAGCGCGGGGATGATGCCCGTGACGAGCAACGAATACGTCGGGACCCGAGTTCTCGGCGACATCCGGCTCAAATGGCTGCTTCCAACGATCATCCGATCGCGCGCGTACGCGAACAGGAGTCGGCTGGCGGCAGCTTGCAGGCTGAGCAGACAGGACACGAAGGAGACCAGCACCACTGCGACCACGATCCGGAAGCCGGTCGCTCCCAGAGCGCTCGTCAGCGTGAAGGAGACCGGATCGGAGACCTTTCCTGACATCACCGACGCCACATCCGGCAATCCCAGGATGAGCGCCAGACAGACGAGCATCGCCGATCCACCGCCTACGTAGATCGTCATCCGCATGGCCTTGGGGATCGACCGGCTGGCATTGGGCGTTTCCTCGGCCACATCGCCGCACGCCTCGAAGCCGTAATAGCAGAACATTGCGCCCACCGCGGCAGCCGCGAACGCCGCTGGATAACTCATCCCGGGTGTGGGCGATCTGAATGCGAAGACCACCGAGAGCGGCTGATGCCTGGCGAAGATCAGGAGATACCCTCCGACGGCCAGCGCGCCGACCAGCTCGCATATGAAGCCGAACATGGCGACCCGGGCAAGCAACCGCGTGCCGCTCAAGTTGAGCACGGTGACGAGGGCGATCAGCAGCAGGGCAATGACCAATTGCACGCCGGCGCTCAGCTGCAGGCCCAGCAGGGCGGCGACAAAGGGAGTCGCGCCTGCGGCCACTGCTGATACGGTCGCGCACAACGCCCACGCGTAAATCCATCCGGCCATCCATGCCCAGCGCTTGCCCACCAGGCGCCGCGACCAGGGATACAGTCCGCCCGATATGGGGAATTGCGACACCACCTCGCCAAAAACGAGGCAGACCAGCAGCTGTCCGAGTCCGACGAGCAGGTACGCCCACCACATGGGTGGCCCGCCGGCGGCGATGGAGGTTGCGAATACGCTGTAGACCCCTACCACGGGAGAGAGGTAGGTGAATCCTAGGGAGAAGTTCTCCCACTTCGACATGGTCCGCTCGAAGTTCGACGCGTAGCCGAGCGCGCGCAGCTGCTCGGCGTCTGCGTCGCTCATCTGATCCGGCCCGTTCAGCACAAGATCCCCGGATGCAAACGACTACAGAATCCTGTACTCGAACCGATAGCTGGTCCCTTGGGCATCACGCGCGTGCAGCAGCAGCTTTCCCTTGGCCCCGGCGTATTTGCCCGTGCCACCGGTGATGGTCAGCACCGAATCGCCCTTGTCGTAAAACGGCCCTTCGGTGGTGATCTGCCCACCCTCGAGGATGAGAGTCCAGAAGCACTCCCAGCTCTTGCCGGCGATGACCCTGACGCAATAGCCCTGATCCGATCCGACCTGGTTGCGATTCCTTTGGTCGTATACGGGGTTGGCGAAAACCAGGAGATTCCCCACGGAGTCTCCCTTGGCGCCGACGTTCACGACGTGATCGGACACCGCCCGTTCCACCAGGGTGATGTGGTCCGCGGCAACGGCCTGGCCAACGGCCAGCGCGCCGGCGATCGCGATCAAACCTGTTGCTGCACGCATTTCAGCCTCCGGGACTCAAAGCTTCATCATGATGTGCCGCGGTACGGTGTAGTCCTCGAGGGAATAGACGGACAGATCCTTGCCGTATCCCGAGCGCTTGAAGCCGCCGTGAGGCATCTCGCTGACCAGGGTGAAATGGGTGTTGATCCACGTGCATCCGTACTGCAGCCGCGAGGCTACACGCATGGCGCGGCTCAGATCGCGCGTCCAGACCGACGACGACAGCCCATACTCGGACTGGTTGGCCCAGCCGAGGACCTGGTCCAGGTCCTCGAAGGGCGTGACGGAGACGACCGGACCGAAGACCTCGCGCCGTACGATCTCATCGGTGGGCCGGGCACCGGCGATGACGGTAGGCTCGTAGAAGAAGCCGGCGCATTCCAGCGCTTTCCCGCCGGCCGTGATCTCGATATGGGGCAGCTCGGCCGCTCGGGTGACAAATGCCGCGATCCGGCTCCGGTGAGCCTCCGATATGACGGGGCCCATCTCGACGCCCGGGTCCTGCTGCCTGCCGAGCTTGATGCGCTTGACGGACGCCGTCAGGTCGGCCACCAGCCGCTCGTAAACCTTCGCGCCCGCGTAGACGGTGCAGGCGGCAGTGCAGTCCTGACCGGCGTTGTAGAATCCGAAGATGCGAATGCCGGCGACGGCTTCGGCAAGGTCCGCGTCGTCGAAGACGATCACGGGCGCCTTGCCTCCCAGTTCCATGTGGGTTCTCTTCAAGTTGCCGGTGGCGCCCGCCAGCACCTTCTGTCCGGTCGACACGTCTCCTGTGACGGAGACCATCCGCACCCGCGGGTGCGATGCCAGCGCGCTCCCGACCGGCTCGCCGCGCCCACAAACGATATTCACGACACCGGGAGGCAACAGCTCGGCGAGAAACACCGCCAGCTCGAGCGCCGTCAAAGGGGTCTGCTCGGAAGGCTTCAGTACCACCGTGTTGCCCGCGGCGATTGCCGGGGCCACCTTCCACGCAAGCATCAGCAACGGATAGTTCCACGGAGCGATCGAGGCCACGACGCCCACGGGGTCGCGCCGGATGAAGCTCGTGTGCCCTGCCAGGTACTCGGCGGCCAAGGGCCCCTGCTGGTTGCGGATGGCTCCGGCGAAAAAGCGGAACACGTCGGCTATCGCCGGTATCTCATCGGCCAGTGCGGCGGCCAGCGGCTTGCCCGTGTTCTGCGATTCGAGCGCGGCGTACGACCGCCCGTTGTCCTCGATGTGCTGGGCAATCTTGAGCAGCGCCGAGGCGCGCTCCCTCGGGGCCAATTGCGACCAGGAAGGAGACGCCCTCTCGGCGGCCGCCACCGCGGCGTCGACCTGCGCCGCGCTTGCCTCCCGAACGGCTGCGATCTGCGCCCCCGTGGCGGCATCCAGGATCTTTTCGGCGGACCCCTCGCCGCCGACGAGCTTGTCCCCGATCAATAGCTCGGTCCGCACTGGCCCCTCACTTCATCTCTGTTCGTGCCGCAGGCCTCGAGCGAGCCTGCGCTCGAGAAGGTACTGCGCGGCGGCGGCTCGTGGTAATGTCGATCCGCCGATAGTCTCGTTCGGATTTTCCGATAATAAGGGTGCGCCATGGGACTTTCCCTGAGGGCCGTCCACTACTTTGCTGCCGTCGCGGAAGCAGGCTCCATCTCCGCGGCCGCACGCAATCTGGACACTTCGCAAGCGGCCATCACCGAGTCCATTCAGGGACTGGAATCCCACCTGAAGATCCTGCTCTTCTCGCGGCATGCACGCGGCATGTCCCTCACCCATGCGGGGCATGAGTTTCTGCGGCACGCGCAGCGCATCATGACCGCTGTAGCCAGCGCCGAGGGCGCCCTGCTGGCGCGCCCCGATGCCATGGCCGGCGAATTGATCGTCGGAACGACCAACCCGCTCACCGGCTATTACCTGCCAGGGCTGATGGAGCGCTACGGCAGGGCCTTTCCGAATGTGAGGGTCCGGGTTTACGAGGATTCCGGCCATTTCATCGAGCACAAGCTCATCAACGGCGAGCTGGATGCGGCGTTGTTGATCCTCTCGACGCTGGAGGATCCGCAAAGCTTCAGGACCTCGGTCCTGGTGAGCTCACCCTGGAGGCTCTGGGTCTCGAGCCGGCACCGGCTCACCGAGTCGGAGTCGGCTTCCATCAACGACCTGCGGCGGGAGTCCGTCATCGAGCTGCGCGATGACGAGTTGGAGAGGGCCGCGGGCAATCTGTGGCGAAGAGCCGGCTTCATGCCTCAGGTGGTGGTCCGGACGCGGTCGGTCGAGGCCACGCGAAATTTCGTCGCCGCCGGAAGTGGCGTGAGCCTGATGCCGCAGTTGCTCTTTCGTCCCTGGTCCCTGGACGGAGAGCAATTGATCGCTCTTCCCTTGAGCGAAGACCTGCCGCCCCTGCAGGTTGGCGTCGCCTGGCGCAGAGGCGCCCCCGTCAGCCCCGAGGCGGAGGCATTTCTCGCCGTGGCACGCGAGCACGGACAGGAAGCGGCGCGGCGGGCATGACCTCCTCTAGTACCGGTAGATGGCCGTGAGCCCGAAGGTGCGCGGGCGGAAGGTCCAGTCGTTCTGCAGTCTCGTCCCCACGCCGGGATCGATGGACCAGGTGTAGTTCGTCACCGTATGGTTGTTCGAGAGATTGTCGACGAAGGTCTCGATCCGCCATGCTCCGAAGCGCATGCCCCCGCGCATCGACATGAAGTTGGTCGAGCTGAGCACGTAGTTCGCCGCATCATACTGCTGGGAATTCGGATCCTGCTGCGGCGAGGGCCACTTTGCGCGCCCTTGATACTCATCATCGAAGCGCACGAAGGAGTCGTGGCTGAAGAGCGCAAAGTCGTACTGCAGGCCGACTGAGGCCGTGACCGGCGGGCCCGGCTGCCCGCTCTCTCCCGTAATGGCGTCTCCATTGCTCACGACGGGCGGGGGTTGGGGCACGATCCCGGGTGGGGCGAGCTGAGAGTCCCGCGTGTAGCGCGCGTCGGTGTAGCCCGCGGTGAGGTCCGCGGTGAAATGACTGGAGAGTGCGATATCTACCTGCAGGTCGGCGCCCTTCGCGACGGCGGTGCCGAGATTGGCGATGAAGGAGATCTGGCAGACTGGCGGCACCACCGACTGCTGGATGTTGTTCCAGCGGATGTAGTAGAGGCTGGTCGCGATCCGGACCCGGCCGCTGAAGTTGTTCTTGGCGCCTACCTCGTAGCTGTTGACCGAGTCGGAATCGAACGTCTGCGGCGCCCCGGTGATGCCGAAGTTGTTGAAGTCCGGGCCGCAGGCGGCGTAGGGCACCGGGTTGTTTGCGCCGCCCGGACGGAAGCCCTTCGCGTAGGTGGCGTAGTACAGGTTATCGTTGTTGAACTGATAGGAGACGCTCACCTTGGGCGTGAAGGCCGTCTCCGTCTTGCCGCCGCTTCCGGTCTGCGGCGTGAGGAAGAGCTGCGGGCCGCCGGTGAGGGTGTCGAAGGTGTACTGGATGCGCGACTCACGCGCGCCGAGGGTGAGCTTCCATTGCGAGGTGAAGGCATAGGTCGCCTGCCCGTACCACGCCAACTGAGTGTCCTTCGCGTGGGTCTGTAGGAAATAGGAGTCGTTCGGGAAGCGCGGATCGTACAGGATGGGCTGGTAGGGCGTTGTGCAGGCCCCGATCGAGGCGTCGTAATTGCAGAACACCTGGCCGTAATCCACGCCCAGATAGGCCTGGGTCAGCTCATTGAGCTTCGGATCATGGATCTGCTCGAGATACTGCTGGCGGTCGACACTGAAGAACAGGCCCGTCGTCCAGGTCAGCGCCGAATCGGGATCGGTCGATTGCAGCCTCACCTCCTGGACGAAATTCTGCTGGTCATTGTCCACTGTAGCGGGCGAACGATAATCGGTCGCGCCGGCCGGAAGATGCACACCGGCCCCATCGAGCAGCAGCGGATAGTTATTGAGGACGGACGCGAACACCCCTCCGGACTGATAAAAGCCCAGGTTGTAGATCGTACCTTCGTACCCGGAGGTATCGGTGCGATGGTAGTACGAGGTGTTCGAGATGAGCCGGAACTTGCCGAAGTCACCCGTGATCTGCAGGGACGGCAGGTAGAACTTGTCCGGCCGCTCGCGGCGGTCGGGATCCGCGCTGACGAACCGGTCCTGGGAAGGATCGGAGTACAGCGGCCAGTAGTCGTCCGTGTTGTTGGCCACACGGCTCTGGTAGTAGAAGCCCGGCCGGGCGCGCCAGCGGTCGCTGATGGCCCAGATCGCATCCAGCCGCAGCAGGGTGGAATTGGCGTAGTTCGCGTTGTGCTGCACGGTGGCGAGGCTAACCGGGTCGATCAGATCGATATAGCCCCCGTCGTGCCGATACCAGACGGTGGCGCGCACGCCGAGCTTACCGTCGATGATCGGTGTCCCCGCCGCGACCCCCGCTTCATAGCTCGGAGCCCCACCTTGGGTATCGGACACCTCATCACGGCTGTACACGCTGCTGTGCGTGAGACTCGGGGGTGTCGTGATGTAGCGCACCGTACCGCCCTCGGAGCCGGCGCCGAAGAGCGTGCCCTGAGGGCCGCGCAGCACCTCGACGCGCTCCAGGTCGAACGCCTGGGGCAGCGCCTCGTCGGGATTGAAGGCGAGCGCGCGCATCTGGATCGGGGTGTCGTCGATATAGATTCCGGTCGTCCCCGCACCGCCGCTGGAGGCGATGCCGCGGATGGAAATGTTCGCCGTGCCGGTATTGTCGATGTAAACACCCGGTGTGAACCGGGCGACGTCCTGGATGTCCTTGATACCGCGAATGTCCATGTTGACCTGCGTAAGCGCGGTGACGCTCACCGGCACTTTGCTGATCGACTCGGCGCGACGGGTGGCGGTGACGACGACCTCCTGAAGCTGCAGGTCAGGACTGGACTGCGCATCGCTCGAGCCCGCCGCCTGCGGCGCGGCAAAGGCAGGGGAACCAATCAGCGCGGCCATGACGAAGCCTGGACCCCAACGGTGCAACGGCCGACTGATGTGCCGAGTATCGCGCATTAGACTGACTCCCCCAGATGCGGAAACCTGATTGTCGCTCGAGAAGGTACTGCGCAGCAGCGGCTCGAGGTAATGTCGATCTGCCGATATTACCGTTCGGATTTTCCGATAATAAGAGCGCTCGGTGCTTCGCTGCCGGCCAGTGCGACACCCCTGCGCGCCGAGCGCAGCATGACCACCGCGGCGTAGGCGACCACGCCTGCCACGAGCCAGCGCAACGCGTGCAGCGGCAGGCTCTTGACGATGAAGATCGCGATCAGCACGCCTGCCACACCGCCGATGGTGAGGCCCAGGGCCGCACCCCACGCGAACCTGCCGGTGCGCAGGAATCGCAGGCCGGCAACCGGCAGCATGATGCCGCCCGAGGCCATCATGATGGGGAAGGCCGCTATGGGGGCGAGCCCGAGCAGCGCGAGCACCACCATGCTTGGCGCGTACCAGCCGATGCCGATGGTGTTGAGCGCCCCGAAGATGAAGTTGCCCGCCACCGCCACCGCGAATGCCCAGCCTGCGAGCCCGCGCGCCACGCCGCCCACCGGGAAGGCTCCGAGGTTGCCCATGACGAACGTGATGGCCGCGATGAGCAGCGCCGCTCCCATGAAGAGTTGGATCGCGCGCCGCGGCATGCGGCTCACCACACCCGCCCCGAGCCAGGCGCCGGCAGTGGCGCTCGCCACCATGGCGATGAGGAGCTTCGGGTCGACGGCGACGACGGTTACGAAGGTGATGGTCTCCGCGATCCCGACGGCGACACTGCCGACGTTGAGTGTGCCGGGAATGAGCTCATCGCTCGGCCGGCCGCGGAACTTGTAGAGCGCCGTGGTCGGCGCATAGGATCCAATGCCGAGGGCGTCGAGGAAGTTGGTGAGCAGGCCTATCCCGAGATCCGAAAGCGTCGGCCGCTCGCGCCGGCGCGGGTCGCGAGCAAGGCGCAGCCACTGTGCCGCAAACACCGCGCTCGAGATGCCGAGCGCCGTGAAGAGGGCAATCTTCGCGGGGCTCATACGGCCCTCCGGCGCAGCGGCCGCCGGGGAGCCTGCTCGAGCGCATCGCGGACCTGGAGGTAGCGGATGGTTGCCCGCGCGCCCAGGCGACTCAACCCGTGCAGCCTGATCGGCCGCACCGCGGTGACGGGAAAGCCCAGGCTCTCGGCGGATTCCCCGAGCGCGCGCCGCGCCAGGAGGCGCCCCATGGCCGTTGCCATCGCAACGCCGCGGCCGTTGTATCCCAGCCCGGCCAGGAGACCCGCGGCGGGCTCGTGCAGGTGCGGCAGGCCGTCGCGGGTGAGCGCGACGAGGCCTCCCCAGCGATACTCCAGCGGCAGGCCCTCGAGGTCGGGATAGATCGCCCGCAGCGCACGCTCGTGCGCCTGGGTAGTGGTGGGTATCGGAACGTCGGCATAAGAACCCCGGGTGCCGAGCACGAGGCGCCCGGCCGCATCGAGCCTGAAATAGGACAGCAGGCGCCGGGTGTCGGATACGGACTGGCCACCGGGCAGGATCTTCGCCCGCAGGGACGGCGGCAGGGGCGTGGTGGCGACCTGTATGGAGGGCACGGCGACGACGGTACGCCGCAGATCATCGAGCGCCCGGTCGGTGTAGGCATCGGTCGCCGCGATGATCGTCCGCGCGACCACGGCGCCGCGCGCCGTCTCGACCCGCCACATGCCGTTGGAAGATGACAGTCGCTCCGCCGCGCTTTGCGTGAACACCCGCGCTCCGCCGGTCAGCGCCGCCCGTGCGAGGCCCCGCAGATAGGCGAGCGGCTGCACCGTGCCGCCGCGCCGATCGATCCAACCCCCGCAGTAGCGCCCGCTGCCCGTGAGCTGCGCCACGTCGCGATCCGACAGGACCGAGACATCGGCACCGCGCACCCGCCACTGCCCCGCGCGCCTCTCCAGGGCGGCAAGATGCGCGGGAGAAGCCGCGAGTTGGATCCAGCCGGCGCGCCTGGCATCGCATTCGATCGCGTGGCGCCGGATGAGCTCGAAGACGAGGTCCGGCGCCTCCGCGGCTCGGGCCGCAAGCTGCGCGCCCACCCGCTCGCCGAAGCGGGCCTCGAGAATGTCGGGATCGTGCTTCAGCCCGGCAATCACCTGTCCGCCGTTCTGGCCCGAGCCGCCCTCACCGATCTCCCGCGCCTCGAGCACGACGACATCGCGTCCCGCCGCCGCGACATGCAGGGCAGCCGACAAGCCCGTGTAGCCGGCACCGATCACCGCCACCTCGGCCCGCGCCCCGGAGTCGAGCCGCGGCAGCGGATCCATCGGCGGGCAGGTCGCCGACCAGAGCGAGGCCCCGGTCGAACGGATCGTCGGCATGAGGTTATCTATCGACTGACGATAATAGATGATCGACCCATGACGGAAGCGTAGGCCAGCCTCCGGACCACGTCAAACGAGCGCCCGCAACGGGCGGCAGCCGCGGTCGGCGGCAGTCCCGCCCGGGTCAGGCGCTGGCGGCGCGCGGCAATGCGCGCGCGGATTCCTCGATCTGCGAGTCCTGGCGGGAAGCGTCCATTTCCACGAACTCGCCCGCGCGCGCGAGGCGTGCGAATGCTCCGTCCCGTAACACCAGCTCCTCGTAACGCCCCCGCTCGACGATCTCACCATCCTCCAGGACGAGGATCAGATCCGCATCGCGGATCGTCGAAAGGCGGTGCGCGATGACGAACGACGTGCGCCCCAATGTCAGCGTCTCGAGCGCGCACTGGATCCGCACCTCCGTCGCACTGTCGAGCGCGCTGGTCGCCTCATCCAGCACCAGGATGGGCGCATCCTTGATCATCGCGCGCGCGATCGCGACGCGCTGGCGCTCGCCGCCGGACAGGGAGCGGCCGCGCTCAGCCACCAGCGTGTCATACCCCTCGGGCTTGGCGCGGATGAACTCATGAGCTTCCGCCGCGCGCGCCGCGCGCTCGATCTGCTGCAGGCCCGCGCCCGGCTTGCCGACGGCGATGTTGTCGCCGATCGACCGATACAGAAGCCCCGCGTCCTGGAAAACGACCGCGACGTTCTGCCGCAGCGAGCTCAGGCGCACGGAGCGGATGTCGATGCCATCGATGGTGATGCGCCCGCTCGCCGGATCGTGCGCCCGATAGAGCAGGCTCGCCGCCGTACTCTTTCCCGCGCCGGTGGGTCCGACCAGGGCGACCTTGGCGCCGGCCTTCACCCGGAAATTGAGATGCTTGACCGCCGGGCCGCCGGATGGATACGCGAACGACACGTCCTCGAACACCACCTCACCCCGCACCGGCGGCAGCGGCGGCGCATCTGCCCGCTCATCCCGCGCGGTCGGCACATCGAGCACCTCGAAGAAATCCCGCAGCGAGGGCGCGTGATAGAAAAGCCCCGCCGCGAAGCTTGCGAGCTGATCCAGCCTCCCGATGACCGCCAGCGAGAAGCCGGCAAACGTCACGATGTCGCCGATCGAGGCCTCGCCGCGGCTCCAGAGCCACGCGCCGAGCGCGAAGATGGCGACGACCGTCAGCGTGCTGGCCGAGCGGTTCGCGACAGTGAGCCATGCCCAGCTGCGCAGCACCGGATACTGTGCGGCAAGGGCGCCTTGGGAAAGCGCCCGAAGGTCTGCGGCCTCGGCCTCCTGCCGGGTGAAGCTCTGCACGATCGCCGCGTTCGCCAACACATCGCCGGCACGCTCCGCCAGCGCGTGATGCAGCTTCTCGACTTCCCGCTGCGCGCCCGCCGTGCGGCGCATCGCGATGCTCATGGAGACCAGAAAGCAGGCCAGCAGCCCCGTCATGAGCGAGGCGAGCTTCCAGTTGAGCACCATGGCGATCGGCAGCATCACGACGATGGAGAGCAGCGTCGCGAGGTGGCTGCGCAGGAACCCGAGCCACAGCGTGAAGAGATTGCTCGCGCCCGTGTGCATGATGCGCAGCAGGCCGCCCGAGTGATGTTGCGCGTGAAATCCCAGCGGCAGCGCCAGCGCATGCTCGAAGAAGGTGAGGATCGCGCCCTGGCGCCGCCTGTGCGACAGCCGATCGGCGTAAAGGGAGACCCATACGTTGAGCGCGATCCCGAGGAGCCCGAACCCGGCCCACTGACCGATGTAACGCCAGGCCTGGTGCGGTGCGCTCACCAGCTCCGCGACCACCCGGCCGAAGAGCCACGACTCGTAGAAGATGAGTACCGCGAGCGCGAGATTACCGGCGCATACCAGCAGGAACAGCGGCCGCTCGACGGCAAGCAGGCCCAGCACGCGTCGATAGACCGTGAGCAGCGACATCGAGGAGGCACGCGCGGCGCGATCGTCCATTGGGCAAACCAGCTCTCAAAGCCGCAATCATGCCGGGCCGCAAGTGAACACCCCGTGAACTATTGCGCATACCCGAGATTCGCCGACAGCCACTTTTCCGCCTGCTCCAGCGGCATGTCCTTACGGCGCGCGTAGTCCTCCACCTGATCGCGGGCGATCATGCCCAGGGGGAAGTAATGCGCCTCCGGGTGCGCCAGATACCAGCCGCTCACCGCCGCCGTCGGATACATGGCGAAGGAATCGGTCAGTTGGATGCCGGCGCGGCGCTCGACCTCGAGCAGCTGCCAGAGCTTGGCCTTCTCCGTATGATCGGGGCAGGACGGATACCCTGGCGCCGGTCGGATGCCGCAGTACTCCTCGCGGATGAGCTGCTCGTTGGTAAGCGACTCCTCGCCCGCATACCCCCACAGCTCGCGCCGCACCCGCTCGTGGAAGTGCTCGGCCGTCGCCTCGGCGAAGCGGTCGGCGAGCGCCTTGAGCATGATGCTCGAGTAGTCATCGTGGGCTTTGTGGAAGCGCGCGATATGCTCCTCGATGCCGATTCCCGCCGTCACTGCGAACGCGCCGATGTAGTCGCGCACCCCCGTGGACTTAGGTGCGATGTAATCCGCGAGGCATTCATGCGCCTGGCCTGGCGGCTTGCCCTTCTGCTGCCGCAGAAAGGAAAGCGTCACGAGCGGCTTCCCGCGCTCCTCGTCGGCGTAGACCTCGACATCATCCCCGACGGCATT
>DASVWT010000241.1:0-3202 GCA_036393055.1 Steroidobacteraceae bacterium
CGCATCCGCCACGCGCGTGTACTTGCCCCAGGAATTGAGCAGCACCATGACGACGGTGCGATGGTCGATGACCGCCTGCATCACCAGGCAGTGGCCCGCGGGATTGGTGAATCCGGTCTTCTGCACGATGATGTGCCAGGATGGGCGCTTAACCAGCATATCGGTATTGTGGTAGGCGACCATCCGCCGGCCTGAGCGGATCGTGTAGCCGCGGCTGGTGGAATAAAGGCGGATGACCGGGCTCTGCGAGGCCGCCATGACGAGCTTCGCGAGGTCCTCCGGCGTCGAGGTATCCTCATTCGAGAGGCCGGTCGGCTCGACGAAATGCGTATGCGTCATCCCGAGCGCCCGGGCCTTGGCGTTCATGGCGGCGATGCATGCAGCCACGCCGCCCGGGTAGTTGCGCGCCAGCGCGTGAGCCGCCCGATTCTCCGAGGCCATCAGCGCCAGATGGAAGAGCTGCGCGCGCGTCAGCCGGGTGCCGACGGCAAGCCGCGAGGGCTCGCGCGACCGGTCGGCGTCGGTGACCTGCAATACCTGTTCGAGGGGCTGCCTGGCCTCGGAGACCACCAGGGTCGTCATCAGCTTGGTGATCGAGGCGATGGGCCGCTGGCCGTCGGCCCTGCGCGCGTACAGCACCTTGTGATCGGTGACATCTATCACCAGCGCTTCGCTGGAACGCAGGTTCGGCTGCGCGCCGGATCCCCGGTGGCGGCGATGCACGTAGTGGTGGTGATGGTGGTAACGGGAGATCGAGGCCAGGTGTATTGGCCCGGCGGCGCAAGTGGCCGAGGCGGTAAGAAGTACACAAGCCCACACGAGTGACGGCAGCCGTATGTGCAGGTCGTGCAACGAGGCCGACTTCGGCAGGAAACGGGACCCCATTTTTCAGTCTTCTCCGCGGTCGACGCAGGATTCGAAGGTAGCAGAACACGATCCACACGCCGCCGCCGTGACGCACGGCGTGTTTCGGCGCGAGCCGTGTAGGAAGCCTACAACAATGTTGTGCCGCGATGCTACGCCGCGAGAGGGATTGCGACCTGGACTCGATTGCGGCCGAGGCGCTTGGCCGCGTAGACGGCTCCATCGGCCTTCGCGATGAGCGCTTGCCCCCAGACATCGAGTGGATCGCTGCTCGCGACACCAATGCTGCAGGTCAGGTGGATCGGCGCGTGACCCTCGATGCGGACTTCCGAGACCCGCAACCGGATGCGCTCGGCGATGGGCTCTGCCGCCGCGACGTCCGCGCCGCTAAGCACCACCACGAACTCCTCCCCGCCGTAGCGTCCGATGATGTCCGACTGGCGCAGCTCTGCCTGGATGGGCGGCACGATCGCTGCGAGGCAGGCGTCGCCTGCCGCGTGTCCATAGGAGTCGTTGATGGATTTGAAGAAATCCACGTCGAGGAAGAGGACCGCGACAGGAAGGCCGTTCGCACGAGCGTCCCGGCAGACCGCTTCCAGCTGTTCCAGCAGTGAACGGCGGTTCAAGACGCCTGTAAGCGGGTCCGTTTTCGCATGACGCTCCGCCTCTGACAGGGCGTGGCGCTGCTGCCGCAGGCGATCGGCGACGCCCAGGGAGGTAAGAATGGCGGAGGCCACCATCGATCCCGGCAGGCCATAGTAGAAGAGCGCCTCGCTGCTCGCCGCGCGGGTGACGAGGAGCCGTGCAGAGGTCAAGATGGCAAACGTTTCGAGCAGCACCCAGGCGAAGAGAAACCAGCCCGCTGCGCGATTGCCCCGACGCCACGCGAGAAAGGCGACGACGAGCACGAAGACGCCTGCGCCCAGGAACATCAGATTGCCGATACCGGCGACGATCGGTCCGAGACCCACCGCCCGTCCGATGTTCGCAACCGCCAGAACGGCGAACGCCAGGGCGAGCCAGCCGAACGCGCGATAGACTCGTGGGGAGGTATGCCGCAAATCGGCGATCTCGCGGGCGAAGAGGGCCGCCAGGGCACCGCTCAGCGCCACCGGCACATTCCAGGCGTAGGGCTCGAGGGCATTGCCGATGGCAAGTCCCGGCCAGCGAAAGCCCTCCCCCGAGAAGTAGGCGAGGTAGAGCGCCTGCAGGCCGG
This sequence comes from Steroidobacteraceae bacterium, assembly GCA_036393055.1. Lineage (GTDB taxonomy): Bacteria > Pseudomonadota > Gammaproteobacteria > Steroidobacterales > Steroidobacteraceae > 13-2-20CM-66-19. The sequence continues at coordinate 2,081 of DASVWT010000241.1, forward strand.
TCATCGCCGCATAGAGGATGAACAGTCTGTCCGAGAGCACCAGCCACATGGCTGCGGTCGCAAGCGCCAGGGCGCCCAGTGCGCCGCAAGCCAGGGAAATCATCAGCGCATGATGCGACCCGAGCGCGAGGGCCTCAGCCAGCGTGCCGGCACCGAAATAAACCCGATCGGCCCCGGGACCAGCCGCCTGGAGGCGAGCGTAGAAGATCTCGCCGGGGTGGAGCATGGCGCCCGGGACGATGAAGGCGCTCTCGCGGGTGCCGCCGAATCCCGGTATGGCCACCGCTCGCGTGAGGGGCGTCGGCGGCGCACTGGTCCTGCCGGCGGAGTAAAGATCGACCTGCAAATCGCGGCTGGATTCGACCGTCAATACCGGAATCGCCGGGTTGCCGAAGCTCCGGGTCGACTGCAGCCTTACCCAGTGAATGCCGGACAGTTGCCGCAGGGCCTTTGAAGCGGCGGGCACGAATTGCCCGTCCCATGCGCCGGTTGCCACCTCCGAAGTGGTCGGTGGGACGCCAATCTTCGATAGCGTGCTCACCTCGAGCGGGGAGTCATCGGGTGACGCGGCAGCCGTGGCCGCAGCAGCCAGGGCTGGAGCGCAGAGCGACCAGCACGCGCCCAGCAGCAGCGCCCAGGGGGTGAGCCTGGCTGCATAGCGGATATCGCCCGGGGAGGGAGCGAGAGCTTGGGACACAGGAAGGATGCGGCTTCCTGCCGTCCGCGATCGTGGATGGATTGGAGGCCATCGTCGCAGGGATCGCGCTGGGGCGCAATCTTTGCCGGAGGGGCTGTGGACGGGTGCGGCGGCGCCCGATCCACCGCGCAACCGGGGCTCAGCCGCCCACGGCGCGCCCGCAGACCCGCTCCCACGAGCGTCAATGCCCCGGGATACGGTTGACACTCCCCGCCCCCCTACCTAGAATCGCCGGCCTTTCCCGGTCCGGCCCTGATTCATGCCGGCATCGGAAGCAGCGAGATACAGACACCGGGCCGCCGAGCGAGCAGCAGGCGGCCCGGTCTTTCTTCAGGGCGCCCAGCGCGCCCGAACGCAGGATCTTGGAGACAGAATGGCGACCACGGGTCAGCTCATCCGGCAGCCGCGCCGGACGAAGGCAGAGA
>DASVWT010000242.1:0-2448 GCA_036393055.1 Steroidobacteraceae bacterium
TGGAAGAACGGCTGCATCATGTAGCGCTGGCGGGTCCAGAGCTCCCCTTCGCTGGTCATCAGGCCCTTGCCGAGCAGGATCTTCACCCGATCGAGGCCGAGCCCCTTCGTGTAGTTGCGGTGGTTCGAGACCAGCACCCGCTTGACATCGTCGGGGTGGTGGATGACGTAGGTATGGGACTGCCGCGCCGGCACGTAGACGCGATAGATATCGCCGTGCGCGGCAAAGAGCTCGATCATCCGCTCCAGGGAGTCGTCCGTGGATCCGATATCGAATTGAAGCGCAGCCTCGGGCGGCTGGGCCTGCATCGTTGCGGGTCTGCTCATGGGAAGAGCGCATTATAGTAAATTGGCCGATTCCACATGGGAGCGGTTCAAGCTTGACATCCGAGCCGGACGACGGCGGCCTGCGAAATACCTTCTATCGCAAGGTTACGCGCTCGGGCCGCAGCATGACGCCCGGACGGCGGCGGCTGTACCGGGTGGCGGCGCCTCTGGCGATCGGCATCATCCGGGGATGGTGGCTGATGTGCCGCGTGGCCGCGGTGCGCGGCGCGCACCACCTCGATGAGGCGCTCGCGAAAGCGCCGTCCCTGGTCCCCTGCTACTGGCACCAGCACCAGCTCTTCTGCGCGAAGTACCTGCTCGAGCAGCGCGCGTGCATGAAGGTCGGCTGGCTCATCAGCCCCTCGGTCGACGGCGAGCTCGGCGCCATGATCGCGCGGCGCGCCGGAGCGCACGTCATCCGCGGCTCATCCAGCCACACCGGCGCCCGCGCCCTGCGCGATTACTACCAGGCACTGGTCAAGGAGGACATCTCCCCGGTCATCACGCCGGACGGCCCGCGGGGACCGCGATTCAAGTTCAAGCCAGGGGCCATCCTGCTCGCACAGATGTCCGGGCGACCAATGCTGCCGATGGCGTATGCCGCCTCGCGCGCGTGGCGGATCAAATGGGACCGGTTCGTGATACCGGTACCCTTCTCGCGCATTGCGATCGCCATCGGGCCGCCCCGATACGTGCCCCGCACCATGGATACCGCCACACTCGAGAGGCTGCAGGGGGAGATGGAATCGGAGCTGCAGCGGCTCTTCGCCGAAGCCCGGGACGCTCTTAAGTAGAACGGCGTCACATCCCCGAGGTTTGGGGTCCAGATTCTGTCAAGTCGCGAACCCCTGCACGAACAGCACGTTAGCTTGTGTTCCTGAGCGGGTGTGCGAGAATCGCCCGTAACTCGTTAGAAGAACGCAGCTGGAAACGGTCCACAGCCTGAGTATCGGCCGCCCCCGGGCGAGCAGCCCTGGGATAGGCTGTGCGTAACGGTCGCGAGGTCACCGGTTTCATGTCGAGTCTGCCGCCGGATAAGCCAACGGATTTCACAGCTTCGGACATTCTTTCGGCGGACGCCTGGAGCGGCAAAACGCCGCGGCCTGCCATTGGCGTCGACGTCGCCTGCACGAAGATCGCAGTCGATTTCCAGAACATGCGCAAGGAAGGCGTCGCCGACTGCCTGCGCCGCAATCTCGAGCTGCTGCGCGAGGCCAGCGCCACCGATTGCGCCTTCCTCCTCGTGCTGCGGCCGGATGAGCCGGTCGTCGAGGACGTGCAGCTGGCGCGCGGGGCTTTCGCGCAATGCCGCCCCGAGGGTCTTCAGGGCGCGAGCCTCGAGTCCTTCCCCTGGCTCAAGGGCCGCATGGATCACCTTCGCCTCTCGGAGCTGCGCGACACCGCCGCGCCGCGCCGTGAGCAGAGCGCGGAAGCACAGCGCTTCTGCGAGCTGCAGATGGGCTCGGCGCTGTTGGTCGCCTTGCGCGTGCAGGGTAAGCCGGCTGGCTTCCTCGGCCTTGCGCACACGCTGCCGCGCGGTGCCTGGGACGTGAATCTGCAGCTCCTCATGAAGCTGCTCGGCACGAGCCTCGCCACCGGCCTCGAGCGCATTCGCATCGAAGCGCGCCTCTCGAAGCTGGAGGAGCGCACCAACCTTTCGCAGGCCTCCGCCAACGACGGCCTCTGGGACTTCGACGTCGAGAGCAACGAGGTCTACTTCTCCCCGCGCTGGAAAGCCATGCTGGGCTACGGCGATGAGGACATGCGCGGGTCGCCGGACTGGAGCAACCTCGTGCATCCCGATGACCTCGCGCGGGTGCAGACGGCCATCCGGGATCACGTGGATGGCAAGACTCCGATCTTCGAGAGCACGCACCGCATGCGCCACCGCAACGGCGAGTGGCGTTGGGTCATCAGCCGCGCGACGGCGCGCGTCGACAAGCACGGGCGGCTGCTGCGCCTCGTGGGCGTGGAGCTCGACATCACGGAGCGCAAGCTCTACGAGGAGGCGCTCTTTCGCGAGAAGGAGAGCGCGCAGATCACCCTGCAGTCGATCGGCGACGGCGTGGTCACCACTGATGCCAATTCCGTCATCGACTACATCAATCCGGTGGCGGAGGCG
>DASVWT010000243.1:0-7301 GCA_036393055.1 Steroidobacteraceae bacterium
TGGCCTGCCGTGACTTTCCCCGCCGGACCGCCGGTGGGTTAAACTAAAATATTACGGTAAAGCAGGCGGTTGCGTGCTATGCGATTCGATACCTGGAGCAAGGCCGGGAACAAGGCGATAGCCACACTCGATGTGGACTGCCTCGTCATCGGCATCTTCGAGGACGGGGACCCGGGCGAGGAGGCCCGCGCCGTCGACTCGGCGGGCGGCGGACGGCTGAAGAAGCTGTTGGGCCGGGGGGACTTTCCGGGCAAGCCCGGCGAGACGCTGCTCATCGCCGATTTGCCGGGATTACGCGCGACCCGCGTGCTGCTCACCGGCCTCGGCGCCAGGAAGAGCTTCGGGCGCAAGGCATGGCGCAAGGCCTGGACGGCCGCAGTCGCGGCGCTGTCGAGGACCGCCATCGAGAGTGTCGCGCTCGCGATCGAGAGGCCCGACCCGAAGGAGCTCGACGATTACTATTTCGGGCGCGCGGCGGCGGAGATTGCCGAGACCGGCTTCTACCGGATCAACGATCTCAAGAGTGGCAAGAAGCCCAAAGCCGCGCGGCTGCAGCGCGTGCTCGCGGGTCCCGTCTCGAAAGGCGCGCGCGCCATCGTCGATCGGGGGCTTGCGCATGGCGCGGCCATCGCCGAGGCGTGCAAGGTCCAGCGCGATCTCGCCAACCTGCCGGGGAACGTCTGTACGCCGATTTTCCTGGCCGAGGAGGCCCGCGCTCTCGCGAAGCGCCATCGCTCGCTGCGCGTGCGTGTGCTCGATGAGCCGGCGATCCGCCGGGAGAAAATGGGCTGTCTGCTCGCGGTCTCGCAGGGCAGCGCGCAGCCGCCACGATTCATCGTGATCGAGCATGGCGGCTCGGGCAAAGCGGCTTCCGCCGCGCGTGCGGTGGTCCTCGTCGGCAAGGGCGTGACCTTCGATAGCGGCGGTATCTCGCTCAAGGATCCACCGGCCATGGACGAGATGAAATTCGACATGAGCGGCGCGGCGGCGGTGATCGCTTCACTGACGCTGGCCGCAGCGCTCGATCTGCCGCTACGCGTCGTGGGTCTGGTCGCCACCGTCGAGAACATGCCGGGCGGCAAGGCCATCAAGCCCGGCGACATCGCCACCAGCGCCTCCGGCCAGACCGTGGAGATACTCAACACCGATGCCGAGGGGCGGCTGATCCTCTGCGATGCGCTGCATTACGCCCGGCGCTTCCAGCCGGCTGCCGTCGTGGATATTGCGACACTGACCGGGGCTTGCGTGGTCGCGCTCGGGCATCATCATTGCGGCGCCATGGGCAACGACGAGGCGCTGGTCACGGAGCTGGTGGAGGCTGGAGTGCGTGCCGACGATCGCGCCTGGCCGTTGCCGCTGACGGAGGAGTACGCGGAGCAGCTCAAGAGCAATTTCGCGGATTTCGCCAATGTGGGCGGCCGCGACGGCGGCGCCATCACTGCGGCCGCGTTCCTCGGCAAGTTCACGCAGGGGTTGAAATGGGCGCACCTCGACGTAGCAGGCACCGCCTACCAAAGCGGTGCGCAGAAAGGCAGCACTGGACGTCCGACGCCGCTTCTTGCGGATTTCCTCATCCGCCGCGCTGGACTCTGACGCGCCACGGCGTGAGCCATGGGCGAAAGCGACGGCACTTCAGGATCTGCCGCCTCGAGCGGCGCCGATTCCTCGCCGCCCGGCTCATTCGCCGGTGAGGCCCTGCGCGTAGACTTCTACGTGATCGAGGGGATCGCCGCGGGCGCCCGGCTGAAGGTCGCCTGCCGTCTCGCGGAGAAGGCCTATCTCGCCGCGCAACGCGCGCTCATCTGGCACACCGACCGCACGGAGCTGGAAGCGCTCGATGAGCTGCTGTGGACCTTCGCCGACGGCAGCTTCGTGCCGCACGACTGGCTGACATCCAACGGGGACGGGGGCGCGCAGGCACCCGTGCTGCTCAGCGCCGGCGCACCGCCTGCGGAAAGATTCGATTTCGTGATCAATCTCGCCGCCGACCCGCCTCCCTTCCTGCATCTGACGCGGCGGATCGCGGAGATCGTCGACGGCGATGAAGGGCGCCGGCGGGCCGGACGGGTGCGTTTCAAGGCTTACCGCGAGCTGGGCATCGGTCCGGCCACCCATACGCTGCGGGCGGAATAGCCGCCCGCGGCCGCTATAATGCCCTGAGAAATCACTCAGGGCCCATCACCCATCATGGATAAAGCGTACGCGCCGCACGATATCGAGCGGCGGATCTACGATCAGTGGGAATCCCGCGGCGCGTTCGCGCCGAGCGGCCGCGGATCGCCGTTCTGCATCATGATCCCGCCACCCAACGTGACGGGCACGCTGCACATGGGCCACGCGTTCAATCACACGCTGATGGACACGCTTACCCGTTACCACCGCATGCGGGGTGATGACACCTTGTGGCAGCCCGGCACCGATCATGCCGGCATCGCGACGCAGATGGTCGTCGAGCGCCAGCTGGAGGCGCAAGGCGTGCATCGCACCGATCTCGGGCGCGACGCCTTCATCGGGAGAGTCTGGCAGTGGAAGGGTCAGTCCGGCGGCATCATGGCGGGCCAGATGCGGCGGCTCGGGGACTCGGTCGACTGGTCGCGCGACCGCTTCACGATGGATGCGGGTCTCTCGCGCGCGGTCACCGAGGTGTTCGTGCGCCTGCACGAGGAAGGCCTCATCTATCGCGGCAAGCGGCTGGTCAACTGGGATCCGGTGCTGCTAACGGCCCTTTCCGATCTGGAGGTGCAGAGCGAGGAGGAGGAGGGACAGCTCTGGCATCTGCGCTATCCGCTGGAGGACGGCTCAGGTTACATGGTGGTCGCCACCACCCGCCCGGAAACCATGCTCGGCGACACCGCGGTCGCCGTGAATCCCGATGACGAGCGGTACAAGCATCTCATCGGCAGGAAGCTGCGGCTGCCGCTGGCGGAACGGACGATTCCCGTCATCGCCGACGCCTACGTGGAAGCGTCCTTCGGCTCCGGCTGCGTCAAGATCACTCCGGCGCATGATTTCAACGATTACGAGATCGGGCTGCGGCACAGCCTCGAGCAGATCAACATCCTGACCCCGCGCGCCACGCTCAACGACAGCGTGCCGCCGCGCTATCGAGGCCTCGACCGCTTCGAGGCCCGCAAGCGCGTCGTCGGGGACCTCGAGTCGGCAGGCCTCGTGGAAAAGATCGAGAAGCACAAGCTCATGGTGCCGCGCGGCGACCGCAGTGGCGCCGTGCTGGAGCCCTACCTCACCGACCAGTGGTATGTCAGGATCGCCCCGCTCGCCGCGCCAGCGATCGCCGCGGTCGAAAGCGGCCGCACGCGCTTCGTGCCCGAAGGCTGGTCGAAGACCTATTTCGAGTGGATGCGCAACATCAAGGACTGGTGCGTCAGCCGCCAGCTCTGGTGGGGCCATCGCATCCCCGCGTGGTACGACGAGCAGGGCAACGTCTACGTCGCGCGCAGCGAGGCGGAAGCAAGGAGCAAGCACCGGCTCGGCCCGGATGTCGCCCTGCATCAGGACGATGACGTGCTCGACACCTGGTTCTCCTCGGCCCTCTGGCCGTTCTCCACCCTGGGCTGGCCCGAGAACACCCCGGAGCTCGGCCGCTACTATCCGACGACCGTGCTCCTCACCGGCTTCGACATCATTTTCTTCTGGGTCGCGCGGATGATGATGATGGGCCTGAAGTTCATGGGCGACGTCCCCTTCAGGGACGTCTACATCCACGGACTCATACGCGACGAGCAGGGCGAGAAGATGTCGAAATCCAAGGGAAACGTCATCGACCCGCTGGACATCGTCGATGGCATAGACCTGGAGTCGCTGGTCGCCAAGCGCACGAGCGGCCTGATGCAGCCGCAGATGAAATCGAAGATCGAGAAGGCGACCCGCAAGGAATACCCCGAAGGCATCGCCGCACACGGCACCGACGCGCTGCGCTTCACCTTCGCCGCCCTCGCTTCCCCCAGCCGCGACATCCGTTTCGACCTCGCGCGCGTCGCCGGCTACCGCAACTTCTGCAACAAACTGTGGAACGCAGCGCGCTTCGTCACGATGAGCGTCGGCGCCGAGTCCACCGACGGCCCCGCCGCGGCAGATGGCCCGTCAACGTCCAATGGCACACCGCATGCGCCTGAGCTTTCCGTAGCCGACCGTTGGATCCGCTCACGATTCGGACATGCCCTGGAAACGGTGGAGAGGTCGCTGGCCGACTACCGTTTCGACTACGCCGCCACCGCCCTTTACGAGTTCACCTGGCACGAGTTCTGCGACTGGTATCTCGAGCTCACCAAGCCCGTCCTGCAGTCGGACACCTCATCGCCCGCGGCCCGCGCCGGCACCCGCCGCACCCTGCTGGAGATCCTGGAGGCCCTGCAGCGCGCCCTGCATCCCCTGATGCCCTTCATCACGGAGGAGATCTGGCAGCGCGTAGCTCCCCTGGCCGGCCGCCCCGGCCCCACGGTGATGTTGGCCCCCTATCCCAATCGCGCCGACTTCCCCGCCGATGCGGCCAGCGAGCGCGAAGTCACTTGGCTGCAGTCCTTCATCCTCGCCGTCCGCCAGATCCGCGGCGAGATGAACATCGCCCCCTCGCGCCGCATTCCTCTTCTCTACCGTAATGCCTCCGCGCACGACGTCGAGCTCATCCAGCGCCACCAGACCTGGCTGGAGCGCCTGGCCGGCATCGAGTCCCCCCGCGCCCTCTCCCCGGCGGACCCCGTCCCCCCGTCGGCGACCGCCCTCGTGGGCGACCTCACCCTCCTCGTGCCCATGGCAGGCCTGATCGACGCCACCGCGGAAGCCGAGCGCCTGAGCAAGCTCCTCGCGCGCTCCAAAGCCGACCTGGAGAAAATCCGCGGCCGCCTGGCCAATAACGACTTCGTGCGCAACGCGCCCGAAGCCGTCGTCGCCACCGAGCGCCAGCGCCAGTCGGACCTGGAGCGCACCGTGAGCGGCCTCTCGAGCCAGCTCGAGCGCGTAAATGCTTTATTGGGGGGCTAGCTCATCGAGTGCCAGGGATTGAGTGCCCGCCTCTCGGGCTATTTCGCACGTGCGGACGGCTTCTTCTGAGGAAGGGGCTTCAGCAGGCCGTCCAACGCCTGGAAGATCTCGTCGTAGCGGTAGTCCGGGATCTCGTAGTCCCAGCCTGAGACCCGGGAGTTGATTTGCTTCGCCTCGGTGTCGGCTGATTTGTCGGTCGCGTGGGCGGAGACGTCGATGTAGTGGTCGTTGGCTTGCTTGTAGCCGGCGACGTCGATTTCCAGGCCGTCGAAGGTCTTGAAGACGGCGTGGGAGAGGTCGGCATCCTTGGGCGGCGGGGCGGTTTTGCGCACGTCGGTGAGGGTGAGGCTCGAGAGGGCGCTGCCCATGGTGTCGGCGGCGTCGGGGCCGGTCAGCTCGCGGCCTCGGGGGATACCGTGGACGGTGAAGTCGGCCTGCGTCTTTTTCTCGCGCGAGACGCTGAATCCGGGGCCTTTGGCCGGGTGCTCGTCCACGCCGCTGAGGCGGCTTTGCGCGATGTCGAGGATCGTCGGGTCCAGCCACTGCTTCGGATCGGCATCGGCCAGGACGAGGGGGGTTGCGAGCAGGCTTTGCGCGGAGTCGACCGCGCGCACGTAGCAGTCGTTGCCGTCCATCGAGTTGCCTACGATCAACGACCAGGTCTTGCCGGGCGAGACGATGTCGATGCGCGCGCCGGTGGCCTTGGGGGAGGTCACATCCTCCACCCCTAGGACCTTGTAGTTGCGCGCGATGCTGGTTTTTCGCTCCACCGCTTTCAGGGCGCCGAGATCGAGGAGGAGCTTGCGCAGCTTGCCGGAGTCGGCGGGGTAGCCGCGCTCGGCGACGACCCAATCGGTGGCATTTCGCTCGAGGGTCGCCCGGGTGCCATCGGCCTTGGTGATGCGGATCTGCGTGACCTGGTTCAGCGCGCCTTGCAGGCCGGGGAGCACGGCAGTGCCTGCAACCGGGTCCTCACCGCTCTGGCTGCGGGTCGATACCCAGGCGGCGAACGCAATGACGACGATGCCGATGGCAAAGAGGAGGGTGACGCGGCGTGTGGTCATGGGAGCTGGCCCTTACTGTTTCGAGGCGGCGGGACGGCGGCGGCGGATCGCGGCGATCAGCAGTGCCGCGAGCGCAAAGAGGCCAGGCATCACTATGATGTCGATGACCTTCAGCTCCGTGCCGAGCCGGTCGATGTCGCTCACCAGGCCCGCCTGCACCGCGCGCAGCTGCTTGCGTATGCGCAGCTTCTCAGCCTCGAAGTGCTCGATCTCCTGCTGTTGCTCGGGGGTGAGAATCAGCGCCGACTTGTCGTTGCGCTTCGATTGCAACAAGGTCAGCTGCTGCTCGGTCTGCTGCAGCTGCTGCTGCAACTGCTCCTCCTGGGCGTGGAAGCGGGCGTCGGCCACGCGGCGCAGCGCCTCGACACGCAGGAAGGGGCGGGTGAACCCCGCGCGGCCGCGCACGCTGATCAGGTCCGAGCTGCCGGCGAGGTTGTCGAGAGCGTTGAGCACCAGATCGCCGTTGCTCGCCCACGCCTGGGCGATGCGCTGGCCGAAAAGCTCCTGCTCGTGCACCCAGAGGTAATCCGAGAGGAGGTCGGTATCGGCGAAGACGACGAGGTCCAGCGGTTTCACCGATGCCTTGAGATCGCGCTGCCCGGCGGGCAGCTTGACGCCGGCGGGCGGGCCGTCAGGGAACGCCGTCTTCACCATTCCGGTGATGCGGGCGCCGACGGTATAGCGCTTTCCGGTGGGCTTGAAGCCGTTCAACAGCGTGGACGGATCGTAGAGCATCGCAAAACGCTGCGCTGGCATCGGCTCCGCGTCGCGGCTCGACTCGATCAATGGCTCGAACTTGACCGTCGCGCCTTTGATGGGAGTCAGAAAGCCCGCCGTCTCGACGTTGATGTTGGAAAGGCCGGCGGTGATGACATCGTTCTGTGACAGCGAGGAGCCGTCGAGGCCGAGGATGCCCAGATGCTCCACCGGCGGCTGGCCTTCGCGCATGGCGACCGTGAGGGCGTGGCCGCGGTCGGCGATCACCTCGCCCGGGTTGAAGCCGACGCCCCAGGCGGCGAGAAGCTTCTCGAGGTGCGAGGCGCGGTCGGCCGTCATCGCCTGCATGGGATTGCCCGCGGACTGGTCCGATCCCGCCACCGGATCCACGAAGGCGAGGATGTGTCCGCCGCGCAGCGCGAACTGGTCTATGGCGAACTGCGTGGCGGGCGAGAGATTCTTCGGATCGATGAGCACGAGGACGCGCACGTCCGGCGCTATCGAGGTCGCGGTCGGCTGCAG
>DASVWT010000244.1:0-5092 GCA_036393055.1 Steroidobacteraceae bacterium
TCACGCCGCTTCAGCGACAGCGTCTGCCCGCGCACCACCCGCGCCATCGTGAGCCAGCCCACGGCCCCGATGGCGATGAGCAGCATCGCGACACTGCCGCGCCCGAACACCGTCGCCAGGATGATGACCACGAAGAGATAAGGCAGCGCATACAGCACGTCCACCGTCCGCATCATCCAGGCATCCGTGCGGCCGCCGACATAACCTGCGACCGCGCCCCAGGCGACACCGATCCCAACGCTCACGGCTGTGGAGAGTACGCCGATGAGCAGCGAAAGGCGCAGTCCATAGAGCGCCCGAACGTACAGGTCCCGCCCCAGCGGATCGGTCCCGAGCCAATGATCCGCGGTGAGTCCAGGGGGGCTCGCGAGGTGCTGCCAGTCGAGCGTGTCGTAGGAGTAGGGACTCAGCCAGGGCCCGAAAATGGCGAGCAGCACCAGCGCCGCGAGCACCGCCGCTGCGGCGAGCGCTGCCCGATCCCGCCGCAGCCTGCCTGCGGCCGGGCGCGCTCTCACCGAGCGGGGGTCGAGAGCCTGCGCGTCAATCATGCCGTACCCGCGGGTCCAACCAGCCATAGGCGAGGTCCGCGGCCAGATTCAGGAGGAGCGTCAGCGCACCGTAGAGGATGATCATCCCCATGACGAGCGTGTAGTCGCGATCGAGCGCCCCCTGCACCAGGTACCGCCCCGTGCCGGGCAGCGCGAAGACCGTCTCGACCACCAGCGATCCGGTGAAGACATAGGTGGCAGCCGGGCCAAGATAACTCACGACCGGCAGCAGGGCCGGCCGCAGGGCATGGCGCAACAGCACCCGCCAGGGACCGAGACCCCGCGCACGTGCCGTGTGCACGAAGCTTGCGCTCAGCGTCTCGAGCAGACTGCCGCGCATCATGCGGGCGATCACGGCGCACACCGGTAGAGCGAGCGTGACTGCCGGCAGGATGAGGTAGAAGGGATCACCCTGCTGCCAGCCCGCCACCGGCAGCCAGCGCAGGGCCAACCCGAATACCAGCGCGAGCAGCGGGCCAGTCACGAAGGTGGGCAATGCGATGGCGAGCGTGGCAAGCCCGGTGACGGCGTAGTCCACCGCGCCTGAGCGCCGCAGCGCGGCCCAGACGCCGAGCGGCACGCCGCAGATCGTGGCGAGCAGCAGCGCGGCGAAGCCGACCGTCACGCTGACCGGCAATCCCTGCGCGATCAGCCCCGCGACGCTCTCGTCGCGCAGCTTGTAGGAGAGGCCGAAGTTGCCGTGCGCGAGACCGTCCAGATAATGCAGATACTGCACACCCAGCGGCTGGTCGAAGCCGTAGAGATGATCCAGGTTGGCGCGCACCTGCGGGCTCAGGGCCCGCTCCTGATCGAAGGGCCCCCCGGGGGCCAGGCGGATGACGAAGAAGGAGAGCGTGACGAGAATCAGCAAGGTCGGGACGGTTCCGGCAATGCGGCGGAGCGCGTACCCCAGCATACTTTGTGTGAGCCCCGTTGAACTCTGCGTGCGGCGCCAGTGAACGATTCTAGCGCGAACGTCTGATATAGTGGGGTGATTAACGTATCGCGGTTCGAGATATGAGACGGATCCTGGTCGGCATCAAGCGAGTGGTGGACTACAACGTGCGCATCCGGGTCAAGCCGGATGCCAGCGGCGTGATCACGGACGGGGTGAAGATGAGCGTCAACCCCTTCGATGAGATCGCGCTCGAGGAGGCGTTGCGGATCAAAGAGCGCGGCGCGGCCGAGGAGGTCATCGTGGCGACCATCGGACCTGCGGATTGCCAGCAGCAGCTGCGGACCTGTCTGGCGATGGGCGCGGACCGTGCGCTGCACGTGGAGGCATCCGGCATCGTCGAGCCGCTCGTCGCGGCCCGCGCGCTGCTGAAGCTCACCGAGCGGGAGCAGCCCTTCCTCGTCATTCTCGGCAAGCAGGCCATCGACGATGACAACAGCCAGACGGGCCAGATGCTCGCGGCGCTGTGGCAGCGCCCGCAGGCGACCTTCGCCTCGAAGGTGGAGCTCGATGGCGAGAAGGCGCGCGTCACGCGCGAGGTCGACGCCGGCCTCGAGACTCTGGAGGTCGATCTGCCGGCGGTGATCACCACCGACCTGCGCCTGAACGAGCCTCGCTACGTGAAGCTGCCCGACATCATGAAGGCGAAGAAGAAGCCGCTCGAGACACTGACGCTCGCCGCGCTCGGCGTGGAGCAGCGCCAGCGTCTGAAGCTCACCCGATTCGATCCGCCATCGCAGCGCCAGAAAGGCGTCAAGGTGAAGGACGCCGCAGAGCTGGTCGCCGCGTTGAAGAGCAAGGGTCTCCTGTCATGAGCAATCGCATTCTCATCGTTGCCGAGCACGACGGCACACACCTCAATCCCAGCACAGCCAAGTGCGTGACCTGCGCTGCAGGTATCCCGGATGCGGAGATCACCGTCGCGGTGTGTGCCGCCGATGCCAGTGCAGTCGCTTCTCAGGCAGCCGCCCTGCAGGGCGTGGCACGAGTGCTCGCCGTCGAGCATCCCACCAACGCTCACCTGCTGGCCGCGGCGGTGGCTCCGCAGATCGCGGCGCTCGCCGGTCCCTTCAGCCACGTGTTGGGTCCCTCGACCACCTTCGGCAAGGACGTGATGCCGCGCATCGCAGCCCTGCTCGATACGGCGCAGATCAGCGACATCATGGCCGTCGAAGGCGCCACCCGCTTTCGCCGCCCGATCTACGCCGGCAATGCCATCGTGACCGTGGAAGTGGAAGCAGGCGCGAAGGTCGTCGGCACGGTCCGCACGGCCTCGTTCCAGGCGGCCGCCGCCGGCGGCCCGGTGCCCGTGGAGAAGGCCGCGGTGGGTGCGCAGATCCCGGGGCACACGCGATTCGTGTCGGTGTCGGCCGCCAGGAGCGACCGGCCGGACCTGCAGACCGCCGCGCGGGTGGTGTCGGGCGGACGCGCGCTCGGCAGCGCCGAGGCCTTCCAGAAGACACTCTACGGCCTGGCCGACAAGCTGCGTGCCGCAGTCGGCGCCTCACGCGCGGCCGTGGATGCCGGCTACGCGCCCAATGAGCTGCAGGTGGGTCAGACCGGCAAGATCATCGCCCCCGAGCTCTACATGGCGATTGGGATCTCAGGCGCCATCCAGCACCTCACCGGCATCAAGGACGCCCGCACCATCGTCGCCATCAACAAGGATCCCGAGGCGCCGATCTTCGAGGTGGCCGACATCGGCCTGGTCGGCGATCTCTTCCAGATCATCCCCGAGCTGGAACGGCTCCTCGCTTAGATGGTTTTCGCCTCTTGCGGATGGCCGCCGCGATGGCGAACATCGCGGTGCTGACGCACACGCCGACGGCAACTATCCAGACGACGGCATCGTAGTCGTGCGGAGTCACGAAGAGCGCCGCCAGCGCTGCGCCGGCCGCTGAGCCGAAAAACGCGCACCCTCCGGTTACCGCGACGGCTCTACCGGTTGGGTCGACGGCGTTGACGAGAGCGTACTGATAGGCGACGCCGTAGCACCACGCGAAGTAGTAGATCGCACCTGCGATGCCGAATGACGTCGCACCATGCGAGCCGCTCAGCAGCGCCGCCGCGATGAGGATGAGCACGGTCGAGAAAGCCAGCGGCGGGAGATTCCCGAGCCGCCCTCCCTGCAATGAGGCGAGGACCCCTCCGGGTATGCCCGCCGCCACAGCGATCGCCGCCCAATTGCCCACGGCCTGCGACGACATTCCCTGTGCCTGCCCCATGAGCTCGAGGTACGTCCAGTACGCCCCTGCGCCGATGAAGAAAGCCGTGAAGCCGATGAATGCGATCAGCGTCGCCGGGTTGAGCAGCCCTCTCGCCGCGCCGTGGGTCCTCACCGCTCGCCCTGCCGCAGGCAGCAGCGGTGAGAGAGCGACGGCCAGGCCGGCAGGTACCGCCAGCAGGGCCAGCACGCCATCGAGGCCCGACAGCCGCAGCAGCGAGGGCCCCGCCCACAGCGCCGCAATCTGGTACGCCGCCTGTGTGGAGATCGCGATGCCGAAGCCCCGAGCCGACTCGCGCCCGTCGGAGACGATCGTCATTCCGAGCGAAAAGGCCCCGCTTGCAAAAAAGGCCGCCAGTCCCTGCAGCCATACGAACGGCCAATACCCGTGCGTCAGCATGGCGGCCGGGCACGCGGCGCACATTCCCCCCAGAGAGATCGCCGCCCCGCGGGACCAGCTCAGCGATCGCACCCAGGCGCCGGCCAGCAGGGCGCTCGCGCCCGAGGCGGCGGTCAGCACCGAGGACATCACCCCGGCCTGCCGCGCCGAGAAGCCGAGCTTGTCGGCCGCACCCGCCGTCAGCAGCGGCAGGATGTTGTACATACTGGCGCCGAGCACGACCAGCGCGAGCCCGATGGCCGCGACCGCCAACCTGCGCTGCGGCGCGCGGCCCTCTATCGGCGTGGCCTCTTGCAATGCGGAATTCACGGGTCCTCGGTGTCGGTATGGCCTAAAGATCCTTGACCAGCCGCAGGGCATCATAGATTGCCGCATGGGTGTTGCGGCAGGCCACCGCGTCTCCCACCCGGAAGAGCTGGAACGTCCCCTGCGGGTTTCTGCAGATGCTCTGCGGCTGTCCGGCGAGGAGCCGATCGTAATCGACCTCGCCGAGGTTCGCGGAAAGCGGCTTGAGAGTGTAGTACAGCTCCTCGTTCGGGACCGTTCCATCGTTGACCACGACCTGATCGATGCGCCGCTCGGCACGCACGTTGTCGTAATCGCTGCCGATGGCGGCGAGGAGCCGGTCACCGTCGCGCCTGACATGGGTCAGCCGGTACGTCACCGTGAAGGTCACGCCGAGCTTCTGCAGGCTGCGCATGTAGGGCACGAGATTCATGCTCATCACTTCCGGCGCCAGGCTTCTCTCCGGCGTCATGATCTCGAGCCGCGCGCCTGCCGCTGCGAGCACCTCGGCCGCCTGCAGGCTCACGTGATCGCCCGCGTCATCGAAGAGGAGCACATCGGACCGCGGCGCCACGCTTCCGGAAATGATGTCCCAGCTCGAGACCACGAGGTCATTACCCGACTCGAGCATGTCGACGTGCGGCAGGCCGCCCGTGGCTACGATGACGACTTCCGGAGCC
>DASVWT010000245.1:0-9768 GCA_036393055.1 Steroidobacteraceae bacterium
ATGGCCTCGGCGGTCGCCGGGCACAGGCGTGCCTTCGGCGAGGACCTGGTGCCCGGCTGTTACGAGGATCTCCAGCTCGCGGACCTGATCGTGCTCGTCGGTTCCAACACAGTCTGGTGCCACCCCATCCTGTTTCGGCGCATAGAGCAGGAGAAGCAACGCCGTCCCGAGCTCAAGGTCGTCGTCATCGATCCGCGCCGCACACCGACGGCGGAAATGGCTGACCTGCACGTGCCGATCCGTGCCGGAACGGACGTGACGCTGTTCAACGGATTGCTCTGGGATCTGCATCAGCACGGCACCACCGACCAGCGCTTCGTTGAGATGCATACCGTCGGTACACGAGAGGCTCTCGATGCGGCGCGCGCCGCCGGCGACCCTGCAATGGTTGCCGCAATCTGCGGCGCAGGGGCGGAGCCGATCGGAGAGCTGTATCGGCTGTTTCGCTCCCGTGAGCGCGTGGTCACTCTGTTCTCTCAGGGCGTCAACCAGTCTTCCGCAGGCACCGATAAGGTCAACGCCATCATCAATTGCCACCTGCTCACCGGGCGTGTCGGCCGCCCCGGCATGGGTCCGTTCTCCTTGACCGGGCAGCCCAATGCCATGGGCGGGCGCGAGGTGGGAGGCTTCGCCAACACGCTGGCGGCGCATCTCGACCTCGAGGTCGCCGAGCATCGCGCCGCCTTGCAGACATTCTGGGGAACAGCCGGCGTCGCCTCCCGTCCAGGCCTCAAGGCCGTCGATATCTTCGAGGCCGTGCACGCCGGTCGCATCAAGGCGGTATGGATCATGGCGACCAATCCCGTGGCGAGCCTGCCGGATGCGGACCGCGTGCGTGAAGCGCTGCGCCGCTGCGACATGGTGGTGCTGTCGGACTGCGTCGGAGATACCGATACCGCGGCGCTCGCTCACGTGCTGCTGCCAGCCGCAACCTGGGGGGAGAAGGACGGTACGGTCACCAATTCCGAGCGCCGCATCTCGCGCCAGCGCCGCTTCCTGACTCCGTCCGGCGAGGCCCGTCCCGACTGGTGGATCATCAGCGAGGTCGCAAAGCGCATGGGCTTCGCCGAGGGGTTCACCTATGACTCGCCCCACCAGATCTTCGACGAGCACGCCCGGCTCTCGGCCCTGGCTGCCGGTGTGCGGTCATCCGCGGATTCGCGCTCCGGTGATGCCGCGCCCCGCCTCTTCGACCTCGGCGCCCTCGTGGGCCTCGGGGCCGCGAGGTACGAGCAGCTCGAGCCGATACAATGGCCCGTCCGCTCTCGATGTGACTCCGGAAGCGAATCGAGGAGTAACGGGTCAACCGCACGACTCTTCGAGAACGGCCGCTTCGCGCATCCTGACGGCAGGGCTCGCTTCATCCCCGTGCACCAACGCGCGCCCGCCAACTCGACCGATGAAGCCCATCCATTCGTTCTGAATACGGGTCGAATCCGCGATCAATGGCACACCATGACGAGAACGGGCCGCGCACCGCGGCTGGCCGAGCATCTGCCGGAGCCTTTCGTGGACCTGCATCCGCACGATGCTCTCGCTTCGGCCGTGCGCGAAGGCGAGCTTGCCCGCGTGAGCACCCAATGGGGCTCCATGGTCGTGCGCGTCCGTATGAGCGGCGAGATCCCGCGGGGAACCATCTTTGTCCCGATGCACTGGAGTGACGCCAATGCCTCCGAGGCGCGCGTTGGCGCTCTGGTCAATCCGGCCGTGGACCCTGTCTCCGGTGAGCCGGAGTTCAAGCACACGCCGGCGAGCGTCGAGCCCTTCCCGGTCGAATGGTATGGTGTCATCGCCGCGCGCCGGCCGGTCGCCACCTGCGACATCACATGGTGGGCGCAGGTTTCCGGCGCAGGTTTCACGCGTCACGAAGTAGCCGGCCGCAAGCGGCCCTCGGACTGGAGCAAATGGGTGAGGGCGCTCCTCCAGGTTCCGGCGCTCGACTCGGATTATCTTGAATACAGCGACGCCGCTTCGGGCATCTACCGCGCCGCGTACCTTGCCGACCATCGACTGGAGGGATGCGCGTATTTCTCCCACCGCCCGGAGCTCCCGGCGCGCGGCTGGCTCGCATCGCTATTCTCAAAGGATAGCCTCCCGGCCTCCGAACGCCTCGCGCTGCTCGCCGGCCGACCGCTGCAACCTGCCGACGACGACGGCCCCATCGTGTGCTCCTGCTTCGCCGTCGGTCGCTACACGCTCTCCCGTGTCATTGATAGTGAGGGTCTGACGAACGCTCAGCAGGTCGGCGAGCGCCTCCGCGCCGGCACGAGCTGCGGCTCCTGCCTGCCGGAAATCAGAAATCTGCTCGAGTTGAGCCGCGAAGGGAGCTAGAGCTATCACCATCAAGACCGTCTGAAGCCAGCACGCCGCTCGCAGCGATGGCAGAATGAGCTCATGGCCGACTCGCAGGCAGCCTCGCGCCTCACGGCAATCCTGGCCTCCTATGGCCGCTTCCATCGCGATCCCCGCAATCGCCTCACCCACTATTTCGGCGTGCCGGCAATCATCTTCTCGGTGCTGATCCCGCTGACCCTGCATGCCGTGATCGTCTCGGGCGCCGTGCTGCCTCTCGACAGGATCGTCGTTGCGATCGCGGCAGTCGGTTACATCTCACTCGATGTCGGGCTCGGCTGCGCGCTGACTCTCGCGCTCGCGCTCCTGGCAGTGGCCGCCGAGGCGACATCCTCCGCCGGGTACGCGCCGGCCCTGGCCATCGCCGCCATTGTGTTCGTGCTCGGCTGGACACTGCAGCTCTTCGGGCACCGCCTCGAGGGCAACCGTCCAGCCCTCCTCACGAACCTCGCCCAGGTGCTGGTTGCCCCGCTGTTTCTCACGGCGGAGCTGACCTTCGCCCTCGGGCTGCGCCGCAGGCTCCGCGGCGCCATCGAGCGGCAACTGCAAGGAAGCGCGCCGTCCCGGCATCACTTCGCCTTGCTGTAGTCGTACCACACCGCTTCGATGTTGTGCCCGTCCGGGTCGTGGACGAACGCGGCGTAATACCCTGGCCAGTATTCGCGATAGCCCGGGCCTCCGTTGTCCCGGGCGCCGGCGGCGAGAGCGGCGGCATGGAACGCCTTCACCTCGGCTTCGCTGCGCGCCTCGAATGCAAGATGCGTCGGCGCGAAGCTCTCTTCTCTGCTGATCCAGAAGTCCGTGTTCTTGCCGTCGTTGAATCCCGCTGACTCGCCGAATTCCATGTTGTTTCGATATCCGAGCGGCGCGAGCGCCTCGCCATAGAAAGCCTTGGCTTTGCGGTAGTCGCTGACGGGAAGTGTGGTATGCGCAATCATGAGCGTGGCCTGGCAGGAAGCGAGCGACGGGCCAGCTTACCGCCCGCGAGCGATCCCGGCCACTTCGCGCACGATCCGCCGCACTTCACATTTTGCGTTATCGCTACCGTAATACGCGCCGGCTGCGCTATGCTCCTGCCAGAGGTCGCCGATAGTGCGGCCCGGGGGTAAATGTACAACCGTTCCGCTTCGCTTCCCGCCGCCATCGCGCGGCCGCCCGGCTGGGTGGGCTTGCTGTCGCCCCGGTACTGGCCGACCTGGGCCGGTCTCGGCGTGCTGCGCCTGCTCAGCCTGCTGCCCTTTCGCCTGAAGCTCGCGGTCGGTACCGCGCTCGGTGCGCTGCTGCGGCGCCTGCCCCTGCGCTACGTGCGGATCGCCCGCCGGAACATCGAGCTTTGCCTGCCGGAGCTCACCGCCGCGGCGCGCAGGCGCCTGCTCAACCGGCATTTCGCCAGTCTCGGCATCGCCCTGTTGGAAATCGCCACGGCCTGGTGGTGCCCGGCGACGCGGCTGGTGAAGATTTCCCGGGTCGAAGGCGTCGAGCATCTGCGCGAGGCGCTTGCACGCGGCCACGGCGCCATTCTCCTCACCGCACACTTCACGCACCTCGAGATCGGCGCCAGGATCCTCGCCGCCGTGATGCCGATCAATGTCATCTATCGTCCGACCAAGAACGAGGCGCTGACCCACCTGCTCAGCCGCTGCCGCTGCCGTCACGGCGGGCATGCGATCCCGCGCGATGACATCCGCTCGATGGTGGCGGCCCTCAAAAAGGGCGAGGCGGTGTGGTATGCGCCGGATCAGAGCTACCGCAAGAAGGGCGCGCAGATGGTCTCGCTCTTCGGCATTCCCGCCGCAACCAACACGGCGACATCGCGCCTCGCCCGGATGACGGGCGCTGCCGTGCTGCCGTACTTCGTCGAGAGGTTACCCGGCGGCGCCGGCTACCGGGCGGTGATCCAGCCGGCGCTCGAGGATTTCCCGGGCGAGTGCCCGCGCGCGGATGCCGAGCGCTTCCACAGATTGATCGAGGCACAGGTGCGCGCCGTACCCGATCAGTACCTGTGGATTCACCGCCGCTTCAAAGGCATCGACCCCGACTACCCGAACTACTACGGCCGAAGGCCGCCGCGCCAGGCCTGACCCGGGCGCAGTGAGTCGGACGCGGCCTGCGCTGTTATCGGCAGCGGTCAGCCGGCGAATCTGTCAGCGCACGCCCGACATCAGCCGCTTCACCGGCGGCGTGATAAGCAGCATCAACACCCCGGCCAGCGCACACCACCAGAACAGCTCCCGGTAGAGCGCCGGCAGCGTCGCGAGATCGTGGGCGTTGTAGTCGCCGGATAGCAGGCCGGCCAGGAAGCTGCCCAGCGCCAGCGTAAGGAACCACAGGCCCATGCTCTGGCCGGCGAAGCGCGCAGGCGCCAGCTTGGTGGTGGAAGAGAGGCCCACGGGCGAGAGGCACAGCTCGCCGCAGGCGAACAGGAAGTAGGCGGCCACCAGCCACAGCGGCGAGACTTTGCCTCCGTGCAGCACGCGCAACGCCGCAACGTACATGACCAGCATGCCCGCCGCCATCAGCAGCAGTCCCCACGCGAACTTCGCCGGCGAGGACAAGTCACGATCCTTCCTTCCGAGCCCTACCCACAGCGCCGCGAAAACCGGGGCCAGCAGGATGATGAAGATCGGGTCGATGGTCTGCAGGTTTCCGGCCGGCATCTGCCAGCCGAAGATGTCGAGATCGATATAGCGTTGCGCGAACAGTGTCAGCGAGCCGAATATCTGCATGTAGGCCATCCAGAAAACGGTGGACGCGGCGAACAGCGTCATCATGGCGAACACGCGGCCCCGCTCCTCACGGGTGAGCCCGCCGAGGAAGGCCATGTACAACAGATATCCCGCCATCAGCAAACCCACCGCCCACGACACGCGGGCGGCGAGCGCCACCGGATTGACCTTGATCGCCCCGCTCAGCATCCACGCCGTGATGGCACACACCACGGCCACGATGATCCACAATGCGAGCCAGGAACGGGGCCGGGTGCTCGCCGGGGCGGCGCCGGCGCGGCCGAGATAGCGGCGGGTGGCGAGAAACTGCGCCACGCCGAGCAGCATTCCGAGGGCCGGCAGTCCGAAGCCGGCGTGCCAGCCGTAGTGCTGGGCCACGATGGGCACCAACATCGGACCAAGCAGCGACCCGATATTGATGCCGACGTAGAAGATCGAAAAGCCGGCGTCACGCCGCGAGCCGCCTTCGGGATAGAGCTCGCCGACCGTGGTGCTCACGTTGGGCTTGAGCAGCCCGACGCCGAGCACGTTGAACACCAGTCCCAGGAAGAAGAGGCGTGTGCCGCCCGAGGCGAGCAGGGCATTGCCAGCCGTGATCAGCACGCCGCCCGAGGCGACCGCCAGCCGCCCGCCGACCAACCGGTCCGCCACCCAGCCGCCCAGCAGAGAGAGCAGGTATGTGCCGCCCAGATAGAGCCCCCAGATGGCGCTGGCGCTCTGATCGCCGAAACCGAGTCCTCCACGGCCGCTCGCGGCGACCAGGAAAAGAATCAGGATCGATTGGATGCCATAGAAGGTGAACCGCTCCCACATCTCCGTGAGGAAGAGGGTCGCCAGTCCACGTGGATGCCCGAATAGCATCGCCTCGGCAGCGGCGCCGGCTGAGGCGTGTGGCTGTGCGCCGGCCGCTGCCGCGTGCGGGGTCCCATTCATGCCGAGCGTTATATCAGTTGCCCATGGGCTTCGTGCGATCCTGAATGAAGCACAGGCACAGGGACGTGCCCCGCCGCCATTGGCGGCGGAGCCTGGGGCAAAAAACCGCGCTTTTTGCCCTAGGCGTGCTGGGCCGGGCAGGAGCCCGGATCCAGCGCTTCAAGCTAGCTTGCCTGGGGCTGTTCGGCGTCCTCGCCCTTCGAGCGCTGCAGAATGCGCGCCATGATGAGGCCGCCCTCGAAGAGGAGGTACATCGGGATGGCCAGCAGCGACTGCGAGACCGCATCCGGAGGTGTCAGGAACGCCGCGACGATGAAGACGCCCAGCAGCACGTAGCCGCGGTAACTCTTCAGCTTGTCGAGCTCCACCAGGCCCGTGAGCACCAGCAGCACCACCGCGACCGGCAGCTCGAAGGCCGCGCCGAATCCGAAGAACATCAGCAGCACGAAATTCAGGTACTGCGAGATGTCCGTCATCATCGTCACACCCTGCGGCGTGGTGCTGGCGAAGAAATGAAACATCGCCGGAAAGACCAAGAAGTAGGCGAATGCCATCCCGCCGTAGAAGAGCAGGATGGAGGAGACGAGCAGCGGCAACGCGAAGCGCTTCTCGTGGCGGTAGAGTCCCGGCGCGACGAAAGCCCACAGCTGGTAGAGCACGTAGGGCATCGCGAGGAAGAGCGCGACGAAAAAGGAGAGCTTGAAGGGTGTCGTGAAGGGCGCGGCAACGCTGGTTGCGATCAGCGTCGTGCCTTTCGGCAGTCTCTCGATGAGCGGGCGCGAGGCGAGGGTGAAGAGGGGATTGGCGTAGAACGCGCACGGCACGAACACGATCCCCACCGCGACCAGCGCCCGGATCAACCGGTCGCGCAGCTCCAGCAGGTGGGAGATCAGCGTGCCTTCGGCGAGCTTCTCGGGTTCCTCGCTCATGGATGTCCGGATTGGCCCGGCCCGGCGTGGACGCCTCCTTCCAGCCCGGAGGCGGCTCCGGGAGCTGCGGGCGGTTCGCCCGGCACCAGCGCGATCGGTTCCGGCGCTGGGTCGGAGGCGGCCTGCCATGGGGCGGCGAGGCTCGGCACCGGCTCGGTCTGAATCGGCTCGGTGTGCTCCGGGGCCGTCGGCACTGTGCCTGCCGGCGGGACGCCACCCACCAGCCGCACCGGTTCCGGCCGGATCGTCCCCCGTCGGTCGACGTCGACCTCCTCCTCGAGCTGATCCTGGAACTGCCGCGCCATGGCGCGCGCCCGGCCCACCCAGCGGCCGACCTCGCGTACCACCTTCGGCAGCTTCTCCGGTCCCAGCACGATCAGCGCCAGGATGAAGATGACCAGGATCTCGGAGAATCCAATATCGAACATGCTGGCTTCAGCGTCGAAATGCGCTACTGCAGATGAGCGGGCCGCACCGACGCGCCTGCGCGCGTCGCGGGCGCATCCGACCCTCTAACCTCTGGTCGCCGGTGCGGCTCAGGCGCTCCGCTCGGTCTTGGCGGCCGCCTCGGCCTTGGGGGCGACTTTCGCTTCCGGGAAATCGGCATCGGGGGCTGCCGCGCGAATTTGCCGGGGCGATGCGGCGGCGTCCTCCTGCTCGCCTTCGTTCACCGCCTTCTTGAAGCCGCGCACGGCATGGCCCAGGTCCTCACCGACGCTGCGGAGCTTCTTGGCCCCGAAGACGACGAGCACCACGACCAGGATGATCAGCAGCTCCTTCATTTCCATAACGCTTCGACTCCACTCCGCTTACGCGTGAGAGAACATATTCAGGCAACGATCATAGGATAAACGACCGCTTCCGGCCGAGAAAATTCGCAAATCTGCGCATCGGATGCGGCTGCGATCCTCCTCACGTCTCCAGCCAGAACGTGACCGGTCCATCATTCACCAGCGCGACCTGCATATGGGCGCCGAACTGCCCGGCCGCCACCGGCGAGTGCTGGTCTCTCGCCCGCTCGAGCAGATACTCGAAGAGCTCGCGCGCAGCTTCGGGATCGGCCGCGGTACTGAAGCCGGCGCGCGTGCCTTTGTGGGTATCGGCCGCCAATGTGAACTGGGGCACCAGCAGCAGTCCCCCTCCGGTCGCGCGCAGTGACAGGTTCATCTTGCCCCCCGCATCGGGAAAAATGCGATACGAAAGCAGCCTCTCGAGCAGCCGATCGGCCGCCGCACGCTCATCGTTTCGGCGCACGCCGACCAGTGCGAGTGTGCCTCGGCCGATTTCACCTACGCGCCGCCCCTCGACACTGACGCTGGCCTCCGCGACGCGTTGGACGAGGCCGATCATGGGGTGCGCCGCTTCGGCTCACTGGCATCCGATGCGGTGGGTCCGATAAGATGCGCTGCGGTTTTGTGCATACGGCCGGAGATCACGATGGCGGGACGTTGGTTGCGTTCGCGGGTGAGTTCTAGCGTGCGGGTTGCCATGAGAGCCCTCACAGTCAGCGCGGCGATCGGCCTCGGGTCGCTTGCGGCGACGGTGGCTTTCGCACAGCAGCCGGCCGGCAATGCGCAGCGAGGGGCCGTCCTGGCCTCGACCTGCCTCGGATGCCACGGCATCGAAGGCTACCGCAACGCCTACCCGGATTATGCGGTGCCGCGGCTCGCGGGTCAGCACGCGCAGTACCTCGAGGCGGCCCTCAAGGAGTACCGCAGCGGCGCCCGCGACTACCCGACCATGCACCTGCAGGCGCTCTCGCTGTCCGATCAGGATATCGCCGACGTCGCCGCATATCTGGCGAGCAAGCCGCTCGTCGCGCCGGCCGCGACGCCCGCCAGCCAGAAGCAGATCCCGCAGCCGGCGCTGGTCTGCACCTCCTGCCATGGCAGCAACGGCATCGGCGTGACGCCGATGTACCCGTCACTGGCCGGGCAGCACGCCAGCTACCTCGCTCGCGCGATCGAGGAATACCAGGCGGGCAATGGCCCGCACGGCCCTGCCGGCGGAGCGTCCGAGCCGCTCTATCGCGTCAATCCCATCATGAACGGCATGGTCGCCTCCCTGAAGCCCGCGGACGTCACTGCCATCGTGGACTACTTCAGCAGCCTGAAGCCGGGACTCCATACGGAGTCCCGGCCGTTCTTCCGCTGGACCGATCATCAGGCCCGGCGCTAGCGCGCCTGCACGGGCACGAAGATCCGGGTGTTGCCCCGCTGGATCAGCAGGGCTACGTGCCCGTGTGACTTCTCCACTGCGGAGCGCAGCTGCTCCACGGTGGAGACGCGCTGGCCATTGGCCGCCAGCACCACATCGCCCGGCTGAATACCCGCCTCCTGCGACGGTCCGCTGACGCCTTCGACCAGCAGCCCGCCGTGAGTGTGGGCCTGCGCCTGCTCATCCCCGGTGAGCGGCCGGACCGCAAGTCCGAGGCTGCCGCCCTGATGCTGCGGGCTCTGGGCCGAGGCCGTCGTCTCGCTGCCCATCGATCCGAGCTTCACGTCGATGTTCCGCTTGGCGTGATCGCGCCAGATGGTCAGGCTCACCGTCTTGCCGGGCATGAGGCTCGCGATCCGCACGGGCAGCTGGCTCGAGGTCTGAACCGCCTGGCCGTTGAGCGCGAGGATCACATCGCCTGGCTTGATGCCCGCCTTCGCTGCGGGCCCGTTTTCCTCGACACTGGAGACCAGCGCGCCTTCAGGCTCCGGCAGGCCGAAGGAATCGGCGAGACCCTGATCGACATTCTGGATCACGACGCCGAGCTTGCCCCGCTCGACATGCCCGGTGCTCATCAGCTGGTGCGCCACCTGCATCGCGACATCGATCGG
>DASVWT010000246.1:0-10395 GCA_036393055.1 Steroidobacteraceae bacterium
ATAGCCGAGCAGCCGCCGATAAGTGGCCAGCACGCTCGCCGGCTCGGACGGCGGCCGGCGGCCCGCCAAGTCGTTCAAGGGGCGCCCGCCCGCTCGTCCTTGATGGTCGCGATGTTGAGCCGGACGAAGCCGAGCTGTCCGAGCACGTCCATCGCGGTCACGACCGACTGTTGGGTGGCGCGGCCGTCGGCGCGGATCGTCACGGTCGTGTCGCGGTTGCTGCCGGCCTGCTTCAGGAGTGCCGAGCGCAGCGTATCGGGACTCGAGTTGATGAGCTCCCGCCCGTTGACGAGGTAGCTTCCGGCCTCCGTCACCGAGACCACGAGCGGCTCGCTCGCACGAGCGGCGGGCGGCACGGCGCTCGCCTGCGGCAGCTGCACGTGCAGCCGCCCCTCGTCCGTGAACTTGCTCGACAGCATGAAGAACACCACCAGGAGCAGCACCACATCGATCAGGGAGACGACATTGATCTCCGGCTCCTCGTGGCGGCGCGGCTTGAGATTCATGAAAGGGCGATCAGGCCGCGGCCGTGCGCCCGGTGCGGGTGCCGGCGGCCTCGACCGCATCGGCCATGCGCATGGCCTGCTTTTCCATCTCCACCACGATGCGCTCCACCCGGCCGCGAAGATACCGGTAGGCGAAGAGCGAGGGGATGGCGACACAGAGGCCTGCCGCGGTGGCGACCAGAGCCTCGGCGATGCCGCCGGAGAGCACGCGCGGATCGCCCATGCCACCTGCCTGGATGGCGTTGAATGCGCGAATGATGCCGGTCACGGTCCCGAGCAGGCCGAGGAGCGGGGAGACGCCGGCGATGGTCCCCAGGGTGTTGAGAAAGCGCTCCAGCTCATAGACGACGTGCCGGCCCGTGTCCTCCAGGCGCTCCATCAGGATCTCGCGCGGCCGATGGCGATTGGCGAGGCCTGCGGCGAGGAGCCTGCCCAGCGGGGAGTTCTGCTCCAGCGCGGCGATGACCTTGTCGTTGATCTGATTCGCCTCGATCAGCGCCCAGACCTTCTGCGGCAGCTCCCGCGGCATCACCCGCCGGTCCTGCAATGTCCACAACCGCTCCAGCACGATCGCTGCCGCCGTAATCGAGCAGAGAATGATCGGCCACATGAGCGGGCCACCGGCCCGCACGATTTCCCACATCCAGACGACCCCGGGGGACGGAACCCAAGAAAACTGCGACGGCGCATGATACTAGATCATGCGAATAGCAGCCCTGCGGGCCGGCAAGAAAACTGCGGGGTACCCCCGGCCCGGCCCCGTCGCCAATCTGGTACAGTCCGCAGCCCGATGCCGCGCCGCCTGCTGAAGAAGCTTCTTCCCTCGCCCCGCCAGCTCCAGGGGCATTGGCTGCTGCGGCATTTCGGCGAGCACCTGCTCGAGCCCCGGCTCTGGGCGTTGCATCGCCGGGCGATCACCGCGGCCTTTGGCGCGGGCATTGCCATCTGCTTCATCCCCCTGCCGGTCCACTCCGTCGTCGCGATCCTGATCGCGATTACGTGGCGGCTCAACGTGCCGGCGATCTATGGGACGACCCTGCTCGTCAACCCGATCACCATGGTACCGATCTATTACCTGGCTTATCGGGTGGGCGCCGCGCTGCTCGGCGTAGCACCCGACCGCTTCGCCTTCCATCTGAGCTGGGATTGGCTGGCGAGCGGCCTGGGCCCCATGTGGCGGCCGTTCCTGGTCGGCTGCCTGGTCTGTGCCCTGGTACTCGGCGTCCTCGGCTGGGCCTGCCTCGAGCTCATCTGGCGCTGGCGGGTCACGTCCCGGTACAAGGCTCGCCACGTCGCAACTGCGGCGTGAGTCTCTCCGAGAGCTTCCCTTTCTCGATCTCGTAGATCCGCTCCATCCGATTCGCCAGCCGGCTGTCGTGAGTCACCACGACGAGGCTGGTGCCGCGCTCGCGGTTGAGCTCCAGCATCAGCGCGAATACCGACTCCGCATTGACACCATCGAGGTTACCCGTGGGCTCATCGGCCAGAACGATCTTCGGCTGAGTCACCAGCGCGCGGGCGACCGCGGCACGCTGGCGCTCCCCGCCCGAGAGCTGATGCGGCCGGTGATCGAGGCGCTGCCCGAGCCCGACCCGCTGCAACAGCTCGCGGGCCGCCGCACGCGCCTCGGCCACCGGGGTGCGGCGCACCAGCAGCGGCATGGCGACATTCTCCAGGGCGGAGAATTCCGGCAGGAGATGATGAAATTGGTAGACGAACCCGAGCGCGCGGTTGCGCAGCTCGCCGCGCTCCTTCTCCGTCAGGCGATGAATGTCGCGCCCGTCGACCAGCACCTGGCCGCTCGTCGGGCGGTCGAGCCCGCCCAGCATCTGCAGCAGTGTCGTCTTGCCGGAGCCCGAGGCGCCGACGATCGCCACACGCTCTCCGGCCGCGACCGACAGCACGGCACCCTTGAGCACCTCCAGTGTCACCGGCCCCTGGCGGAAGCTCTTGGACACATCGCGTGCCTCGAGCACCGGCTCATTGTCCTTATCACTCATGCCGCAGCGCCTGCGCCGGCGCCGTGCGGCCGGCGCGCCAGGCCGGATAGACGGTCGCCAACGCACAGAGGATGAAAGCCACGCCGCAAACGCGCAGCACGTCGAATCCCTCCACATAGGCCGGCAGATCACTCATGTAGTACACCCGCGGATCCAGGAACTGAGTATGCAGCAATCGCTCGAGACCGCCGACGAGCGCCTGCAGGTTGTGGGAGACCAGGGCGCCGAGCGCCGCCCCGAGCAGCGTGCCGGCGAGGCCGATGATGATGCCCTGAATGGCGAAGATCGCGAGCACGTTGCGCGGCTCCGCGCCGAAGGTCCGCAGTATCGCGATGTCGGTCTGCTTTTCCTTGACGATCATCACGAGCGTCGCGACGATATTGAATGCGGCCACCGCGACGATCATCGAGAGCATGACGAACATCATCGACTTGGTCGTCTCGATGGAACGGAAGAAGTTGGCGTGGTTGTCCGTCCAGTCGCTGACGTAGTAGCCCGCCCCGCCGAGGTCATAGGCGATCCGCCTCACCACTTTTGGCGCAGCCCACGGGTCATCGAGCGAGAGGCGAAGGCCGGTGACTTCCCCGGGCGCGAGACCGAAGAGCCGCGCCGCATCCGCAAGACTCACGAGCGCGAGTCCGCGGTCGTATTCGTACATGCCGGAATGCAAGAGCCCCGTCACCTGGAAGCGGCGCATGCGCGGCATCACCCCGGTCGGGGTCGCCACCCCTTCCGGCGCGATCAGCACCACGGAATCCCCAACGTGCACGTGCAGCGCCTGGGCCAGCGCATCGCCCAGGATCACTCGATACCGCCCGGGCTGAAGGTCTCCCAGGCTTCCGGCAATCAGCCGCTGCGCCAGGCCGGTGGCGCGCCGCTCCTCCTCGGGCAACACCCCGCGCACCGAGGCGCCGGTGATCTGCTGACCATGCGTCAGCATGGATTGCTGCTCGACGTAGGGAACCGCGACACGCACGCCGGGCTCACGCTCCACGCGCTTCTGCACGGCCTGCCAGTCCGGGATCGTGCCGTGCAGCCCCATGATGGTGGCATCCGAAGTGACGCTCAGAATACGGGTCCGCAGCTCCCGGCCGAAGCCGTTCATCACCGAAAGAACGACGATCAGCGTGGCCACGCCGAGCGCGAGCCCGCACACCGACATGAGCGCGACGAACGACACGAAGCCGCGCCGATGGGTGGAGCGCAGGTAGCGGGTGCCGACCAGCCATTCATAGTGGGAGCCCACGGCCGGCTACTCGTAACGCAGCGCTTCGGCGGGAGCCGTGCGCGAGGCGCGTACCGCCGGGTAGACCGTTGCGGCGGCCGTCAGGACGAGTGCCGCGACGCTGATCGCCGCCACGTTGCTCCACCGCACCACCGAAGGAACGGTGGTGATGTAGTAAATGCTGGAGCTGAAGATCTGGAAGCCGAAGGTATTTTGCAGGAACGGCACGATGGTATCGACGTTGAAGGCAAGCGCGAGGCCCAACGCGACGCCGAGGGCAACACCGAGCCATCCGATGACCAGTCCCTGGGTGAGGAAGACGCCCATTACACGCCGGGGCGAAGCCCCGAAGGTGCGCAGGATGGCGATGTCGGTGCGCTTGTCGGTGACCACCATCACCAGCATCGCCACGATGTTGAATGCCGCAACGGCCACGATGAGCAGCAGGATCAGCGACATCATGGTCTTCTCGATGCGGATGGCACGAAAGTAGTCGGCGTTGTCCTGCGTCCAGTCGATGACCTGGAAGCCATGCGGCAGTCTGGTGCGCAGGCTGGCGGTGAAACGGGGCGCATCCAGGGCATCGCTGTAGCGGACCCTGAGACCCTGATCTCCCCGGGCCGAGGGTCCCAGTGCGCGCACGTCGCCGATGTTGGCGAACACCAGCATGGCGTCCTCGTCCGAGAGACCCACCTGGAACACGCCGGCAACCTTGAACTGGCGCAGCCGCGGCGCGGGCACTCCGCCCGCGGTGATCGTCGGGATGAGCAGGGTGATGGCATCACCCGGGGCGAGGCCGAGCTCCTCGGCGATCACCTCACCGATGATGACTCTGTCGGAGCCAGAGACAAGGTCCGACAGCTTGCCCTCGGTGATCGCGCCGGGGAGGTGCGTGACGGAGGGCTCGGCGCTGGGCTCGATGCCGCGCAGCTCGACGGGCAGCATCTCAGGAGTGCGTACTGCGAGCGCCTGGATCTGGGCATACGGCGCCACGCCGACGACTCCGGGGGAGCCGCGGACGGCCTGGGCGGCCCGCTGCCACTGCGCGGGGTCGGGGCTCATCGCGCCCTGCGTGTCGGCGGGTACGACCCGCGCGTCGGCATCCAGAGCAAGGAGCCGCTGGCGCAGGTCGCTTTCGAAGCCGTTCATCACGGAGAGAATGACTATGAGGGCCGCGACGCCCACGCAGACGCCGGCAAGTGAGGTCCAGGTGATGAAGGAGACGAAGAACTTGCTGGATCGGGCACGCACGTAGCGCAGGCCCACGAAGAGCGACAGCGGGTGGAACATCCCGCGCATTTAACCATATCGGGGCCGAGGGCCGGCGGAGGTTGATGGGCTTCACAGATCGGCGGGGGACTTGAGGCCCTTGGCTTTGACAGATTGCGGCGGGGTGTATAGTCACCGATGGATCGGTGGAGGTTCCGTATGCGCTCGGCAAAACTACTGGCACTGCTGATCGGCTGCGCAATCGCGGGGGGCGCGGGGGCGGAGACCGTATTGGTCGATGGGCACGTGCAGATCGAGCAGTCTTCGGTCGCGCGGCCGGGACGGGGGACCACCATGCATGAGGTGGAGGCGAAGTTCGGGGCGCCGGAGAAGCGCTATCCGACGGTCGGCAAGCCGCCCATCACCCGCTGGGATTACCCCTCATTCTCGGTTTATTTCGAGTTCAATCGGGTGGTGCATTCGGTCGTGCACGGCTGACCGCCGGCGCCGCCGGGGACTCGGAATTATCGCGCTTAATTTTTCGCGGCGATGATCTCGTCCAGGTAGTCGGGCGTGCCGTCGATACGCACCAGGTGGGGGTATCGGGGGCCGCCGTGATAGTCCACGGCCACGGTTTTGTACTGGCCCTGGTACTTGAGCAAGAGGCTGATGGGATCCTTGCTGTGCTCTGCCGCCTCGATGGCGCGCCTCATCACTTCGGGGGTGTATTCGCGGCCGTTCACGGCGACCAGGGTTGCGCCGGTCGAGACACCCGCCTCGAAGGCCGGGCCGTTCCAGCGGACATCGCCGATCTCACCCTTCCTGTCGGTCTGCAGGCCGATCGAGAGGGCGAAGCCCATCTTGTGGCGGCTGGGCATGTTCGCGTCATAGACCTTCTCGAACTGGCTCTCTTTGTCGGTGTACACGAGCTTCCAGCCGCTCGCTTCGATGCCGGCCAGCGGCGGGCGGTGATCGTTGAGACGCTGTTGGAGGAAGCCGGCCCAGTCGTACTTCACTACGCCGTTCAGGGCTGTGACCAGATCATCGAACGTATAGGTTTTGGTGACGAAGCTGCCGTTGTCGATGCCGAAGAAACGGCTGGCGAAGGTGTCGAGTGACTTGCGGTCGCCGGTGAGGGAGCGGATCTTGGCATCGACCTCCAGCCATAGGAGCTGGCCGGCGCTGTAGTACTCCTCGCTCATTTGCCAGCTGCGGTAGGGCAGCGGCGCGCGGTGGGCGGCGGTGGGATCGTTGGTCGTGTCTTCCAGCGTACGCCACTCGAAACCGGGGCGGTTGCGGTCGTAGTTGGCGGCGACGAGCGCGAGGGCGTCGCGGAATTGCTCTTGGCTCCACATGCCGGAGCGCGCCGTCAGCACGTATCCCCAGTATTGCGTCTGGCCTTCGTAGACCCACAGGAGGGAGTCGCCCATGGACACGTTGAAGTTGGGTGTCCACAGGTCCGCTGGGCGGCGGAACTTGCCGTTCCAGGAGTGGGTGTACTCGTGCGCGAGCAGGTCGCGCCCGGGGGCGGTATCTTTCCAGTCAGTGAAGTAATTGGCGTGCGTGCCGTCCTCGCTCGACTGGTGGTGCTCGAGGCCGTTGAGGCTGAGCCGGTCCGAGAGGGAGTAGAGGAAGTCGTAGTGGTCGTAGTGATGCGAGTCGAAGAGCTTGTACGCCTGCGTCACGAGATTGCGATGCACCTGCAGTTGCTGCGGGCTCATCTGCAGGTCCTTCGGCGCATCGGCGAAGATGTCGAGGTGCACGGGCACCGCGGCGCCGGGGTCGAGGTCGACGCGCTCGAAATACTCGCCTGCGTACATCGGAGAATCGACCAGCGTGTTGTACGTCACCGGCTCGAAGCTCGTGGTATCGCCGGATTGCGCTTGCGTCTGCAACGCGGTGCCGAACTGCCAACCGTGCGGCAGTGTCACGCTCGGCGCAAAGGTGATGTCGCGTGAGTAATATCCGGCGGGATAAAGGCTGACGTCGTTCCACTCCACGGACAACATCTCGCCGGTCATCTGGATGTCCTGGGACGCCGTGCGGCCGGAGAGGTACTGGAAGTCCACATTCACGCTCGAGACATGCCTCGGCACGCTCACGCGAAAGGCATACACGTCATATTCGTCGCGCTTCCAAGGCAGCGCCTTGCCGTCGGCCGTGATGGTGAGCCCCGCCAGCATGTCGATGGGACCCGTGGGCGAGTGATTCCCCGGGATCCATTGTGGGTAGAGCAGCGTCAGCTCCCCGGAGCGGACCGGAATCACCTCGTGCACGCGGAAGATGCCTTGCGCCGTATCCGTGGCATCGACCGCAATGCGGATGGTGCCGGGGTATCGGATATCCCTGGGCGGGGGAACGCCCGCGGCGGCTGCTGTCACGCTCAAAGCGCACAGAGCCACGACCGTGGCGAGCCCTGCGGGGAACGATGATCTCGCCGGACGCGTTACGCTTGACATATATCGTTTCCAAAACACCTCTGCGAACGGTAATATTGCGGCTCCACACTCGCCAGTGCGCATACCGCACGGAGCAAACCGCTCGGCGATTGTCGCCCCGTGCCATCGCGCGCGGCCGGCGTGAGTTCCCTATGCCCGCAGGACCTGCCGCGCAGGCGGCACTGTGGTAACCTTTTATTTTCGCAGAATAATTCGGGGATGAGATCTTGTCCGTCGATGAGCCTCTGAAGACCCGCATCGAGGAGCTGGTGCGTGCGGGGGCTGTGCGCCGCAAGCTGGCGGCGGTGCAACTCGAGGCGGAGATCCGGCGGCGCGAGGAGGTGTTGCGCCGCACGTTCCGCCGGTATCTCTCGCCGCGGCTCGCCGACAAGATCCTGGAAGACGCGCAACTGCGCGACACCCTGCTCTCCACCGATGACCTGCGCGCACACGCGGTCGTCCTGTTCGCGGACCTGCGCGGGTTCACCACCATCTCGGAGCGGCTGCAGCCGAGCCAGGTCGTGCCGCTGCTCAACGAGTACTTCTCGCTCCTCACGGAGATCACTTTTCGCCACGAAGGCACGGTGTTTCACATGGCCGGAGACTGTCTGATGCTCGGCTTCGGCGTGCCGCTCGAGCAGAACGACAGCCCGCGCCGGGCCGTGCGCGCCGCGCAGGAGATGCTGGAGAATTTCAAAGGACTGGCTCAATCCTGGAAGGAGCGGTACGAGGTCGAAGCCGGGCTCGGCATCGGCATCAACGAGGGCGATGTGGTCGCCGGCAACATCGGCTCCAGCGCGTACATGAGCTACACGCTCGTCGGGGACACCGTCAATGTCGCGGCGCGGCTCTGCCAGCGCGCCCGCGCGGGCGAGATGCTCTTCTCGCGCACGGTCAAGCAGTCGCTCGATGCACTCGGGCTCGACGTCGGCGCGACCCCGCTGCCGCCGATTCAGGTGCGGGGCCGCTCCGGCTCGATCGACATCTTCTGCGTACCGGTCGAGCAGCGCGTGCACGTCACGGAAGTCCCCGTCGCGATTTGAGAATCCTCAATCCGCCCGTTCCGAGCGCCGCGCGGCGCCATCTGCGCTGGCAGCAGCTCCACGGCAGCGCTCCGGCTCTCGCCCTCGCCGAGGCCACGCACTCGGACCAACGGCTTTACGTGGTGGTGGCCGATGCGGCCCGCGAGCTCGACCGGCTGGCGGCGGAGCTGCGCTTCTTCGCCGGCGAGCGCCTGACACTGCTGGCGTTTCCCGACTGGGAAGTGCTGCCGTATGACCTCTTCTCGCCCCATCCGGACATCATCTCCGAGCGGCTGCGCACGCTCTTCGAGTTGCCGCAGACGCGGCACGGATGCCTGATCGTCGCGGCGGACACGCTCATGCAGCGGCTGCCGCCGAGGCAGTATGTCCAGAGCCGGGCCTTCGAGCTCACCCGCGGCCAGGCGCTGGCGCTCGAGCCTTTCCGCCAGAGACTGGCGGACGCGGGCTACGCGAGCGTCAGTCAGGTCACGAGCCCCGGCGAGTTCGCGGTGCGCGGCTCGCTCTTCGATGTCTTTCCGATGGGCGGGGCGGCGCCGCTGCGCATCGACCTGTTCGATGAGGAGATCGAGGCGATCCGCCGCTTCGATCCGGAGTCACAGCGATCGCTCGATGCCCTGGACAGCGTGCGCCTGCTGCCCGCGCGCGAGATGCCTCTCGATGCAGAGGCGGTGAGGGAGTTCAGGCGGCGGTTCCGGACGCGGTTCGAGGGCGATCCCAACAGGACCACGATTTACCGCGGCGTGAGCGAGGGTCTGGCGCCGGCGGGCATCGAGTTCTACCTGCCGCTCTTCTTCGAGGAGACGGCGACGCTGCTCGATTATCTTCCGGCCAACGCGATCATGGTGCGCGACGCCGCCCTGCCGGCCGCCCTGGAGAAGGCCTGGAACGGCATCGCGACCCGCTACGAGGATCGCCGCCATGACATCGAGCGGCCGGTGCTCGCCCCCGAGGAGCTGTTCGTCGAGCTCGGCGAGCTCGAAGCGAAGCTCGAAGGCTTCTCCTCCATCACCCTGGAAGCGTTCAAGGCCGACACGACGCTCGGCGCCGCGGCCGAGGAGGTGCGCAACTTCCCTACTGCCGCGCCGCGAGAGCTGCGTGTCGATGGCCGCGCGGACGAGCCGCTCGCCGCCCTGGATGGATTTCTCGCCGAGTTCGACGGCCGCGTACTCATTGCCGCGGACTCACCTGGCAGGCGAGAGGTGTTGCACGATCTGCTGCGCGGACACGGACACGCGGTGCTCACGGTGCCAGGTTGGGAAGCGTTTTCCGACGGCGACGCTGTGCTCGCGCTGACCGTCGCTGCGGACCTCAGCGGCCTGACGCTCACGCAGCCGCGGATCGCGATCATCTCGGAGGCGCAACTCTTCGGCGCACGCGCGCGGCAGGAGCGCCGCCGCAAGCGCGCGGCCGTGGATCCCGAAGCCATCCTCCGCGATCTGCAGGACCTCAATCCCGGAGCACCCGTGGTGCACGAGGAATACGGCGTGGGGCGTTACGTCGGTCTGCAGTCGATGGAGGTCGCCGGGCAACCCGGCGAGTTTCTGGTCCTCGAGTACCTCGACGGCGATCGGGTGTACGTGCCCGTGCAGGCCTTGCATCTCGTCACGCGCTACACCGGCGCCGCGCCCGAGAGCGCGCCGCTGCACAAGCTCGGCACGGACCAGTGGGCGAAGGCGCGCAAGCGCGCGGCCGACCAGATCCGCGACGTCGCTGCGGAGCTCCTCGACCTTTACGCGCGCCGCAAGGCACAGAAGGGCCTGAAGCTCCCGGTGAAGGAGAGCGAGTACCAGGCGTTCGCCGATACCTTTCCCTTCGAGGAGACCGAGGATCAGACCGAGGCCATCCGCAAGGTGCTCGCCGACCTGCAGAGCGATCGCCCGATGGACCGGATCGTCTGCGGCGATGTGGGCTTCGGCAAGACGGAAGTGGCCATGCGCGCCGCTTTCATCGCCAGCCAGGCCGGCAAGCAGGTGG
>DASVWT010000247.1:0-2528 GCA_036393055.1 Steroidobacteraceae bacterium
GCCAACGCCCTGCTCATGCAGTTCCAGGCCGACATCCTGGACTCGCCCGTGATCCGCCCCAAGGTGACCGAGACCACCGCGCTCGGTGCGGCATATGCGGCCGGCCTCGCGGTCGGATTCTGGGACAACATCGATGACCTGCGCGCCAACTGGGCGGTCGACCGGGATTGGAAACCGAAGATGACCGGCGAACGGCGCGATCATTACTACAAGTGCTGGAAGAAGGCCGTCGACCGGTCCCTCGGCTGGATCGACTCGAACTGACCGGAGGAGAAGAGCGTGAAGATCGGCGTCAAGACGGGCTGGCGTGCGCGCAGCATCTGGAGCGAGTTGCTGGCCGAATTTTTCGGCACGTTCGTCATGCTGGCTTTCGGTGCCGGCGTGGTGGCCGTCGCAGTGGTGGGACTTCCGGAATCCGGCCGGACTCCGGCGATATTCGCCGGCGCGGGCGATTGGCTGCTCATCACCTGGGGATGGGCCATGGCGGTCGCCATGGCGGTATACGTGGCGGGCGGCGTCACCGGTGCACACCTCAACCCAGCCGTGACGGTCGCTCTTGCGGTCAAAGGGGATGTCCCCTGGGCCAAGGTCCTGCCGTATTCGGCAGCACAGATTGCCGGCACGTTCGCCGGTGCTGCGCTGGTATACGCCGACTACGTTCCGGCGATCGACATGTGGAACGTCGCCCACAACGTCGTTACGCGTGCCGGCCCCGGCGGCATGACCACCTTCAGCATCTTCGCCACCTTTCCCGCGCATTACTACGGCGCGAGCCTGCTCGGGCCGCTATTCGACCAGATCGTCGGGACGTTTTTCCTGCTGGTGTTCGTACTGGCCATCGCCGATTCGATGAACGTGGGCGTGAAGGCGAATCTCGCGCCGTTCATGGTCGGCATGGCGGTGGCCGCGATCGGCATGTCATTCGGCACGGGCGCGGGCTATGCCATCAACCCGGCGCGCGATCTCGGCCCGCGGCTTTTTTGCTGGCTGATGGGCTGGGGCACCAACGCATTCCCTGGGCCTTACGGCTACTGGTGGGTACCCATCGTCGGACCGCTGATCGGCGCGCCCCTCGGCGTGGGGCTCTACAAGTTCTTCATTGCCGACACCTTGTCGGCCAAGGCGGCTGGCGGGGTAGCCCCGGAAAGCGCCGGGCCGCCTGCCGAGGCGAGCCCCGACCCGATGGAGGCGAGCCCCGATCCTGCGCCGGCCCGGCGACCGTCCGGGCCGTGATCGGCCGTCAGGCTCTGAGCCGCAGCCCCTGCGGATCGTAGAGCGGCTGGATGCGGACGATCGCGGTGCGGGGCTCGCCGAAGATGTCGGTCTCGAGTCGCTCGCCCTCGCGCGCGAGCGCGGCCGGCACATAGCCCGCGGCGAGGCTCTTGGCTACGCAATGGCCGTAAGCGGCCGAGGTCACGTAACCGACCGCTGCGCCGTCCTTGAGAATCGATTCGTAACCGACAGCCTCCGTGTCGGCGCCCAACAGCTCGAGGATCACGAACCGTCGCTTGGGACCCGAGTCCCGCTCGGCGAGTGCGGCGGCGCGGCCCGTGAAGTCGGGCTTGCCGAAGTCGACATAACGGTCGAGGCCCGTCTCCCCGGGCGTGTAGTCGGGCCGAAAATCCTTGTTGAAGGAGCCGTATCCCTTCTCGAGCCTCAGCGAGGAAAGCGCACGTCCGCCGAAATGCCTGAGGCCCAGGCCGCGGCCCGCTTCGAGGAGGTCATCGTAAAGCGTGGCGAAGTAGTCGGGGGTCGTCCAGACCTCATACCCGAGCTCACCCGTGAACCCCGATCGCGCCAGGATCGCCGGCGCATGACCCACCGCCGTCTCGGCCACCTCGAAGAGCTTGAACGCTGCGCCGGAAAGGTCGCGCCGCACGAGGGGCTGCAGCAGCTCGCGTGACCGCGGGCCTGCCACGGAGAAGCCTGTCAGGCTCGATGCCGCGGAGCGCACGAACACATCGGCCGGAATGCCGGATGCCCAGAACCACCGCATGTGGAACTCTTCGGCAAAGCCGGACCCGAAGATCAGATAACGGTCCTCGGCAAGACAGGCGATCGTCAGATCACCCACGATTCGCCCGGCAGGGTTGAGCATCGGAGCCAGCCGCAGGCGCCCGGGCCGGGGAATCTTCGAGGCGAACACCCGATCCAGCCAGGCGCGCGCACCGGCGCCCGCCACCTCATACTTCCCGTAGTTGGTGGTCTCGTAAAGGCCAACCGAGCTGCGCACCGCGCGGCATTCTTCGCCAACGTACGGGAACGCCTCCGAGCGGCGATAGGTCGGCGTCTCGGCGGGCGGCACGCCTTCAGGAGCAAACCAGAGCGCATGCTCCAGCCCGAAATTCGCGCCCATCACGGCGCCGGTGGCCTTCAGGCGATCGTAGATCGGAGAGCGGCGCACGGGCCGCGCCGCCGGCAGCTCCTCGTTGGGATAGGCGAGGCGGAACCGCCGCGAGTAGTTCTCCGGAACCTTGATCGAGGTGTACTTCGGCGTCGCGAAGGCCCCGAAGCGAGCGACCCCCACC
>DASVWT010000248.1:0-2912 GCA_036393055.1 Steroidobacteraceae bacterium
GTGCCCATCGTCGTCGCGGTCAACAAGATCGACAAGAGCGGTGCCGACCCGGACCGGGTGCGCGCCGAGCTCGCCAAGCAGGAGGTCATTCCCGAGGACTGGGGCGGCCAGAACATGTTCGTCAACGTGTCGGCCCACACCGGCGCCGGCATCGACGCGCTGCTCGAGGCCGTGCTGCTGCAGGCGGAGGTGCTGGAGCTGCGCGCGCCACGCACCGGACTCGCCGCCGGCGTGGTGATCGAGTCGAGCATCGAGAAGGGCCGCGGCGCGGTCGCGACCATGCTCGTCAAGAAGGGATCGCTGCACCTGGGCGACCCCATCATTGCAGGCTCGGAGTTCGGCCGCGTGCGGGCGCTGTTCGACGAGAACGGCCGGCCGGTGGAGGAGGCTTCTCCCTCCATGCCGGTGGTGGTGCTGGGGCTCTCCGGGGCGCCGAACGCGGGCGATGAGATGCTCGCGCTCGAGAGTGAGCGCAAGGCGCGCGAGGTGGCGCTCTACCGCCAGGGCAAGTTCCGCGACGTGAAGCTCGCCCGCCAGGCGACCCGCGCCGAGGACGTGTTCTCGCAGCTCGGCGAGGAGAAGGCCGGGGTGGTTGCCGTACTGATCAAGGGCGACGTGCAAGGCAGCGTCGAGGCGCTGCGCGAGGCGCTCACCAAGCTCTCGACCGACGAAGTACAGGTCAAGATCGTCGCGAGCGGGCTCGGCGGCATCACCGTGTCGGACGTTCAGCTCGCGGCCGCCTCCAAGGCGCTCGTCATCGGCTTCAACGTACGGGCCGACTCCGGTGCGCGCGATGCGATGAAGGAGACCGGCGTGGAAGTGCGCTACTACAGCATCATCTACGAAGCCATCGATGACGTGAAGCAGATGATGACGGGCATGCTGCGTCCGGAGATCAAGGAGCAGATCGTGGGCGTCGCGCAGGTGCGGGAGGTGTTCCGCTCCAGCAAGTTCGGCGTGGTCGCCGGATGCCTGGTCACCGAAGGCTTCGTCCGGCGCAACAATCCGATCCGCGTGCTGCGCGACAATGTCGTCATCTTCGAGGGCGCGCTGGAGTCGCTGCGCCGCTTCAAGGACGATGTCGGCGAGGTGCGCGCCGGGACCGAATGCGGCATCGGCGTGAAGAACTATCAGGACGTGCGGGTCAACGACCAGATCGAGTGCTTCGCACGTCTCGAGGTGGCGCGGACGCTGCAGTAATGGTGAGGAAGAGCTCGCAGGGCGGCCCTCTGAGACCCGCTCTCGTGGGAGTCCGTTCTCCAGGAAACGGCCGGATCCGCAAGATCGAGTCGGAGCTGCAGCGCGTGCTCGCGGAGCTGATCGCACGCGAGGTCAAGGACCCGCGCGTCGGCAACATCACCATCACCGGTGTCAGGCTCGCGGCCGACATGGGCGTGGCGAAGGTGTTCTACGCTCCGTTCGTCTCGGCGCATCCGCAGGAGGAGGTGCAGGCCGGCCTCACCCGGGCTGCCGGGTTCCTGCGCGGCGAGGCCGGGCGGCGGCTGGGGTTGCGGCACGCCCCGCGGCTCGATTTCCAGTTCGACGACACCGCGCAGAAGGCCGCGCACCTGACGAGCGTCATCGACCGCGCCGTCCGCAACGATCGCGGTTGACTTGACTCCAAACGGGATACTGCTGCTCGACAAGCCGGCGGGGATGTCATCGAACGCTGCCCTGCAGCGCGTTCGCCGGCTCCTCGGCGGCTGCAAGGCCGGGCACGCGGGCAGCCTCGACCCGCTCGCGACCGGCATGTTGCCGCTCTGCCTCGGCGAGGCGACGAAGGTTGCCGGGGAGATTCTCTCCAGCCGCAAGCGCTACCGCTTCACCATCGCTCTCGGAGCCCGGACCGCCACCGGCGACCGCGAAGGTGCGGTCATCGAGCAGAAGCCGGTGCCGCAAGACTGGCGGCAGCCGCTCGAGGCCGCACTACGGGGCTTCATCGGTGTCCAGCAGCAGGTGCCGCCCATGTACTCGGCGCTGAAACGTGACGGCCAGCCGCTCTACCGCCTGGCGCGCGCCGGCGTTACCGTCGAGCGCGCCGCGCGGCAGATCGAGATATTCGAGCTCTCGGAAGTATCGCGAGCCGACGATGCGATCGAGCTCGACGTGCTCTGCTCCAAGGGAACGTACGTTCGCACGCTGGCCGAGGACATCGCGCGGGCGATCGGCACCTGCGGACACGTGAGCGCGCTGCGGCGCAGCTGGGTCGAGCCGTTCGAGACAGAGTCCATGCAGACGCTGCAAGAGGTGACGCAAGCCTGCGAGGGCGGGGCTCTCGAGCTCCTGCCGCCCGATCGCCCTCTCGGCCATTTGGTTGCGGTCAGACTGGAGCCAGGGCAGGCAGACCGCATCGTCCACGGTCAGGACGTCGTGCTGCTGCGCAGCGCC
The DNA here is from genome assembly GCA_036393055.1 of Steroidobacteraceae bacterium. GTDB lineage: Bacteria > Pseudomonadota > Gammaproteobacteria > Steroidobacterales > Steroidobacteraceae > 13-2-20CM-66-19. The sequence continues at coordinate 2,389 of DASVWT010000248.1, forward strand.
GCCCCCGGGAGGGTCAGGCTCTATGACGTGCAGGGGCGTTTCCTGGGGCTGGGCGAATCCGACGGCAGGGGGAAGGTCCAGCCGCGGAGGTTGTTCACGGAGCCGGTCTAATGACCTTGGGCTGTGATGGACGGATCCAGCATCTGCAGCGCGTGCGCGGCATCGGTCATCCCGGTTGCCTGCATCTGCTCCCCTGAGTAGGTGCGGGTGAGGGAATCACAGCCGCTCGAGCCGGGCCTCAGCGCCTTGCCGTCCGCCGTGGAGCACCAGCCCGGAGGAATGGTCGAGGCAGTACGGCTGGCGGTGTGCGATGGGGTGACGGCGCAGCCGGCGAGGGCTGCTGCGCTCAGAATGCCGATGATCAATGCTCGATTCATGGCCGGGCCAGTATAGCGCTTGTGGCGAAGGCATTACACCGGGTAAACTTCCCGGCTCCCAAAAGGTTACTTAAGACAGTCACTTAGGATTTAGGCGCAATGGCTCTTTCCAGCGAGAAAAAAGGCGGCATCCTGGCGCAGTACCGG
>DASVWT010000249.1:0-3252 GCA_036393055.1 Steroidobacteraceae bacterium
CTCGCCGACCGCGAGCAGCTTGTCCTTGCTCATGATGTTCTCGCCCCGGTGCTCCATGTGGTACTCGTGAATGCGGGTGAGCACGATGGCATCCACCGGGCAGGCCTCCTCGCAGAAGCCGCAGTAGATGCACTTGAAGAGATCGATGTCGTAGCGGGTAGGACGCCGGGTGCCGTCCTGCGACACGTCCGAGTCGATAGTGATGCAAACGGCGGGGCAGACGGCCTCGCAGAGCTTACAGGCGATGCAGCGCTCCTGGCCGTTGGCATAACGGCGCAGCGCGTGCAACCCGCGGAAGCGCGGCGACTGCGGGGTCTTCTCCTCCGGGTAGTTGAGTGTGTACTTGCGCTGGAAGAAGGTGCGCGCGGTGACCGCCAGCCCCTTGATCATCTCCGGCATGAGGTACGTTTTCAGCGGATTGACCATCGCCTTGCCTCCTTTACTGGAACCAGGGCCGGGCCCAGGGGCCGACGTGATAGTGCGCGAGCACCATCTCCACCCCGATCCACACGAGCGTCACGGGAATCAGCGCCTTCCAGCCGAGCCGCATGATCTGGTCGTAGCGGTAGCGCGGAAAGGTGGCCCGGAACCACAGGAACACGAACAGGAACACGAAGATCTTGAGGGCCAGCCAGAAGAAGCTCGGCTCACCGAGGATCGTGCCGCCGATGCCCGGCCAGCCCTGCCACGGCGACAGCCATCCGCCGAAGAAGAACACGGCCGTCAGCGCCGAGATCAGGATCATGTTGGCGTACTCGGCGAGGAAGAACAGCGCGAAGGCGATCCCCGAGTACTCGACGTGGAAGCCCGCAACGATCTCCGACTCTCCCTCGGCCACGTCGAACGGCGCGCGGTTGGTCTCCGCGACGCCGGAAATGAAGTAAACCATCAGCAGCGGAAACAGCCAGAACCAGTTCCAGGAGAGGAACCCGCCTTCCTGGGTGCGCACGATGACGCCGAGGTTCATGCTGCCGGCGGCCATCAGCACGCCCACCAGCGCAAACCCCATCGCGATCTCATAGGCGACCATCTGCGCTGCCGAGCGCATCGCCCCGAGCATGGCGTACTTCGAATTGGCCGCCCAGCCGGCGATGATGACGCCGTAGATGCCCGTCGAGGTGAGCGCCAGCAGGTACAGCAGTCCCGCGTTGGCGTTGGAGATGACCAGCCGCGGCGAGAGCGGGATCACCGCCCAGGCCGCGAACGCCGGCACGAGAGCGAGTATCGGAGCCACGCGGAACAGGAACTTGTTGGAGTTGGTCGGAACGATCACTTCCTTCGCCAGCAGCTTGAACACGTCCGCGAAGGGTTGTCCGAGGCCGGGGAAGAGGCCGAAGATCCGCACGCGATTCGGCCCCCGGCGCAGCTGCATCCAGCCGATGACCTTCCTCTCCCACAGGGTGAGGTAGGCGACGCAGAGGATGAGAGCGACCGTGACGATCAGGATCCACACCGTCGTCCGGACCGTGCCCGGGAGCGCGCCCCAGGCAATGGCGAGATTTTGCGGCATCATCAGTACGTCACCGCGGGTGCGCGGCCTTCGATCGTTCTTTGCAGGGAGGGCGCTCTGCGCACCAACGCGTCGATCTGGTACATCGGAACGTCGACGACGCTCTGCGCAACCTGGCCGCCCTCCTGCCGCCCGACAGCGTGCCTGCCCGCATAGGAGGGCGCCGAATACGCGGTGGGCGCACCGACGAGCGTCGCCAGCTCGTCCCGGACATCTTCCGATGACTGGTAGTCGAAACCGGAAAGGTTGAGCAGATTGCCGAGCACCCGCAGGATCTTCCAGCCTGGGCGCGACTCCCCGACGGGCGCGGCCGCGCCGGTCTGCGTCTGCCATACTCCTTCGAGGTTGACGTAAGTCCCTGAAGTCTCGGCGAACGAGCCCGCCGGCAGAAGGACATGGGCGACCTTGCGCAAAGTCTCGCCGGCAAAAGGCGTCACGGCGACGACCAGCTCCGCCTGACCCAGCGCGCGTGCGGCATCGCTGCCCGGGGAGTCAGCCCACGGCTCGACGCCGCCGACCAGGAGGTAGGATTTGAGCGGCGTCGCCAACATGTCGGCTGCCGTCATCCCGGGGACGCTGACCGCCTTGCCGCCCGCGTCCCGGTGAGGCACGGCGCCGGCGAGATGCGCTCCGGCAGCATTGGCGCCCTCCGCCAGCACGCCGAGGGAGGCGCCCGTCACCTGCGCCAGTGCTGCAGCGAGCGCCCTCAAGTCCGCATAACGCGGATGGCGTAGCGCGAGGGCCCCCAACCACAGGGCACGCTTCTCTCCGGATGCGAGCGCCGCGGCCGCATCGCGATGTTGCTGGCCAACCTGCGCACCATCGACCACGGCCGAGAGGTGGGGCGGCACCGAGGCGCCTGCGGCTTCCGTGGCGGCGCGCAGAATGGCCGCCAGATCGGCCACCTGGGCCGAGGGCGCCGACTGCAGGTATGCCGCGACGGGAAAGTAGTAGTTGAAGACTGCCGGATTCAGCAGCGCCACCTTGGCGCCCCGGCGCGCCGCCTTGCGCACGCGGTGCGCCAGGATGGGCGCCTCGCGGCGCAGGTTGCAGCCGACGAGGAGCAGGCCTTGCAGCGAGTCGATGTCCGCGATGCGCAGCCCGAGATTCGGATAGAGAGGATCGGCGTCCTGGTCGCGGAAATCCCGCTGGCGAAGCCGCGAGTCGATGTTGCCGCTGCCGAGGCCGCGGGCGATGCGCCGGGCGAGGTAAAGCTCCTCGAGGGTTGCGGAGGCGCTCGCCAGCACGCCGAGCCCGGCGCCGCCGCCGCGCAATCCCTCTGCCGCCGTGGCCAATGCGGTTTCCCAGTCGGTCTCGACCCATTCGCCATCACGGGCGCCGCCTTTGCGGATCATGGGCCGCTGCAGGCGCTCCTCGCTGTAGATGCCTTCGTAGCTGAAGCGGTCGCGATCGGCGATCCAGACCTCGTTGATCGCCTCGTTCTCGCGCGGCACCACGCGCATGAGGCGTCCGCGCAGCACGTGTCCGAAGAGGTTGCTGCCCGTGCCGTCGTGCGGGGAGATGAGCGGCACCGAGGCCATCTCCCAGGCGCGGGCGGTGAAGCGGTAGGGCTTGGAGACGAGCGCGCCGACCGGGCAGAGATCGATCACGTTGCCCGAGAGCTCGTGGTGCACGGTGCTCTCGATGTAGGTGCGCACCTTCATCTGCTCGCCGCGGCCGATCATGCCGAGCTCCTGGATGCCGGCGATCTCCTCCGTGAAGCGGATGCAGCGGGTGCAGTG
>DASVWT010000250.1:0-8586 GCA_036393055.1 Steroidobacteraceae bacterium
ATGCCGACGACCTTGTCGGTCGGCAGATAGCCGACGTGCACGCGCCCGATGATCGGCGCCATGTGGTGCTCGCAATGGGACTCGAAGGCGATATCGCGCAGCACGATCATCTCGTCGTAGCCGCCGACCTCCTGGAAGGTGCGCCGCAGGTAATCGGCCGGATCGGAGCCGTAGCCGGCGAACCATTCCCCGTAGGCCGAGACCACCCGCGCGGGCGTATCGCGCAGACCCTCCCGCGCCGGATCGTCGCCCGCCCAGCGCAGCAGGGTCCGCACGGCCTCCTCGGCCGCCTCGCGAGTCACGGGACGTGTGCGCCGCACAGCCATGGGGTACCTCAGTCGAGCAGCCGCTCCATGCGGCCGATGATGATCGATGGCGCGACACCGAGCGCCTTGCAGAGCTTCACGAGCGTCGTCAGCGTGGGCTGGCGTATGCCGCGCTCCATCTGGCTGACAAAGGACCTGTCGACATCGGCGCTGAGGGCGAGATCCTCCTGGGAGATTCCGCGAGTCTCGCGCTGGTCGCGCAACACCCGGCCGAAAGCCGTTGCGATATGATCGTTGCCGTTTCCAGTTCCTGGCGCCATTGAATCAAAGAATCCTTTTGTCGAGACCCATAGTCCACGGGATATATCCTACGAACGCCATGTCCAATGCTGCCGATGATGCCAACCTCGCGCTGTTCTGCGACTTCGAGAACATCGCTCTCGGCGTGCGCGATGCCCGCTACGCGCAATTCGACATCACCCGCGTCCTGGAGCGGCTGCTGCTCAAGGGCTCGATCGTCGTCAAGAAGGCCTACTGCGACTGGGAGCGTTACAAGGATCTCAGGGCCGGCATGCATCATGCCGGGTTCGAGCTGATCGAGATCCCGCACGTCAAGCAGTCGGGCAAGAACTCCGCGGACATCCGCATGGTGGTCGATGCCCTCGACCTCTGCTACACCAAGCCGCATGTGGACACGTTCGTCATCATCAGCGGCGACTCGGATTTCTCGCCGCTCGTCAGCAAGCTGCGCGAGAACAACAAGGGAGTCATCGGTGTCGGGGTGAAGAACTCGACTTCCGACCTCCTCATCGCCAATTGCGACGAGTTCATCTACTACGACGATCTCGTGCGCGAGCAGCAGAAGCCGCGCCGTGCGCCGCGCAAGCGGGCTCATGCTGCGGATGCGGCCCATGGCACCCCGGAAGCCAGGGATAGCGAGCACGCCCACACGGAGGAGGACCGCAAACAGGAGGCGTTCGACCTGGTGCTGGCGACCCTCGATGCGCTGCTCGCCGAGCGGGGCGCGGAGGACCGGATCTGGGGATCCATGGTGAAGCAGGCGCTGAAGCGCCGCCGGCCGGGATTCAACGAGAGCTACTACGGCTTCCGCTCCTTCAACAAGCTGCTGGAGGAAGCTGCGCAACGCCACCTGCTCGCGATAGAGCGGGACGAGAAGTCAGGCGGCTACGTCATTCACGCGGCCGAGACCGCCGGCTGAGGCCGGCTCCGGCCGGCGCGGCGCCCGCGCCGTGCAAGGCCGCTGGCGCGATGCCGGCAGAACGGAAGAGCTCGCAGGAAAGATGCGGCGCGGCCGCGCGCCGCGAATCCAAACGCTCCCGCGCGTCAGTCAGCGCCCGCGGGCCTGCCGCACGCCCGCTCTCCGGTCGTACGGCCGTAGACTCTCGTACTTGCATGCGACCCCGCATGATACTCGCCGACAGGCCCGTCGGTGAGGCCTTGGCGGTGAGGCTCGGTCCTGTCGCGAGGCACCGCCCGGTCCGGCCGCAAAAGCCCTGCGATCACTGTCTCTGTCCGTTCTCGATGATGCGGCCGAGGTATCGCTTCAGGCTGGCGACCTCCTCCGGCGTGAGGCCGGCGAGGTGGCGCCGCAACGCCCGGCGCAGCGCCGGCTGGATTTTCGGGATCAGGCGCTCGCCGATATCCGTCAGGCGCAGGAACACGAGCCGCCGGTCGCTGGTGTCGCGCTCGCGCGTCACCAATCCTTTCTCCTGCAGGCGATCGAGCATCCGCGTCATCGATCCGGTGTCATAGTGCAGCGCGCGGCAGAGGCTCGCCGCGGTCTCGTTGTCGCTGCGCGCCAGATTCTTCAACACCTCGAACTGGGCGCCTGTCACTCCGAAGGGCTCGAGCTCCGTGTCGAAGCTCGTGAGCAGTGAGCTGCGCGCCCGGGTGATGAGGGTGCGCACGCCTGGCGCCTCTTCCGGCAGGCCGGCCTCGGGCGTGCGCTCGGCGCCGTTTGGACGCCGGCGGGGACGGCGCGCCGCCTGCGGCTGCGGCGAGCGCTGCGGGATGCGCCCCGCGGCACCCCCGCCGCGCGAAGCTGTCGGACTATCGACCATTGCTTGCTATTGAAAGCGCTGCCGGTAAGATTGCTGACCGCGAGACTACTGCCGCGATGGTTACTGCTGTGGCAGTTATTTTTTCTCACTTTCGCAATGACTTTGTCAAGAATTGTTAAGGGGTGCGCCGCCGGCGCGCTGCTCGTCGCGATGGCCGCATCGCTCACCGCCTGCGGCTCATCGGGCAAGGGCGCTTCCGAGGCACGACCGCCCGCACCGCCGCCGGTGACGGTGCTCGCAGTGGAGCCGCAGGACGTTCCGTTGACCGCCACCTTCACCGGTCGCCTATCCGCTTACCGCGAGGCCAACGTGCTCGCCCGGGTGTCGGGTGTCCTCCTCAAGCGCCTCTACAAGGAAGGCAGCGAGGTGAAGTCCGGGCAACTGCTCTTCAAGATCGATGCGGCGCCCTACAAGGCGGCGCTCGATGCCGCGCTCGCCGCCCTGGCGCAGGCGCGCGCGAGTGCGGCCAACGCTCACGCCACCGCGCAGCGCGATCGCGATCTCATTACCAGCCACCTGGTCTCGCAGCAGCAGCTCGACACCGATGAGGCGGCGGAGCGCTCCACCGCGGCTGCCGTCAAGCAGGCCGAGGCCAATGTCGAGTCGGCGCGCATCAACCTCGGCTACACCAACGTGACCTCGCCGATCAGCGGCATCGCCGGCGAGCAACAGGTGACGGAAGGGGCACTGGTCGGCCAGGGCACGCCGACACTGCTCACCACCGTCGACCAGCTCGACCCGATCTACGTCAACTTCGATGAGCCCGCCGCGCAGATCGAGCAGCTCTCGAGCGAGGAGCAGTCGGGCCACGTCATCGCCGCGAGCGGCAGCGAGGCGAAGGTCCAGCTCACCCTGCCGGATGGGACGCCCTATGGCACACCGGGATTGCTCGACTTTCGCGCCGCCACGGTCAATCCGAGCACCGGCACGGCGGCGCTGCGCGGCCTCCTCCCCAACCCCGGCCACACCCTGCTGCCCGGGATGTATGTCAATCTTCGCCTGACCGTCGGCTTCGCGCAGCACGCCTTCCTCGTGCCGCAGGCCGCGCTGCAACGGGATGCCCGGGGCGCTTATGTCCTCACGGTCGGCACGGACGACACCGTCGTCGAGAAGCGTGTACAGACCGAAGGAGCCTCCGGCGTCAACTGGATCGTCCCCAGCGGGCTGGAGCCGGGCGACCGGATCATCGTCGCCGGCATCCAGAGCGCGCATCCGGGCGCGAAGGTCGTCGCAAGCGAGGAGCCCGCCGAACCCGCCAAGTCGAGGTCAGCCGCCACCGGGCGAGCCGGCGTCGTTGCTCGGCCCGTCCTGGGCCTCGCCCCTTCAGGGCCGACGCTACGCGTCGTCATGAATCGCTCCAGGCGATTCATTCAGCGAGGACACTTAACGTGTCCTCGCTCCGGCGAGCGCCCGCGCACGGACGCGCGGGCCGGGTGCCCTGCCATCAAGGACGGGCAGTGGCACGGCCGGGGCAGGGTCGCTGCGAACTAGGAGCTGCGAGTGCCGCAGTTTTTCATCGACCGGCCGGTCTTCGCCTGGGTGATCGCGCTGCTCGTGATGTTGATGGGTGGGATTGCGCTGTCGCGTCTGCCGAGCGACTCGTACCCCGACATCGCGCCGCCGCAGGTCGTCGTCAGCGCGGGCTATCCCGGCGCGAACGCCAGCACGGTGGAGACCACCGTCACCCAGGTCATCGAGCAGCAGCTCACCGGCATCGACCATCTGCTCTATTTCACCGCGCAATCGAGCTTCGGCGAGTCGCAGATCACCCTCACGTTCGACACCGGGACGGATCCCGACATCGCGGCGGTGCAGACCCAGAACCGGGTCGCGCTCGCCGATCCCCTGCTCCCTGCGGAGGTGACCCAACAGGGCATTCATGTCTACAAGGCGAGCACCGGATTCCTGGCTGCCATCGCGCTGCGCTCCGGTCCGGGCGGCCCGGATGCCGCGCAGCTCAACCATCTGGTCGCCTCGCGCGTGCTCGATCCCATTCAGCGCATCAGCGGCGTCGGCTCGGCCAACCTCTTCGGCTCGGATTTCGCCATGCGGATCTGGCTCAACCCCGACAAGCTGCATGCTTACGGGCTCTCCGCGGCCGACGCGCTCGCCGCCGTGAAGGGGCAGAACATCCAGATCGCCTCCGGCTCGATCGGCGCGGCGCCGGCGGTGGAGGGCCAGGAGACCACCGCCACGGTCACCACCCAGGGGCAGTTCAACTCGGTGCAGCAGTTCCGCAACATCCTGCTGCGGACCGAGCCCAACGGCACCTCGGTGCGGCTCGGCGATGTTGCGACCATCGGCCTCGGAATGCAGAACTACGGTTTCGCCACCAGGGTCAACGCCACCCCCGTGGCCGCCTTCGGCATCCAGGCGCTGCCGGGCGCCAACGCGCTGGCGGTCATGAAGGCCGTAAACGCGGAAATGGCGAAGCTGCAGAAGACCTTTCCGCCCGGCGTCACGTGGTTCACGCCGGTCGACCAGACGCTCTTCATCAAAGCCGCCATCCATGATGTGATGATCACGCTGCTCGAGGCGATCGGCCTCGTCTTCATCGTGATGCTGGTATTCCTGCAGAGCTTTCGCGCCACGATCGTCCCCATGCTGGTCGTGCCCACGGCGCTGCTCGGCGCGCTGATCGGGGTGTATGCACTGGGCTACTCGATCAATCAGCTCACGCTCTTCGCGATGGTGCTCGCGATCGGCATCGTCGTCGACGATGCCATCGTGGTGGTCGAGGCGGTCGACCGGATCATGCACGAGGAGCATCTGTCGCCGAAGGAGGCCGCGCGCAAGGCGATGCGGCAGATCAGCGGCGCGATCGTGGCGATCACGCTGGTGCTCGCCGCGGTATTCATCCCGAGCGCCATGCAGACCGGCAGCACCGGCGTCATTTATCGCCAGTTCGCGCTCACCATCGCCCTCTCGATGCTGTTCTCCGCCTTCTTCGCGCTCTCCTGGACCCCATCGCTCTGCGCCACGCTGCTGCGGGCGGAGCACATGAAGGCCAACATCGTCTTCCGCGTATTCAACAGGGCTTTCGAAGGCACGCGCGCCGCGTACGTCAGACGGGTGTTCCAGTCCGTATCGCACCTGCCGCGTTGGCTCGCCGGTTATGCGGTCGTGCTGGTGATCGGCGTGTTCCTCTTCATGCGGCTGCCGGGCAGCTTCGTGCCGGAGGAGGACCAGAGCGACGTCATGGCGAGCATAGAGCTGCCCGCCGGCGCAACGCTGCAACGCACGGAGGACGTGCTGCAACGCGTCTACCACATCCTGATCGGCGATCACGCGGCGCACGATGTGTTCCAGGTGGCCGGCTCCGGCTTCGGCGGCAACTCGGAGAACACCGGACGCGCCTACATCCACCTCATCCCCTGGGATCAGCGCAGCCAGACCGCCGATGAGTTCGTCAACTGGGCCAATTCGGCCGTGAAGAAGCAGATTCACAACGCCCAGGTGGTCGTCACGAACCGGCCGGCGATCCGCGGGCTGGGTCAGTTCAGCGGCTTCGATTTCTACCTCGAGGATCGCGGCGGCCTCGGGCGCGACGCCCTGACACAGGCCCAGGATACGCTGCTCTCCAAGGCCGCCAACGATCCGGTCCTCTCCGAGGTGCGCATCAACGGCCTCGCCCCGCAGCCGCAGCTCCTCCTCACCGTCGATCGCGTGCAGGCGCAGTCGATGGGCGTCTCGGTCGGCGGTGCATATACGGCCCTGCAGCTCATGCTCGCTCCGGTGTTCGCAAACGACTTCATCTATGACGGCCGTGTGCTGCAGGTGTTGCTGCAGGCCGACGCCAACTACCGGATGGGTCCCGACGCCCTGCAGCATTATTACCTGGCCGGCAGCAACAACACCATGGTTCCGCTGTCGGACTTCGTGAAGACGAAGTGGATCATCGCACCGCCCTCCCTCACCCGCTACAACGGCTACCCGGCGGTGGAGATCGTCGGATCCGCGAAATCCGGCTACAGCTCCGGCCAGGCCATGAGCGAGATGGAGCGGCTGGTCAACAACTACCTGCCGCACGGATTCGGCTACGACTGGGCGGGCGAGTCGCTGCAGGAGCTGGTCTCCGCCGCGCAGGCGCCGGCGCTCTTCAGCCTCTCCATCCTGGTCGTCTATCTCGCGCTCGCGGCGCTCTACGAGAGCTGGAGCATCCCCGCTTCGGTGCTGTTCGCGGTGCCGGTGGGCCTCATCGGCAGTACGCTCGCGACACTGGCGCGCGGGCTGCCGAACGATGTCTATTTCAAGGTGGGTCTCATCACCATCATCGGCCTCACCGCCAAGAACGCCATCCTGATCGTCGAGTTCGCGGTCACCGAGCAGCGCAATGGGCGCAGCCTCCACAACGCCGTGCTGGAGGCCGCGAGACTGCGCTTCCGGCCCATCATCATGACTTCATTCGCGTTCATTCTCGGCGTCTTCCCGCTGGTGGTGTCGACGGGCGCCGGGGCCAATGGCCGGCATGATATCGGCACCTGCGTCGTGGGCGGCATGTTTACCGCGGCGGTGCTCGGCGTTCTGCTGATCCCCGTATGTTATGTAGCAGTGCGCCGACTGCTGGGCGATGTGCTGGACCAGCCCGGCCGCAGCGAGCTCAGTCCGCCCCCCGCCGAAAATCCTTAGTCCGCCGATAGCCGAGCCATTTCCATACGGCATAGGCCGGCAAGCCAACGGCGATGGTGACCAGGGTGATGCCGGTATCCCGCGGATCGGTGACGAGCGCATTGCCCATCAGGCCGAGCGAGGCGAGCAGGAACAGCGCGGGCAACACCGGGTAGCCCCAGACCCGGTAGGGTCGCGGCAGGTCGGGGCGCTTGCGGCGCAGGACGTATACCGCCGCGACGGTCAGCGCATAGAAGGGCCACTCGCCGAGAATGAACCGATCGGCGAGCTGCGCGAAGTCGTTCTGCAATACATACACGCACCCCAGCGCCACCGACAGTCCGATCGCGACCGAGGGACTCTTGAAGCGCGGCGAGACCCGGGCCACGGGCCCGAAGAAGAGGCCGCGATCGGCCATGCCGTAAATGATGCGGGGATCGGTCATCATCGATCCGTTGAGACCGCTGAAAGTAGCCACGAGCACCAGGCCGGCGACCAGCGCCGCGCCCGCGCTGCCGATCGCCGGGATGCGCGCGGCGGCGGCGGCCGCTACCAGCGGCGAGTGAGCCATCTCCGGCCCCGATAGCGCATGCCAGAACCCCAGATTGAGCACAACATACACGAGCACGACGCACGCGGTGCCGAGGACCAGCCCGATGGGCAGATTGGCCTGCGGCCGCGAGACCTCGCCTCCCACCGAGGTGAGGTTGGACCAGCCATCGTAGGTCCAGAGGACCGGAATCAGTGCGCTCGCGATCAGCGAGAGGTTGGCGGGTTGCGCAATCGGCTGCGGCAGGGAGGCGGCCGCCGGCGCGCGCACCACGGTGAATGCCAGCAGACCCAACACGATGACCGCGACGAATTTCGCGGCGGTCGTGACGTTCATGACGGCCGAGGCCCGCCTGAGTCCGACGTAGTTGATGATGCCCATCAGCACGATCGTGAGCGCCGCGACATAGTGCACGCCCGCCGCGGAGATCGGCAGGAAGTAGCCCAGGTACTCGGCGAAGATGGTCGAGGTTGCCCCGAGCGCAGCCGGCGTGATCACCATGAGGCACGCCCAACCATATAGAAACGCCGGCACCGGCCCGAAGGCCTCGAGCAGGTACGCGAACAGGCCGCCCGAGCGGGGCAGCGCGGCGCCGAGCTCGGCCACCGAGAGCGCGCCGCACAGGCTGATGAGCCCGCCGATCAGCCAGCACAGCATCGCCGGTCCCGGCGAATGCAGTTGGCTCGCCACCGTGGAAGGCACGCGGAAGATGCCGCTGCCGATGGTGGTGCCAACGACGACCGCGGTGGCGCCCCACGCGCCCAGCGAGCGCGGCATGCGCTCTCCCCACGGGTCGGCGGCGGGATTTTGCTCGGGCTCGTCGATGACACACGCCTGTGGCTGCTCGAAGCACCGCATTATAGTGAACCGGCGAGCCTTAAAGACCTTTCAGGGAAGCCCCGCCCGGGCCGGCGTATACTCGTTCCGAGGGGCCGTACAAATGAAGGTTCTGATCGTCGAAGACCAGCAGCGCCTCGCGCAGCTCCTCAAGCAGGGGCTCACCGAGCGCTCATACACGGTCGCCTGCGCCCGCACCTGCCGCGAGGCGCGCGATGCGCTCTGCGAGACCGCCTACGACCTC
>DASVWT010000251.1:0-3673 GCA_036393055.1 Steroidobacteraceae bacterium
CCGGCCACGAGCAGCGCTCCCGGCGCGAGACGGCGCGCGATGTAAGCGAGCTCCAGGTCGAACCGCAGCGTCATGCCGGTCGTCGAGACGCCGATCACGTCCCAAGGCGACTGCATGATCTCGCGCTCGAGCGCGCGCTGCGGCGCGGTCGCGCAGCAGTTGGGATCGAAGACCCTGACGTGCGCGCCGCATGCCTCCAGCACGCCGGCGAGCCGCCACACCCCGAGGGGCGGGGCGAGGAAGGTGTACTCTCCGCAGTGCGGGTCGTAGGGCCCGATCAGCAGGACCCTTGGTGTTCGTGTGCCCAGGTCATTCCCCCTTTGTCATGCTACCGCGCGCTGCGCACCGCGGGCTCGAGCCCGACCAGCAATCGCTGTGCCCAAGCCAGCCGGTGTGCTAGGCGGGCCTGCCGTGCTCGCAGTATTGCCGCAGGTGATACACGCGCTGGATGTGGTGCGCGCCCATCCAACCGCCGAAGGCGCCGGTGATCAACGACACCACCGCGCCCGCGAACGCCACCCACATGAGGGCCGCCATGTAATGCGCGGCTTGTGTCGGGTCAACAGGCATGGCGCCGGCGTTGGCAGAGCTCGTGAGGAATGCCGCATGCGTGAGTCCGCTGCCGATCGTCAACCCGGTGGCCGCCATCGACAGTCCCCACACTGTCAGCCCGCGGACCACGCCCATCTCCGTGTCGTTGCGGCCGTCGAACCAGCTCGCGAACATGCCGCCGGTCCACAGGGCCGCAGCCCATGTCAGGATTATCCAGACGAATGCGCCGGCCGAGAGTCCATGGGCGACCGTCGCCGCATCGCGCGGGTTGACGGCGGAGAAGCCGATGGCCAGCCCGAAGGCATACAACAGGAGCGCGGTTCCGGTAGCCACGAACCATCCCGCCCAGATGGCGCCCCAGCGCATGACCAGATGCTCGCGGACTAATGCGTGATCGCTCGAGCCGGCGATAGTGGCTGCCATGATCTCACCCTTGGGACGGCCGATCAGGAGCACCCGCGAAGGAGCGCGACGATGATCAGGATGGGGATCGGAACACCGAGGAGCCACGCCAACACATAGCCCATTGCGCCCTTCTGGGTGGCGGGCCCGCCGCCGGTCACGGGGTGGGATCTGCGTGTCATGGGGGAGTCTCCCCGGTGGATGTCGCTGCTGCCGGTAGCAACCGACGAGCCTGGATCCCGGAAGTTCCTACTTACTTCTTGCGGCTGCTCTTCTTCTTCTTCGGCGGGACTTTGGCTCCGGATCGGCGCGCCTCGGAGAGCCCGATGGCGATCGCCTGTTTGCGGCTCTTCACCTTGCTTCCCGAGCTGCCGCTGCGCAGCGTTCCCTGCTTGCGCTCGTGCATCGCTCGCTTGACTTTGCTCTGGGCCTTTTTCCCGTAGCGTGCCATGGAGAGTGCTCCGGCTTTGGCTGTGCTCACCAGCCAGCAGGAAGCGGGCCGCCGTACGGCTCGAGCTGCAGGCTCGGCGGGAGGATGGTTCGCTTACAATGAGCGGTCGAAGTGGATCTCAACCGGCCTGAGGCGTCCAAGATGAAGGTGGTGCAGGTTCCAGCGGCGGGGGCGGACTTTCAGATCGTCGAGCGCGACATTCCCGAGCCGGGCGTGGGACAGGTGCGCATCAGGGTGCAGGCCTGCGGCATTTGCCACAGCGATGTGCTGACCAAGGAAGGGCATTGGCCCGGCATTCAGTATCCCCGGGTCCCGGGCCACGAGGTGGCCGGGGTGATCGAGGCGCTGGGCGCCGGCGTGTCCGCCTGGAAGGAGGGGCAGCGCGTGGGCGTCGGCTGGCATGGTGGACACGACAACACCTGCCCCGCATGCCGCAGAGGCGATTTCATCAACTGCAGCAATCAGCAGATCGCCGGTATCAGCTACGACGGCGGCTATCAGGAATACATGATCGCCCCGGTGGAGGCCCTGGCCGCCATTCCGGATAGCTTGAACGCCGCTGAGGCGGCGCCGCTCCTGTGTGCCGGCATCACCACCTACAACGCGCTGCGCAACAGCGGCGCCCGCCCCGGAGACCTGGTCGCGGTGCTGGGCGTCGGCGGTCTCGGCCACCTCGGCATCCAGTTCGCGAGCAAGTTCGGCTACAAGGTGGCCGCCATCGGCCGCGGCTCGCAGGACGCGCCTCTTGCCAGGAAGCTCGGGGCGAGCTTTTACATCGACAGCAGGGCGGAGCGTGCGGCCGAGGTGCTGCGGCGGGAGGGCGGCGCCCAGGTGATTCTCGCGACAGCGCCCAGCTCCAAGGCCATGTCCGACCTCATCGACGGTCTCGGGCCCCGCGGCAGACTCATGGTGGTGGGCGCCACGAGCGAGCCCATCGAGGTCACGCCCGTGCAGCTCATCATGGGAGGCCGGACGATTCAGGGCTGGGCTTCGGGCACCCCGGCTGACTCGGAGGATACCCTGCGGTTCGCCGATCTGTCGGGTGTGCGCCCGATGATCGAAACCTATCCGCTCGAGAAGGCGGCGCAGGCCTATGCACGGATGATGAGCGGAAAGGCAGAGTTCCGCGTCGTCCTGACGATGTAAGCCACGCCCGCACGATCCTGTACCCGAGGAGCAGGGCGAGCGCCCCCGCGTAGAGAAGCGGCTCGCGCACGTCTTTCTTCTCCTGCCAATAGAAGTGCCAGACGCCGAACGCGGCGATGACATACACGAGCCGATGGAGCTTCACCCAGCGGCGGCCGAGCCGGCGCATCATCGCGTTGGTCGAGGTCACGGCGAGCGGGATCAACATGAGAAGCGCCGCGAATCCCACCGTGATGTAGGGGCGCTTGGCGATGTCTGCGCCGAGCGTGCGCCAGTCGAGCTCCAGGTCGAGCGTCACGTAGACGGTGAAGTGCAGCACCACGTAAAAGAACGCGAAAAGCCCGAGCATTCGCCGCAGGCGCAGCAGGTGCGGCAGGCCCGCCAGATGGCGCACGGGGGTGACCATCAGGGTGATGAAAATGAAATTGAGCGCCGTCTGGCCGCACGCGAGCTCGAGGAACTTGACCGGATCGACCCCGGCGCTGAAGCCGAGCCAGCCGAAGAGGCAACAGGCGAGCCACGCGAACGGCACCAGGCTCGCCACGAAAACGGCCGGCTTGTAGATCAGGCGGTAGCGCCGCTCGACATTGAGCATGTCAGTAGTAGCGATGCAGGTCCATGCCGCGATAGAGAGCCGCGACCTCCTCGGCATACCCGTTGAACATCAGCGTCGGCTGACGCTCGTGAAAGAGAGGTGCGCCGATGCGCCGCTCGGTCGCTTGGCTCCAGCGTGGGTGCGGGACGTCAGGGTTGACGTTTGCGTAGAAGCCGTACTCGCCCGGTGCGGCCTGATTCCAGGTGTTGAGCGGCTGTGTCTCGGTGAAGCGGATCTTCACGATCGACTTGATGCCTTTGAAGCCGTACTTCCACGGCACGATGAGCCGCAACGGCGCACCGTCCTGGTTCGGCAGCTCGCGCCCATAGAGCCCAACGACCATCAGCGTCAGGGGATTCATCGCCTCATCCATGCGCAGCCCCTCGCGGTAGGGCCACTCGAGGATCGGCGGCCAGGAGGCCTGCCCCGGCATCTGCGTGGGGCGGTAGACCGTCTCGAAGGCCACGTACTTCGCCCTGGAGGTGGGCTTGAAGCGCTGGAGCATGCTCGCGAGCGGAAAGCCTACC
>DASVWT010000252.1:0-9956 GCA_036393055.1 Steroidobacteraceae bacterium
GGGATACCTCATGGCCATCGACCAGGCGAAACTCGAAGCTTTCATGGGCAAGTTCGTCGGCGATATCGGCGCCGTCATGCATGCCGCGACAGTGGTAGTCGGCGATCAGCTGGGGCTTTACAAGAGTCTCGCGAACGGGCCAGCCACGGCCGAGCAATTAGCCGTGCGGACGGGAACCGACCCGCGCTATCTGAAGGAGTGGCTCTCGGCGCAGGCGGCGAGCGGTTACGTCGAATACGATGCGAAATCGCAAACCTTCGGGCTTACCGAGGAGCAGGCATTCGCGCTTGCGGACGAGGGCAGCTCGGCCTTCATTCCCGGCGCATTCCAGATTGGGGTCGCGCAGTTCAAGGCGATCCCGAAAATTGCGCAGGCTCTGCGCTCTGGGTCAGGGCTTGGCTGGCACGAGCACGACGCGTCTCTCTTTCACGGTACGGAGCGGTTCTTTCGGCCCGGGTATGCGGCGAATCTCGTGGCCCAGTGGCTGCCCGCACTCGAGGGCATGCAGGCAAAGCTCGAGGCCGGCGCTCGGGTTGCGGACGTTGGCTGCGGCCACGGAGCATCCACCATCATCATGGCTCAGGCGTATCCCAAGTCAGAGTTCATCGGCTTTGACTATCACGAGCCCTCGATCATGCATGCCAGGGAGGCGTCCAGGAACGCCGGGCTCGGCGATCGAGTGCGCTTCGAGGTCGCCAGCGCCAAGTCGTTCCCCGGTTCCGACTACGATCTGGTGACCGTATTCGACTGTCTGCACGACATGGGCGATCCGGTCGGGGCCTCGGCGCACGTCCGACAGTCATTGAAGGATGACGGAACGTGGATGATCGTCGAGCCGTTCGCCCACGATCGGCTGGAGGACAATCTCAATCCAATCGGCCGCGTCTACTACTCGGCTTCCACTTTCATCTGCACGCCGGCGTCGCGCTCTCAGGAAGTGGGTCTATGCCTGGGCGCCCAGGCAGGCGAGGCGCGGCTCCGCAGTGTGGTCCGCGATGGCGGATTCTCCAGGTTCCGTCGCGTCGCGCAGACGCCTTTCAACCTGATCTTCGAAGCGCGCGCCTGACGAGCTGAATTCCTACCTGGCACCGCGACCGTCGGCCGCGGCGGCGACTTCGGGTAGACTTCGCGCATGACACCCCGAAGCGCCCTGCTCCGCCGCATCACCCTCCTTTTCGCGATTGCGCTGATCGCGCCGACCGGCGCGTTCGCTCAGGCTGCGCCACCCCGGACCGCTCAATCGCCGCAGGCCGCGCCGGCACAGGCCGCACCACCCGCCCAGGCCGCGCCTGCCCAGAGCGCGCCGGGTGAAAAGACCGCGACGCCGCCCGCCCCGACGACCCAACCCGAGCCCGCGCCCGCCACCACCGGGCCCGCATACGACATCGAGATCGTCATCTTCCGGGCAAAAGTCGCACTCGGCCAGCCGGAGAGCTGGGCCACCGAGACCACGGCCGCAGCGACGGTGGCCGGCGGGGAGGCCTCGGGTGGAACGGGCTCCGTCGGTAAGCTGTTGGCGGTGCTGCCCGGCTCCGACTACCATCTGACAGCCCTGCAATCGCGATTGCGCACCAGCGGCAGCTACCAGCCAGTCGCACACGCGGCCTGGGTGCAGACCGCCAGCGCCTGGGGAACCCATGCCGGCTTTTCGCTGGAGTCTCTCGGTATCAACGTGCCCGGGCTCACCGGCGATGTATTCCTGGAGCGGGGCCAGTTCCTCCACCTCGGGATGACTCTCAACTACACGATGCAGGATCCGCCGCCCGGCCTGAACGCGCCTCCCGGCACCACCTTCGTGATGAACGAGACGCGGCGCGTGCGCTTCTATCAGCGCAACTACTACGATCACCCGGCGTTCGGCGTGATCGCCCTCGTCACTCCCGCGCGAGGCCGCCGGCCGCCAGGCCGGTAACCAGAGGCTGTCTCGCGACCGCGGCAAGAGCCTCTCCGCCGTTGCAACCCAATCCCGCCTGCTGACCACGCGGCCTCGCCGCGCGCCGGACATCGCGGACTCGTCCGCGGACACTCGCGGACACCGGCTCGGCTTCTAATTCCTATATTGAAACAATGACTTAGCGACGTGCGCGAGTTGGCATGCAGCTTGCCTTACTCCCATTGCAGACCCCATCGAGAGGCATCGCATGAACGACCATACCAACGCTTTTCAAAGTCCTGCGTCCAAGGGAGCAGGCATCACGAAAGTCACACACCTGTGCGCCGCACACACCCGCGGCTCCGTAAACGCCTGCATCCGAGGAGAAGTCATCATGAACCGCATGCAGAAAGCAGCCGCCGCCGTCATTGCCCTCACGATCACTCTGGCTGGCGCGGCCTTCGTGACCGCGCCGATGGCGCTGGCCGACATGCAGCCGCTAGCATTCCATCAGGAGCTGTCCGCATTGCACGCGCAGCTTGCCGGTCATCCCACGGTGAAGGCCAGATCAGGGCACGGCTGAGGATGGCGCACCTGTTGGCAGGTCGCCCGCGCGGCCGTCCGCGCTCGATGAGGCGGCCCTGTGCTTCCTCCCGCGCAGCCGGCGGGAGCCTGAGCGCTCTCAAACCGTCGCGCTGCGCACGAACGCTCGCTCATCGGGGTACCACCCGAGCTCCTCATAACGGCGCACCTGCGGTGCCTGCGGCAGCCGGGCAGCGGCCTCCGCAACGGGCACCTCGCGCCAGCCCAGACGCTCGAAGTATCCGCCCGTGTCCTTGCTGAAGAGGTACACGTCCCGCAGCCCGAGCCGGGCTGCCTCGAGCAGCGCGCTCCCGATGAGTCGCTCCGCAATGCCCTTCCCGCGCCAGCTCTCCATGACACCGACGCTCCGCAAGAGCGCACATTCTTCGCCATCCACCCTCGGCCACCTCACTTGGCGACCGCGACCAACCACTGCCGTATGGCGTCCCGGCTGCTTGCATCCATCTTTGCGTTGAGTGCGGTTTCGATGGGAGCAGTTAGTGCCCGGCAGCGCTTGTTCAGGGCGCGCCCTTCCTCGGTGATGATCAGCCGCAATATGCGGCCGTGCACGCGGTCCGGCTCCTTTCTGATTGCGCCGCGCATCTCGAGCGCGCGCACGATTCCGTTGACCGTCTGCGGCGTCAGCATCGTGAGGCGCGCCAGATCAGCCGCCGAGATGGCCTCATAGGCGCGGATCATCGTCAATGCCGATTGCTGCGGATGTGTCATCCCCTCCTTGGCGAGCGCGCGGTCGAGCGCCAGCCTGACGGACGCGTTCGCCTGCCGCAGCAG
This sequence comes from Steroidobacteraceae bacterium, assembly GCA_036393055.1. Taxonomy (GTDB): domain Bacteria; phylum Pseudomonadota; class Gammaproteobacteria; order Steroidobacterales; family Steroidobacteraceae; genus 13-2-20CM-66-19. The sequence continues at coordinate 3,248 of DASVWT010000252.1, forward strand.
ATAAGTGAGATATCCCTCGGGGCCGCGCTTGGCCTCCCCCACGAGAGGCAGGTGCGGCAGCCCTTCGCGCGTATCCTTGACCATGTTATCAGTCCCCTGATATTGTGTAAGTGCACTGATATTACCAGAACGTGAAAGGGAGAAAGGCAGATGATCGGTCCGAGTCCCGTCGTCCTCGAGCGCGAATCCATTCGGCTCGAGCCAATGAGCAAGGCGCACGTACCTGCGCTTCAGAAGGCGGCTGCGGACGGCGCGCTCTGGGAGCTGTGGTTCACGGTGGTGCCCGCACCCGACGAGACAGAGGCCTACGTCTCCACTGCGTTGCGGGGCCTCGAGGATGGCCAAATGCTTCCGTGGGTGGTGCGCGACCTCGAATCAGGTGACATCGTCGGCAGCACGCGATACCACGACATCGTCGCGACCCTCGATCGGGTCGAGATCGGCTACACCTGGTACGCGAAGAGCCGGCAAAGGAGCCACGTGAACACCACTTGCAAGCTCATGCTTCTCGGCCATGCCTTCGAGACTCTCGGCTGCAAGGTGGTGGGTCTGCGCACGGACAATTTCAATTTTCGGTCACAGCGGGCGATCGAAGCGCTGGGTGCAAGGAAGGACGGCGTGATCCGCCACCACGTGGCCCGCAGAGACGGCACGGTGCGCGACTCCCACATCTACAGCATCCTTCGCGGCGAGTGGCCCGATGTCAAAAGACACCTGGAGTTCCGCCTGAAACGCCACACCGTCCCCGCCTGATGCGTGCGACCGGTTATGCCACAGCGGATCCGATAGGAGGCCCGGCAGCCGTCGGGATGATTTCGGCCTCGTTCCCGGCAGGCTCTTGAAGAGCTCGCCGGGATCCGGTCCGTCGGGCGGCAGACAGCCGCCGCGGCTGACTCTCGCGTGCTGGAGGAAGTCCGGCTCGCCTGGCACTGGCGGGTCCGATACCACGTAACAGCGGTCGCTCGTCCATTCGATGTGCTCGCCGGCCGCAGTCCGGTCGGATTCCCCGGCGTAATGGGCTGGAGTATGGGGTGAAGGAACGCCCAACGTAATGGCACTCTTTCCGCCAGGTGGAAACCCGAACGAGATTCGCTGGCGGGCCTTCAGCGGGGCGGGAGCCGCGACAGTGATGGGCTCGACCAGCGGCTGGATCGATACCGCCGTTCGATTCAGTGGCGAGGGCACAAACGGGGCGTGTGAACGTGCTTGACGCGACAGGAGAAAGGCCACCATCGGCGGCACCGCCGATGAAGGCAGGAGCGCCGTCGTGGACCTGTCCAGCAATACGCTGAGCACCAGCGCGTGCGCGCCCGCGACCGCGAGAATGACGGCGTACCGGCTCTTGCTCGATATTCGAAGCGCTTGCACCGTCGCCCCGCGGCAGCTCGACTAGGTAGGACTGCCCGTGACGTGGCTCGGTTCCCTGCCCGCCCCGCATTCGGCGCTGGCCTAGCGACAGCGCACGTGCAAGTGCAAGTGCATGTCAAAAATGGACCGGCGTCTGGATGTCGGCTACAAACAGCTCGAGCGCAGCACTGCATCCGTCGAATCGTCCGCGCAGCGCCTCTACGTATGCAGGGTTGATGTCGATAGCGACGATCCGGCGAACGCTGGCAGGAAGCGTCGCGAGGCCGTTGCCTCCGGAGCATCCGACAACGGCAACCGAGCGTGCGGATATCTGGGATGCGGCCCGTGCCAGCTCCTCAGCCAGCATCTGAGCCTGTCCGATGCCGGGCAGCGCCATATGCGCCTCGTAGTCCTCGATAGGGATCGTCAACCAGGGGTTGTCAGCCATGTTGATGCCCCTTTCTACTTCTCAGCCGAAGTCCCGCTCCTCGGCAGTGACGATGCTGTTCTTGCCGGTTGCCTTGGCGCGCTTCAAGGCCGCCCGGCAGCCGTTGAGCAGTCCTTCCAGCGGCATGCCGCGCTGCGGCACCAGGCTCGCCACGCCGGCACTGATGGTGAGGTATCGGCCGGCACCGGCGCGGGGGTGATGGATCAACAGGTCGCGCACGCGCTGGGAGACGACCTGCGCGTATTGCGAGGCCTTCTGGGCCGCATCGCCCTGCGTGAGCGCTGCCAGCGTGCCTCCTTCCCAGCGGCCGACGAGATCACCGCCGCGGCGGTATGAGGCGCCGATGACGCGCGCGACGCGGCGGATGCAGGCATCGCCGGCGCTCTTGTCGAAGGTATCGTTGTAGGTGGTGAGGTCGTCTATGTCGAAGAGCGTCAGCCCGATCTCGTGTGAGTCGCGCTGCGCGAGCAGCCAGTCGCGTTGCAGCAGCTCCTCGAAGTAGGCGCGCGAGTGCAGGCCCGTGAGCCGGTCCTCCCGCAGCCATGAAGGCAGGCCGGGCGAGGTCTTCTCACCGTCCTTCAGCCGCTGGCTGGCATCGCGGTAATATCCCACGAAATGCGTGAGCTGGCCGGAGGGGTTGTGAACCGGCTGGATCACCACCTCGTTCCAGAACAGCGACCCGTCGGGGCGGTAGTTGCGCATCAGCACGCGCGCGATCTCGCCGCGCTCCACGGCCTCGCGCATGCGCTGGCGGCCGTCCTGCTCGCGATCGCTCCCCTGGAGAAAGCGCAGGTTCTTGCCCAGCAAAGCATCGACCGCATGGCCGCTCATGGCGGCGAATGCGGCGTTGGCATAGATCACGGGATGGTCAGAAGCCGTCGCGTCGCAGACCACGACGCCCTCGGGCGCGCTGTCCACGACCATGCGCCAGGCTTCAGCCGACCAGTTGTTCATTGGTTCCCGCTTTTCATCGTCCCGAACCCGAATCCAGTTTCAGCGCCGGAGCCGCCGCGCAACGCTGCAGCCACTCCTGTGCTCTCGGCCACTCCGGGCGATTCTTGAGCTCCTCCGGGCTACCTGCGCCGCGTCCGTGAAGTCTCACGAGACGCATGCCCGAGGCCGGCTCGGGCTCCACCCGGAGGCGATCCAGCAGCTCCACCACAGCGGAGCGCTGATTGCACACCGGAAGCATGTCGCACCCCGCCGACAGCGCCCGCGTTGCCCGGGTTACGACATCCCCGAAAGCCGCCGCGGCTCCCCCCATCGACAGGTCGTCGGCGAACACTACCCCCTGAAAGCGCATCTCTCCGCGCAGTACGTCGCGAATCCAGCGCGCCGACAGGCTCGAGGGGGCCTCATCGACCGCTGGGAAGAGGATGTGGGCGACCATGACGGCCGGCAGACCGTTGGCGATAAGACGCCGGTAGGGCGCGAGGTCTCCCGAGAGATCGGCCAGTTCCCGCCGGTCCACCGGCAGCGTCAGGTGGGAATCGGCCACCACGGCGCCATGGCCCGGAAAGTGCTTCGCCGTGGCGGCCATTCCGGCGTCCCTCATGCCGTGGGCATAGGCCGTTGCGAGCGCGCCCACCGCATCGGGATCGCCATGGAAGGCCCGGTCGGTGATGAAACTAACCCCGTAGTCGATGTCGACGCAGGGCGCAAACGACAGATCCACCCCGCGCGCGCGCAGCTCCGCGGCCATGAGCCAACCCATGCTCCGGGCCAGCTCCAGCCCCGCGCGCGCATTGGCGTCATACTCGTGGCCGATCCGCCGCGGCGGGGGCAGAGCGGAGAAGCCGGCGCGGAAGCGCTGCACGCGCCCTCCCTCGTGGTCGACCCCAACGATGAGCCGCGGGTTGCGCACGGCATGGATGTCCGCCACCAGCGCCAAAAGCTGCTGCGGGTCGGCGTAATTGCGTGTGAACAGGATCACACCGCCCACCAGGGGATGGCGGAGCATCTCCCGCTCCTCGGCCGTCATGGAGGTTCCCTCCAGGTCGATCATCAGCGGTCCCAGGGTCATGATCGCACCAGCAGCGCGATCGATTCGACGTGCGCGGTATGAGGAAACATATCGACGACCCCGGCTGATTCGACGATGAAACCGTGCTCGTGCACCAGGATGCCCAGGTCCCTGGCGAGGCTGCCCGGATGACAGGAGACGTACAACACCCGCTCCGGCGCCAGCCGGGCGATGGCGGCGAGCATCTCGGGCGCGGCGCCGACCCGCGGCGGGTCGAGCAGAACGTGCGAATAAGGCCCGCTCAGCCATCCTGCGTTGAGCTCCGTCGGCTTCGACAGGTCACCCACATGAAACTCCACGTTGGCGATCGCGTTGCGGCGCGCGTTGTGACGCGCCCGCTCCACCAAGCCCTTCTCGCCTTCCACCGCGACTACATGGCCGGCTGACTTGGCGAGTGCGAGGGTGAAGTTGCCGAGGCCGCAGTAGAGGTCGAGCGCCCTGGAGTCCGGGCCCGGATGCAAAAGCTCTACCGCGCGAGCGATCAGAGCGCGATTCACCGCCCCATTCACCTGCACGAAGTCGGTCGGAACGAATTCGAGCTCCAGGCCGAAATCCGGTAGCACGTAGGAAAGGGAGGTCTCCTCGGGTTGCAGCTCCGTGACAGAATCGAGCCCGCCGCTCTGCAGGTAGAACCGCACGCTGTGGCGCGCCGAGAAGTCGCGCAGCCTGGCAAGATCCTGCTCGCTTGGCGTCCTCAGCACCCGCAGCACCAGCGCCGTCGCGTTATCCGCGACCGCCACCTCGATCTGCGGCACCTGCTGGCGAATGTCGAGCCCCCCCAACAGCTCGCCCAGCGGCCCGATGAGCGTGCCCACAGGCTCCGCCAGTACCTCGCAACGCGCCACATCGGCAACATAGGGCGCCAGACGCTCCCGGAAACCAACGACGACCTTCCCCTTCTTCGCGACGTACTTCGCGCCGAGGCGCGCACGCCTGCGGTAGCCCCACACAGGCCCGCGCAATGGCGGTAGCCAGCTCCCGGCCTGCACACCGCCGACGCGCTCGAGGTTGTCCCGCAGCTCCTTCTCCTTGAGGGCCAGCTGCGTCTCGGGCGCAAGATGCTGCAGGGCACATCCGCCGCAAACGCCAAAGTGCGCACAGTGCGGTGTCACCCGATCCGACGCCGGCTGCAGCACTTCCAACAGCCTGCCTTCATCGTGCTGCCTATGCCTGCGGGTGCGCTCGAAGCTCACCGTCTCCCCGGGAAGCGCGCCCGCCACGAACGCCGTCTTGCCCCCGCGCACGATCCCTTCTCCGTCGTGAGTCAGGCCGACAACCTCCCCAGTCTCACGCTCGCCGGGACCGGCGGCTGCCCGGATGGCCGCGCCGCGGCTCATGCGCCGCCTTCCCATACGCGCAGGAATTCCGCGAGATGCGGCTCCTTCCCGGCGCGCAGCAGCGCCTTCACCCGCTCCACCTCCTCCGCATGCCGCTCCCGGCTCAATCGTCCCCGAAACAGCTCGAAGCGCAGATAGACCAGATAGGTGTTGAGCACGTCTGTCTCGCAGTAGCGGCGGATGCCGGGGAGATTGCCTTCGAGATAGGCGTCCCACACCTGCGCGCCCGAGAATCCCAGCTTGCCCGGCAGGCCCAGCAGGCAAGCCATATTCCCGAGCGACACCCTGCCGCGCGCCTGAAAGCCCGCCAACACGTCCATCAGATCGAGGTGTCTCCAGTGATAGCGGCTGAGATAGTTGTTGTAGCGGAACGCCTGGTCGCCGTCGCCGGTCTCCCAGTAGCGTGGCGCCTGTACCCCCGCGAGCAGCGCCCGGTAATTCAGCACCGGCAGATCGAACCCGCTCCCGTTCCAGGACACCAGGTCCGGCGAGAACCGCTCGATCCCATCGAAGAAGCGCTCGATCAGCTCCGCCTCCGGCGAGCCCGCATCCCCGAGACTCCACACCTTGAGCCCATCCCGGCTGCGCAGCACGCAGGAGATGGCGACGACCCGATGCTGCTCGAGCGGCAGGAACTCCCCGCCCGAGCCCTGGCGCCGCAGGGCGAACATCGCCTTGGCGACCTCCGCATCCGCCAGGCCCTCGAGCCCGTACAACCGCCGCCCCAGCTCCACATCAGGGACGGTCTCGATGTCGAACACCAGGCGGTTCATAGTGGAACGGCTTTCATCAAGACGGCCACCGCGACAACCAGCCCTGCCTCATCGGTCAGCGTCACATGCCCTTCGCCCACTCCCAACCCCTTCCTCACCGTCTCCCCCCGTTCGGAGAACACCACCTCCGGCTTCCCCCAGGCGTTCTGCACCACCCCCACGTCCCTGATCCACACCCCGTGTGCGAACCCCGTTCCCATCGCCTTGACGATCGCCTCCTTCGCCGCGAAGCGCATCGCGATGAACCGCACCCGCCGCTGCGTCCGCGCGAGCTGCGCCTGCTCCTCCGGCATCAAAAGACGATCGATGAAACGCTCCCCGAACCGCTCCAGCGTCTCCCCGATCCGCTTCACCTCGAGGACATCCACCCCGATCCCGAAGATCATGCGCGCGCCGCCGTCATCAGCGCCTTCATCTCGCGCACCGCCGCCGCGAGCCCGTCGAACACCGCGCGCGAGACGATCGCGTGCCCGATGTTGAGCTCCACGATCTCCGCAATAGCCGCCACCGGCTGCACGTTGTGATAATTCAACCCGTGCCCGGCATGGACCTCGAGCCCGAGTCCCGCCCCCAGGCGCGCACATTCGAGCAGCCGCTGCAGCTCCGTAGCCCTGCCCGCTCCCGTGGCCTCCGCATAGGCGCCCGTATGCAACTCGATCGCCGGCGCCTTGATCCGCGCCGCGGCCTCCACCTGCCTCCGCTCCGGATCGATGAAGAGCGACACTCTGATCCCCTGCCCCACGAGCCGCCCCGTGGCCTCCTTCATCCGCGCTTCCTGTCC
>DASVWT010000253.1:0-4097 GCA_036393055.1 Steroidobacteraceae bacterium
ACGGCGCGGCTGCGCGTCGGCATCGTCGCGGGAGAATCATCGGGAGATCAACTCGGCGCTGCGCTCATCGCAGCGCTGCGCTCGCGCGTCCCCGACATCGAGCTCTTCGGGGTCGCGGGACCGAAGATGATTGCCGCCGGCTGCGAGCCCTGGGCGGGCGCGGAGGAGCTCGCGGTAATGGGGCTGACGGAGGTGTTGCGCCACCTGCCGCGGTTGCTGCGGCTGCGGGCCTCGCTCACGGCGCGATTGCTCGCGACCCGTCCCGATGTGTTCATCGGCATCGATGCGCCGGAGTTCAATCTCGGCCTCGCCAGGCGCCTGCGCGCGCGCGGCCTCAAGACCGTGCAGTACGTGAGCCCCCAGGTATGGGCCTGGCGACAGGGCAGGGCGCGCAAGATCGGCCGCGCCTGCGATCTCGTGCTGTGTCTGCTGCCCTTCGAGACCGCTTTCTACGAGCGCCACGGCGTGCGGGCGGCTTTCGTCGGCCATCCGCTCGCCGATCAGATTCCACTGGAGGTCGACCGCACTGCCGCGCGTGCCGCGCTTGCTCTCGACACATCCGCCACCGTCGTTGCCTTGCTGCCGGGCAGCCGCGTGGGCGAGGTCGAGAGCCTGGGGGCCGATTTCCTGCAAGCCGCGGCATGGCTTGCCGAGCGGCGGCCGGACATGCGATTCATTGCGCCCATGGCGACGGCCCGCGCTCGTGAGGCCTTCGCGAGAAAGCTGGCGGAAGTGCCCGCCGCACCGGAAGTTTTACTGCTCGAAGGCCGTGCTCAGCAGGTCCTCGCAGCCTGCGATGCGGCGATCGTCGCCTCCGGAACCGCTACACTGGAGACACTGCTGTCGCGCCGACCGATGGTCGTGGCGTATCGTCTCGGCGCGATCACTGCATTCCTGCTGCGAAGACTTCGACTGGTGAAGGTGCCGTATTTCTCGCAACCGAATCTGCTCGTCGGGCAGCCGCTCGTGCCCGAGCTGCTCCAGGAGCAGGTGAGCGGCGCCGCCCTCGGTGAGGCGCTCCTCGGCCGGCTCTCGGACCGGGAATATCTGCGCCGGCTCGATGAGGAATTCCGCAAAGTGCACGAGAAGCTGCGCGGTGGTGCCGCCGAGCGCGCGGCCGCGGCCATTCTGGCGCTCCTGCGAAGATGACACGCTCATTTCGACGAGTCGCCGGTGTCGATGAGGCAGGCCGGGGCCCGCTCGCCGGCCCCGTAGTCGCCGCGGCGGTCATACTGGATCCGCGGCGCCACATCCCAGGCCTCGCCGATTCCAAGGTCCTCTCGCCGCAGGAGCGCGAGCGCCTGGCGCCGATCATCCGCACCCGTGCCCTGGCCTGGGCGGTCGCATGGGCCGACCGCGACGAGATCGACGCCCTCAACATACTCGGCGCCACCTTTCTCGCCATGCGCCGCGCGCTGCTGCGCCTGCCCGTTTGTCCCACTCACGTGCAGGTCGACGGCAATCAACTGCCGCCGCTCGCCGACCTGCCGCTCGGCTGCACGGCCGAGGCCATCATCGAGGGCGATGCGCGCATACGCGCGATCAGTGCCGCCTCCATTCTCGCCAAGACCCACCGGGACGCCATGATGGAGGCGCTCGATCCCTGCTACCCCGGCTTTCAGCTCGCGGCGCACAAAGGCTACGGCACGCCCGCGCACCTCGAAGCATTGCGGACCCGCGAGCCCTCGCCCCAGCACCGCCGCTCCTTCAGTCCCGTGAGAGTGGCGCTCGGCGCTCTGACCGAGCCCCAATGCGGGCTGCCCCTCACCGGCACCGACCCGGACGCCTGACATGTCCGCCGGCTTCGTACACCTGCGTCTGCATACCGAGTACTCGCTGATCGACAGCGTCGTGCGCGTGCCGGAGCTGATCGAGGCTGTTGCCGCCGCCGGCATGCCGGCCGTCGCCGCGACCGACCAGAGCAACCTCTTCGCGATGGTGAAGTTCTACCGCGAGGCGCTCGCGCGCGGCGTGAAGCCCATCATCGGCGTCGACCTCCTCGTGCGCGAGCCCGGCGAGCGCCAGCAGCCCTCGCGCATCACTCTCATCTGTCAGAACCAGACCGGCTATCTCAATGCCACGCGCCTGGTGAGTCGTGCCTATCTGGAAGGCCAGCAGCGCGGCGTGCCCCTCATCGAGCGTGAATGGCTCACCCCCGAAACTCTCAGCGGGCTCATCGGACTCTCCTGCGCCGCCGAGGGCGACGTCGGCCGCGCCCTCGTGAACGGCCGCGAGGAAGACGCCGCACGCGCCCTCGATTTCTGGCTGACTCTGCTCCCCGACCGCTACTACATCGAGCTGCAGCGCCTGGGCCGAGCCGACGAGGAAAGCTACATCGCCGCCGCCGTCAACCTCGCCGGCCGGCGGGCCGTCCCCGTGGTCGCCACCAACGACGTGCGCTTCCTGAAGGCGAGCGACTTCGAGTCCCACGAAGCCCGCGTCTGCATCCACGACGGCGCGCTCCTGGCAGATGCCAACCGCGTCCGCCGCTATACCCCCCAACAATATCTGCGCACCCCCGCGGAAATGTCGCGCCTCTTCGCCGACATCCCCGAAGCGCTGGCCAACTCGGTTGAGATCGCGCGCCGCGCGAGCCTCGTCCTCAAACTGGGCCAGCCGCGCCTGCCGCACTATCCGGTCCCCGGCGACGTGACGACCGAGGACTTCCTGCGCAAAGAGGCCGAATCGGGACTCGAAAAGCGCCTGCAAGAGATCTCTCGCGAAATGGACGTCGAGGTCTACCGGAAGCGCCTCCAAGCCGAGCTCGAAGTCATCTGCAAGATGGGCTTCGCCGGCTACTTCCTCATCGTCGCCGACTTCATCCGCTGGGCCAAGGAGAACGGCGTCCCCGTAGGTCCCGGCCGCGGCTCGGGCGCCGGCTCCCTGGTTGCCTACAGCCTGCGTATCACCGATCTGGACCCCCTCAAATACGATCTCCTCTTCGAGCGCTTCCTCAATCCCGAGCGCGTCTCCATGCCCGACTTCGACGTCGACTTCTGCATGGAGGGTCGCGATCGCGTCATCGAATACGTCGCCGGCCACTACGGCCGCGAGCGCGTCTCCCAGATCATCACCTACGGCACCATGGCCGCCAAAGCCGTGGTCCGGGATGTGGGTCGCGTACTCGGCATGGCCTACGGCTTCGTCGACAAGATCGCCAAGCTCATCCCCTTCGAGCTCGGCATCACCCTCGAGGATGCCCTGCAGAAGGAGCCCGAGCTCAAGCGCCTCTACGATTCCGAGGAGGACGTACACAACCTGATCGATCTCGCGCGCTCGCTCGAGGGGCTGACCCGCAACGCCGGCATGCACGCGGGCGGTGTCGTCATCGCGCCGTCGGTGTTGACGGACTTCGCGCCGCTTTATTGCGACGAGTCGGGCGGGAGCCTGGTCACCCAATTCGACAAGGACGACGTCGAGGCCGCGGGGCTCGTGAAGTTCGACTTCCTGGGCTTGCGCACCCTCACGGTCATCGACTGGACCCTGAAGACCATCAACGCGCAGCGTGCCCGCAACGGGGAGCCGCCGCTGGACATCGGCAAGATACCGCTGGATGACGCCTTCACCTATGACAGGGTGTTCAAGCGGGCGCAGACCGTGGCGGTGTTCCAGTTCGAATCCGGCGGCATGCAGCGCATGCTGAAGGAAGCCAAGCCCGACCGCTTCGACGATCTCATCGCCCTCGGCGCCCTGTACCGGCCGGGCCCCATGGACCTGATCCCGGAATACGTCGCCTGCAAGCACGGCAAGAAGCCCGAGTACCTGCACCCCGACATGCAACAGGTGCTCGGCGTCACCCATGGGGTGTTCGTTTACCAGGAGCAGGTGATGCAGATCGCCCAGCGCCTGGCCGGATACACCTTGGGCGGCGCCGATCTGCTGCGCCGGGCCATGGGCAAGAAGAAGCCGGAGGAGATGGCCAAACAGCGCGCCGTCTTCGTCGCCGGCGCCACGGCCCGCGGCATCGAGGAGAGGATCGCCAATGCGATCTTCGATCAGATGGAGAAGTTCGCCGGCTACGGGTTCAACAAGAGCCATGCCGCGGCCTACGCGCTGGTCTCCTATCAGACCGCCTACCTCAAGGCGCACTTCCCCGC
>DASVWT010000254.1:0-14355 GCA_036393055.1 Steroidobacteraceae bacterium
GCGCGCGAGCAGCTGCTCGGCGATGCGAAACGGTGTCGGGGCAATGCCGGTCGCCATGCCGGAGTGCACGCCTTCCTCGAGCACGCGAATGGTGAGTAAGCCGACGAGATTCCCCCGCAGAGAGGTCGTGCACCACACCTGCTCATAGTTGCCGCATTCGGCATCCAGGCAGACGACGAGCGAAGGGTCACCGATGCCATCGCCCAGCGCTTCCAGATGCGCTGGAAGATCGATGCTGCCGCTTTCCTCCGACGCCTCGATCAGCAGGACGCATCGGGGGAGAGCCACGTGTTGCGCTTTGAGGGCGGCGATGGCGGTCAAGGAGCTGAAGACCGCATAGCCATCGTCCGCCGCACCACGGCCGTACAGCTTGCCTTCGCGCAGCACGGGCTCCCAGGGGCCGAGGCCCGGCATCCAGCCGGTGAACTCGGGCTGCTTATCGAGGTGGCCGTAGAGCAGCACCGATCCCGGGAGCTCCCCCGGAACATCGACCAGGAGCACGGGCGTGCGGCCGGGGAGTCGGCGGACCTGCACCCGCATGCCGGGCACCGGCTGCGCCTGACACCAGTCCGCCATGAGCTGCGCGGCGGCTTCCATGTGGCCGTTGGCCTCCCACTTGGGATCGAACACGGGCGACTTGTTCGGGATACGGACGTAGGCGGTGAGGCGCTCGATGATGGAGCTGCGCCAGGTGGCGGCGATCGCGGCACGCAATGAGTCGAGGTCCACTGGGGTGTCTCCGTCTACGATTCTATGGTGGGCATCCGAAAGAGCCGTCGCGCAGCGTCGGTGCTCGATCTTGCCAGCGCCTCGGCCGGCTCGCCGCGGGCGCGCGCGACGACCGCGGCGATATGCGCAAGATACACGGGCTCGTTGCGGCGCGACGGCGGCATCGGACGCAGATCCCGCGGCAGCAGATAGGGGCCGTCGGTCTCGAGCAGCAGCCTCTCGGCCGGAATGCGGCGTACCAGCTCCAGCAGGTGCGCGCCGCGCCGCTCGTCGCAGATCCAACCCGTTATGCCGATGGCGAGGCCGAGCTCGAGATAACACTCGAGCTCCGCGCCCCCGCCGGTGAAGCAATGCGCCACGCCGCCGGCGAGCGCCGGCCAATGCTCGCGCAGGATCGCGATGAAGTCCCCGTGAGCGTCACGCTGGTGCAGGAAGACCGGCTTGCCGCAGCGGCTGGCCAGCTCGAGCTGGCGGTGAAACGCCTCCCGTTGGGCCGTGCGCGGCGAGTAGTTGCGGTAGTAATCGAGCCCGCACTCTCCCACTGCCAGCACCTGCGGCTCCATCGCCAGCTCGCCCAGGTCCGTGAGGACGGCGGCGGTGAGCTCCGTCGCGTGATGCGGATGCACGCCTGCGGTCGCGAAAAGCCGGCCGGCATATTGCCGGGAGAGGCAGAGCGCCGTGCGCGAGCTCGCGGCCGAGGAGCCCGTGACCAGCATCTGCACCACACCCGCTGCCTGGGCGCGAGCCATCACGGCGCTGCGGTCGGGTTCGTAGCTCTCGTGCGCCAGGTTGATCCCGATGTCGATGAGGGGTGCGATGGCACGCACCCCGGGAGGGGCGTTTTGCGGGAGGGCGGGCGGTGTCGTGCCTGTGATATCGTTATCGGCCATGGTTGCCGGGCATTCTACTGGAGGGGGAGGTCTGCGGCCCGCGATGCGGCTCGCCCGGCTCCTTTGGGTCGCCTTGCTGAGCGCGGCGCCGGCAATCGCGGCCTCGCCGGCACCGCCTGCCACTGCCGCTGCAGCGATGTCCTTCGACGCCTACTGGATACGGATCGAGAGCCGCATCGAGAGCGGTTATTTCCAGCAGGATGCGGCGAACCTCACCGCCTTGTCGGCCGCGCTCCCCGCAGGCAGTGCCGCCGGCGACGTGAAGGATGCGCAGTGGCGCAGTTATTACGGCGCCCTCGCTGCCTACAGGCTGGCGCTGCTCGCGGGCCATGACGAGCAGCGCGCATGGCCCTTCGCGCAGCAGTGCGTCGATCGCCTGAATCGTGTGCTCGCGCTCGACAGCAGCTCCGCCGAAGCGCTCGCGCTGCAGTCGGCGTGTCTCGCCCTGCAGAGCGATCTGGATGCGTGGCGCTCACCGCTCGCCGCACCCTTGAGCCTCGCGCGCATCGACAAGGCGCTGCGGCTGGCGCCGGACAACCCGCGAGTGCTGCTGCTCGGCGCGCTGGCCGCCCGCGATCGCCCGCGGCTCTTCGGCGGCGACACGCAGCAGTCGTTTCAGCTGATGCAGCGCGCCGTGACCGCATTCGAGCAGGCGAGCGCGCGGGCGAAAGCCATGCCCGGGTGGGGCGCAGCCGATGCGTTCACCGACCTCGCGCAGGACTATCTCGGGCGCGGCAAGGCTCTGGCAGCGCGCAATGTGCTCGAGCGCGCGCTGCTCGTCGCGCCGGACTTCGCGCAGGCGCGGCGGCTGATGGCGCAGATCGTCTCCGGGTAGGCGACACCGGGAAAGCAAGCGGTCGGAGGGACGGGGGATGGCTGCGGATTCGGATAAGACTCATCTGATCCATCAGCTCAGGATCGATCGGTCCGAGCGCGAGGACGTCGGCACGGGCCATGGCAGATGGTGGCTGCTCGCCGGCATCGCCGCGGCCGTGATCGCCGCGGCCGCGGTACTTCTGCTCACCCGCAACAGCGCCATCGAAGTCAGCGAAGCGACGGCGGTGTCCGCATCCGGCGGCGCTGAGCCCGCCGCAATCCTCCAGGCGACCGGCTACGTCACTGCGGAGCGGGAGACCACGGTCTCTTCGCAGATCGCCGGACAGGTCTCCCAGATATACGTCCAGGAAGGCGAGCACGTGCATCGTGGGCAGGTGCTTGCCCGTCTGGATGACAGCGCCCAGCGTGCTGCCCTGGAGCAGACCCGGGCGCAGTTGGCGGCCTCCCAGGCGCAGTTGCGCCAGTACCAGGTGCAGCTCGCCCAGGCGAAGCGCAATTTTGCGCGGGACCAGGCGCTGATCGGCCAGCACCTGGTCTCGGAGCAGGATTTCGAGACGGCCCGGACGCAGGTGGCGACGCTTGCCGCGCAGGTCCTCACGCAGCAACGCGCAGTGGCTGTGGCACACGCCGGTGTACAGGCGGCGCAGGTGCAGGAGGATTACACGATCGTCCAGGCGCCGTTCTCCGGGGTGGTGGTCGACAAGGCGGCCCAGATGGGCGAGATGATCTCACCCATCTTCGGGGGCGGCGGCTTCGAGGCGGCCGGCATCGCCACTATCGTCGACATGAGCTCGCTCGAAGTCGACGTCGATGTCAACGAAGCGTACATCCACCGGGTGAAGCCGGGACAGCCCGCCGTGGCCGTGCTCGATGCCTATCCTGACTGGCAGATCCCGGCGCACGTGATCGCGATCGTGCCCACGGCCGACAAGAGCAAGGCGACCGTGAAAGTGCGTGTTGCGTTCGAGAAGCTCGACCCGCGCATCCTGCCCGACATGGGTGTGCGCGTGTCGTTTCTGGAAGAGGCATCGGGACAGGCCGGGGGACCCGCCGGCGGATCGTTACCCGCGGGCACCGTGTGGGTTCCCGCCTCCGCGGTCGTGCAGCGTGATGGCCATTCCGTCGTGTTCGTCGTCCAGGGCGATGAGGCGCACCAGGCAGCCGTCACGCCTGGCGAGAGCCGGGGTGATCTTCGGGCGGTGCAAGGCATCGCCAACGGGACGGCCGTTGTCCGGTCGCCTCCGACGCGCCTCAATGACGGCGCGCGTATCGCGGTGAAATCGGATAACGGGTAACAGACGGGAGTCAGTGCCATGGTAAGCCCACTGGTCGAGATCCGCAGCCTGAGCAAGGTCTACACGCGCGGCCGACAGAAGATCGAGGTGCTGCATCAAGTGGATCTCGACATCGGCCGGGGCGACTTCCTCGCGCTCATGGGCCCTTCCGGCTCCGGCAAGACGACTCTCCTCAACCTGATCGGCGGGCTGGACTCCCCCACCGAGGGCACGATCACGGTGGCGGGCCGGCGCATCGACCGGCTGGGGCAGAGCGAGCTCGCCCGCTGGCGGGCCTCCAACGTCGGCTTCGTCTTCCAGTTCTACAACCTGCTGCCGATGCTCTCGGCTGCGAAGAACGTGGAGCTGCCGCTGCTGCTCACCAAGCTCTCGGCGGCCAAGCGCCGCAGCCATGCGGCCGTCGCGCTCGAGCTGGTCGGGCTCGCCGAGCGCTCCGCCCACAAGCCCGGGGAGCTCTCCGGAGGCCAGCAGCAGCGCGTCGCCATCGCGCGCGCTATCGTCTCCGACCCGACACTGCTCGTCTGCGACGAGCCGACCGGCGACCTCGACCGGCAGTCAGCGGTGGAGGTGTTGACGCTGTTGCAACGCCTCAATCGCGATCACGGCAAGACCATCGTCATGGTGACGCATGACCCCAAGGCAGCCGAGTATGCCAGCCATACCCTGCATCTCGACAAAGGGACCCTCGTCGCAGCGGACGGGGCTGCGCAGGCGGCGGCCTCTTGAGATACCTGCACCTGGTCTGGTCGGCGCTCTTCAGGCGCAAGACCCGCACCTTGTTCACCCTGCTCTCGGTGGTGGCGGCCTTTCTGCTCTTTGGCCTGCTGAATTCGGTGCGCGAAGCGTTCGCCAACGCCGGGCAGAGCGTCGCGGGCGCAAGCCGCCTGATCACCATCTCCAAGGTGAGCTTCATGGTGGCCCTGCCGAAGAGCCTTTACATGCGCATCCAGTCGGTGCCGGGCGTGGCCGAAGTGAGCTATGCCAACTGGTTCGGCGGCATCTACCAGGATCCGAAGAACTTCTTCGCCAACGAGGCGGTCGCCCCGAATTTCTTCGACGTGTACCCGGAGCTCAAGCTGTCGCCGGCCGAGCTGCGCGCCTTCGAGACCACCCGCACCGGCGCGGTGGTGGGGGCGAGCCTCGCCACGCGCTTTCACTGGAAGATCGGCGATCAGATTCCGCTGCAGGCGACCATCTTCCCGCAGAAGGGCGGTGTCAATACCTGGACCTTCAACCTGGTCGGCATCTATCACGTCGCGAATCCCCGCGAGCGTGGGCGGGAGAATGCGATGTTCTTCCACTGGAAATACTTCGATGAGGCCGCCGAGTTCGGCGGCGGCAGCGTGGGCTGGTACATCGAGAAGATCGCGCACCCGAAGGACGCCGACCACATCGCCCAGGCGATCGATGCGATGTCGGCCAATTCCGATCATGAGACCAAGACGCAAAGCGAGGACGCCTTTCAGGCCTCCTTCGTGAGCCAGTTTGCCGACATAGGCCTGATCGTCGGCTCCATCATGGGCGCGGTGTTTTTCACGCTCGTCCTGCTCACGGGCAACACCATGGCCCAGGCGGTACGGGAGCGCATCCCGGAGCTCGCCATCCTCAAGACCATCGGCTTCTCCAACCGCAGCGTGCTCGGGCTGGTGCTCGCCGAGTCGGTGCTGCTGCTCGCGATCGGCGGCACGGCCGGGCTCGCGCTGGCGGAGGTCGCGGTGAGTGTGATCCGGGCGCGGCTCGGTGCAATCCCGATGATGCCGGTGGGGGTTGGGATCTGGCTGCAGGGCCTGGGCCTGACGGCGCTCATCGGGCTGCTGGTCGGTGCGCTGCCGGCGAGGCGCGGCATGAGGCTTCGCATCGTGGATGCGCTTGCGGGCCGCTGAGGAGAGAGCCGCATGTGGCGAAAGATCGGATATGTCCTGCTGTTGATCCTCGCGGCCGTCGTGCCCGTGATCGTGCTGGTTCTGCTTCCCCCCTGGGGGATCCTGGCCGGTGTCGCGCTGCTCATCGCCTGGCTGGCGCTCGCCCGTACGGGGCGTCAGGCCTGGTCGGCCACGAGGGTTGCCGTCAGCACCATTCCCCAGCGGCTCGGATCCTCCTCCGTGGTGGTCATCGGCATTGCGGGGGTGGTAGGGGTCCTGGTCGCGCTCTTTGCCATGGCGGAGGGCTTTCGGGCCACGCTGCAGCAGACCGGGAGCGATGACAGTGCGATCGTGCTGCGCGCCGGATCCCAGACCGAGATCAACTCGGTGTTGGACCACGAGTCGGTCGTGATCGTCTCCCAGGAGCCGCAGGTGAAGCGGGATGCGCACGGCCGGCCGATCGCCTCGCCCGAGATCGTGGTGGCCGCGGCCATCCCCAAGAAAGCCAGTGGCATCACGGCCAACGTCGAGATCCGGGGAGTCGGCGAGCAGGCCTGGGAGCTTTATCCGCGGCTCAGGATCATCGCCGGGCGGCGCTTTCGCCCGGGGTTGCGCCAGCTCATCGTGGGCAAGGGGGCGGCGCGGGAGTTCGCGCATACCGGGATCGGCTCGAGCCTCGACTTGAACGGCCAGCCCTGGACGGTGGTGGGGGAGTTCGACTCCGGCGACTCGCACAACTCCGAGCTCTGGGCCGATACCGCGGTGGTCGCGACGACCTATCAGCGCGGCAGCAGCGTGAGCTCGGTGACGGTGCGGCTAGAGAGCGCGCATTCCTTCGATGCCTTCAAGGCGGGGATCGCCAGCGATCCGCGCCTCAAGGTCGAGGCGCAGACCACCCGCAGGTATTTCAGTGCCCAGTCGGAGGGGTTGACCAAGATCATCCGGGTACTCGGCACCGCCGTCGCTGTGATCATGGGGATCGGCGCCCTTTTTGGAGCGCTCAACACGATGTATGCAGCCGTCGCGACACGCACGCGCGAGATCGCGACCCTGCGGGCGATTGGCTTCAGGGGGGCGCCGGTGGTCGTCTCGGTGCTCATCGAGACGCTGCTGCTGGCGGTCGGCGGCGGAGTGATCGGCGCCGCGATCGCCTGGCTGCTCTTCGACAACTACACCGCCTCGACGCTCGGCGCCAACTTCAGCCAGGTGGTGTTCCAGTTCCGGGTGACGCCGGCTCTGCTCGCGAGCGGCCTCAAGTGGGCGCTGGCCATCGGCTTCCTCGGCGGGCTGTTCCCCGCCGTGCGAGCCGCGCGCATGCCGGTGACCGACGGCCTCAGAGAGCAGTAGCGGTGAGCGCGGCGCAGAGCGCCTCGACATGGCGCTCGTCCTGGTCCCAGGAGACGACCAGGCGCGCCTCGCCTGCGGCGGGCGGTCCCCAGTCGTAGAATTCAAAGCCCGCCGCCCGCAGGGAGGCTTTGCCCTTCAGCCCGAGATTGACGAACACCTCGTTCGCCTCGACGGGGTGCAGGAGGCGTGCACCCGCAGCCTCTGCGATACGGCGTGCCATCGTGTTGGCGCGCTCCGCATTGCGCCGCCAGACACCCGACTCCACGTAGGCCAGAAGCTGTGCCGAGACGAAGCGCGACTTCGACAGCAGATGCCCGGCGCGCTTGCGCCGCAGCTCGAAGTCCCGTACCAGCCGCGGGTGGAAGAACACCACCGCCTCGGCGCCCAAGGCTCCGTTCTTGGTCGCGCCGAAGGAGAGCACGTCGATTCCGGCCCGCCAGGTGACATCGCCCGGGTGGCTGTCGAGGTATCTCACAGCGTTCGCAAAGCGCGCTCCGTCCATGTGAACGTGCAGTCCGTGCCGATGCGCGACCTCGCACAATGCGGCGACCTCGGCCGGGCGGTATGCGGTGCCGACCTCGGTCGCCTGGCTGATGGAGACCATCGCCGGTTGCACGCTGTGAACCGAGACCGGGTGCCCGTCGAGAGTCGCAGCCAGCGCTTCGGCGGTGAGCTTGCCGTGCTCGCCCTCGATGCGCTCGAGCTGCGCGCCGCCGGAGAAGAATCCGGGCGCGCCGCATTCATCGACCGCGACGTGAGCTTCCGGGTGGCAGTAGACCGCCCCGTACGGTGGCGACAGCGTAGCGAGCGCGAGCGAGTTGGCCGCGGTGCCGGTGGCCACTGCGAACGCGCGCACCTCCGTGCCGAAGAATTCGCCGAGGACTCCATCCAGGCGCTGTGTCCACGGGTCATCGCCGTAGGCGACCGCGAGGCCGCGGTTGGCGGCCGTGATGGCCTCCAGGATCTGCGGACAGACGGAGGCGGTGTTGTCGCTGAAGAAACGCATGGCTTGTCTCAATCGACCCTCCAGCGGAACGACCACGCGCCGAAGGCGAGGAACACGAGCGTGGTCACCGCGAGATAAATGAGGTTGGGTGTGATCTTCTGAATGCCGGCGCCGTCGAGCATCACAGCGCGCGCAGCGTCCAGCACTTGCGTCAGGGGGAAGATGTCCGCCACCCACTGCACCCAGCGCGGCGAGCCCTCGATCGAGAACCAGACGCCCGATAGAAGCATCATCGGCCAGGTGAGGAGATTCAGAAGCCCATTGACGACCTCTTCGCTGGCGAATCGCGCGGCGATGGTGAGGCCGAGGGCGATCATCGACAGGGAGCCGATCACCGCGATGAGAATGAGAAGGGCGATGCTGCCGGCGTTGTGGAAGTGGATGAAGGCCGCGATGATGACGTAGAGCACGGCGGTGACGAAGACGATGAGGCTGAGGCGCGAGAGCACCTGAGCGGTGAGGAACTCGAATGCGCTGAGCGGCGTCGCGTGCAGCCGTTTGAGAAACCCGCTCTTGCGATAACGCAACACGACGTAGCCCACCCCGAAGAGGCAGCTGAACATCATGTTCATGGCGAGGATCCCGGGGAAGAGCCAGTCGACGTAGGGGATGGCCTGACCCGTGACGGGCTGGCGTCGCGCGCCGGGGTCCGCGGCGAGGAGCAGCTTCTCGATGATGTAGCCCTTCGGGGAGTCGGTGTTGACCCAATAGCGCACGGAGCCGTGGAGATCGACGAGCAGGTCGATCTTCTGGTGAGTCACCTCATCGAGACCCTTGGCCTCATCGCGGATCGGAGCGAATCGCACGTAGCGCTCGTGGAGGAAGGGATTGGCGCCGGCGCCGATCTCGACCCGGGTCCCGAGAACGCCCACGGTGAAGATCGGGCGCGGCGGGCCGCCGAAGATGAATCCCATGCCGATCACCAGGCCGACGGGCAGCAACAGGGTGAAGAGCAGGGTGGGGCGGTCGCGCAGGAACTCGAGGTTGCGCGCATGCCAGACGGCGAGCAGTCGTTTCATCATGCGCGCAGCTCCTTGCCGGTCAGATCGAGGAAGAGGTCCTCGAGATTGGCCGGGCGGATACGCAGGTTTCGCAGCGGGACTTGCGCCGCGATCAGCGCCCGCAGGGTGGCGTCGAGATCGTGCGTGCTGATCTCCACCCGGTCGCTGGCCTCGATCAGCTTGAGCGGCAGTCGCCGCGCGCCTTCGGGAAACTCCTGCCGCGGCAGCTCCAGGAGCACTTCCGAGAAGTGCTCGCGAACGAGCTGCTGCGGAGCCCCCCGGGCGATGATGCGCCCCCGGTCCATGATTGCGATCTCATCGCACAGCAGCTGCGCCTCCTCCATGTAGTGCGTAGTGAGGATGATGGTCTTGCGCCGCGCCTTGATCGATTCCACCAGGTCCCAGAAATTGCGCCGCGCCTGCGGGTCGAGGCCGGTCGTCGGCTCATCGAGGAAGAGCACTTTCGGATCGTTCACCAGTGCGATCGCGAGCAGCAGGCGCTGCTGCTGGCCGCCGGAGAGCCGGCGGTTGTCGCGCCGCGCCAGCTTCTCGAGCGCGCACAGCTTCAGAACCTCATCCACATCCAGGCCGCGCTCATAAAGGCCGCGAAAGAGCGCCACGCTCTGGCGCACACTCAGGAATTCCTGCAGCGCGGTCTTCTGGAAGAGGATGCCTGCTTCCTCGCGAAAGCGCGCTCCGACCGGCTCGCCCCGGTAGCGCACCTCGCCCGAGGTCGGCGGCAGGATTCCCTCCATGATCTCTATGGTGGTGGTCTTGCCGGCGCCGTTGGGTCCCAGCAGGCCGAAGCACGTGCCCTCCGGAACGGCGAAGGAGACGCCGTCCACGGCAGTGACGGAGGGGTACTGTTTGGCGAGATTGTGGACTTCGAGTATCGGTGCGCTCTCGGGCACGGCATCTCCTGGCCGGACGCGCCGCATGCGCCGCGCCCTCGACTGCTATTATGAGGCAGGGATTCTGCCGCCACGCTGCCTGATTTCCAATATGGTGACGTCCCAGTTGCCGTTGTGGTCCGACAAGGACGCCACCGAAGGGTGGAGCGTTCGCGAGAGCCAGCGCGCACGGCGGTTGACGGTACGCGTCTTCCATACCGGCCGTGTGGAAGTCGTGGTGCCTTTCCGCACGTCGGTGCGCGCCGTGGAGCGATTTCTGGAGAGGCATCGCTCATGGATCGAGCGCAAGCGCGAAGAGGCGCGGCGCCGGTCGGGCCCGCCGGTTCCCTTCCCGCCGCCGCAGGTCGAGCTGCCGGCCTGCGGGGAGACCTGGCGGATTCACCTTACGGATGGGCCGCGCCGGGCGCGGATCGCCGCGGCGGGCTCGGGCCTGCTCATTCTCGCCGGAGGCACCGGCAACGGCCAGTCGGTGCGCCAGGCGTTGCGCCGCTGGCTGACGGAGCGGGCGCTCCAGGTGCTCGCACCCCTGCTGGCCCAATGCGCGCGCGAGCTCGGCTTCAGCTACGATCGCATGCTCATCCGCCGCCAGCGGACCCGCTGGGGAAGCTGCTCGACGCGCGGCACGATCAGCCTCAATTGTTGCCTGCTGTTCCAGCCGCCGGCGGTGGTGCGCTACCTCATGATCCACGAGCTCGCTCATACTCAGCACATGAATCATTCGCGCAGGTTCTGGCAATGCGTGGCGCGCCATTGCCCGGAGTACCGCAGCCTCGACCGGGAGCTGCTCGATGGCTGGCGGCGCGTGCCGGAGTGGGTCTTCGGAGACGAGGCGGCATGAGCACGAAGCGCTACGACAAGTCCGAGCGGGTGGACCTCGTCGGGGAGTCCATCCATTGGGACCTCGGCTCCTCGCTTTCCTACGGGGAGTATCTGCACCTCGACAAGGTGCTCGATGCGCAGAAGCCGCTCTCCTTCGAGCACGACGAGATGATGTTCATCATCGTGCATCAGACGTCGGAGCTGTGGATGCGCCTGATGCTGCACGAGCTCGGCGGGGTGATGGAATGCGTGCGGCGCGACAACCTCGATCCCTCCTTCAAGATGCTCGCGCGCATCTCGCGGGTGCAGACGCAGCTGATCGCCACGTGGGAGGTGCTCTCGACGATGACGCCGTTCGAGTACTCGGCGTTCCGCAATGCACTCGGGCGCTCGTCGGGCTTCCAGTCCTTCCAGTACCGGATGATGGAGTTCCTCCTCGGCAACAAGCATGCGCAGATGCTGGAGGTGCACAAGCGAGACCCGAAGGCGTATGCGACGCTCAAGCGCACTCTCGAGTCACCGTCGCTCTATGACGAGGCGCTGCGGCTCCTCAGCCGCCGCGGATACGGCATCCCGGAGGATTATCTGACACGGGATTTCAGCGAGCCTTACCGCGCGAGCAAGCAGGTCGCGGGTGCGTGGCTCGGCGTCTACCACAATGCGGAGAAGGACTGGGACTTGTACGAGCTCGCCGAGCGGCTGGTCGACCTCGATCACAAGTTCCAGCTTTGGCGCTTCCATCACATGAAGACCGTGGAGCGCATCATCGGCTACAAGCCGGGCACGGGCGGCACGGGCGGGGTGTCTTACCTCGCCAAGGCGCTGGAGCTCAAGTTCTTTCCGGAGCTTTGGCAGATCCGCACTTCGATGTGATCATGACAGGTCAGTGACCGATCTGGTCTGGCGCCACGATACGCACGTGATTCCCAGACGCACCGCCTCGCGCTGCGCCGCGGCCGAGCCGTTGACGAGCACGCCGCGCTCGACGAGCTTTAGGTGTGCGATGTCGCTCTGCGCATTGCCGTAGGCCGTTGATTGCGTGCCGGGGTGGCGCGCCCGCAGCGCTGCGACACAGTGTGCTTTCTCCTCGCCCCTGCGGTTGGGGGTGGTCAGGGTGCCGCGCAGGCGGTCACCGTCCCAGCGAAGCCCGGTGCAGATGACGTCCTGGAAGCCTAGCGCGCGCGCGACTGCGGGCACGTAAAGGTCGGTGCTGGCGCTCAGCAGGACCAGGTGATCGCCCGCGCGGGCGTGCGCCTGGATCGCCTCGAGCGCCTGAGCGAAGACGCCGCGCGCCAGCAGGCGCTCGAGGAACCTCGCGGTCCAGCGCTCCAGATCCTGGCGGCGGCAGCCTCCCAGCGTGGCGCGGATGAA
The DNA here is from genome assembly GCA_036393055.1 of Steroidobacteraceae bacterium. Lineage (GTDB taxonomy): Bacteria > Pseudomonadota > Gammaproteobacteria > Steroidobacterales > Steroidobacteraceae > 13-2-20CM-66-19. Next base: position 12,069 of record DASVWT010000254.1, read on the forward strand.
GGCGGACTTGAGGCCGCCGCGATCGACGCGGCCGATCGCATAGCCGACCAGTGCCGGTAATACGAGCAGCAGGGCGGGGAGGCGCCAGGGTCTTTTGCGCGACACGTACCCGAGCGCGTAGGGCGCGAGCGTGTCGTGTCGCGTGATCGTCCCGTCCAGATCGAAGACAGCCAGACGCACGAGCGTGCTCAACCCGTGCGTCGCGCTGCCGTGCTCTTCTTAGCTTGCGTGAGTGGAACCGGCGAGCTGGCGCAGCACGTATTGGAGGATGCCGCCGTGACGGTAGTACTCGCGCTCTTTGGGCGTGTCGATCCTGACACGCGCCTTGAAGGCGATCGTCTTGCCGCCGTCGGCGGGCGTTGCCTTGACGGTGACTTCCTTCGCATCGCCGCTGGCGAGTCCGGTGATCTCGAAAACCTCGCGGCCGGTGAGGCCGAGGGACTTGGCGCTCTCTCCGGGCTGGAACTGCAGAGGCGCGACGCCCATGCCGATGAGGTTGGAGCGGTGGATGCGCTCGAAGCTCTCGGCGATGACGGCGCGCACGCCGAGGAGCATCGTGCCTTTGGCGGCCCAGTCGCGCGAGGAGCCGGTGCCGTACTCGCGCCCGGCGAGGATGATGAGGGGGGTGCGCTCCTGCTTGTAGCGCATGGCGGCATCGTAGATCGAGGCCTGCTCGCCGCTCGGCAGGTGGACGGTGACGCCGCCCTCGACACCGGGTACGAGCTGATTGCGCAGGCGGATGTTGGCGAAGGTGCCGCGCATCATCACTTCGTGATTGCCGCGGCGGGCGCCGTAGGAGTTGAAATCGGCGGGCTTCACGCCCTGCTCGATGAGGTAACGCGCCGCGGGGCTGGATTTGGCGATGTTGCCGGCCGGGGAGATGTGATCGGTGGTGACGGAATCACCGAGCACGGCGAGGGCGCGGGCGCCGCGGATGTCGCTGAGCTGCGGCGGGGTGCGCGTCATGCCGTCGAAATAGGGCGGGTTCTGGATGTAGGTCGACTTCGCATCCCAGGTGTAGAGCTTGCCGGCGGGCACCTTGATGCTGCTCCAGTGCTCATCGCCGGCGAACACGCCCGCGTAGCTTTGCTGGAACATCTTCGAGTCGATCGAGCGGGCGAGCAGCTCCTGCACCTCCTGATCGCTCGGCCAGAGGTCTTTGAGGTACACGGGCTTGCCGTCGCTGCCGGTGCCCAGGGGCTCGGTCGTGAGGTCGAGGTCGAGGGTGCCGGCGAGCGAGTAAGCCACGACGAGCGGCGGGGAAGCGAGGAAGTTCATCCGCACCTCCGGATGGACCCGGCCCTCGAAGTTGCGATTGCCGGACAGCACGGCGCAGGCGGTGATGTCGCCGGCCTTCACCCCGGCCGAGATCTCCGGCTTCAGGGGCCCGGAGTTGCCGATGCAGGTGGTGCAGCCGTAGCCGACCAGGTCGAAGCCCACGGCGGCGAGATCGTCGAGCACCCCCGCGCGCTTGAAGTAGTCGGTGACGACGCGCGAGCCCGGGGCGAGGCTGGTCTTCACCCAGGGCTTCGCCTTCAGGCCGCGCTGGCGGGCCTTGCGGGCGAGCAGGCCCGCTCCCAGCATGACGGAGGGGTTGGAGGTGTTGGTGCAGCTGGTGATGGCGGCGATCAGCACGGCGCCGTCCTTCAGCTGGAAGCTGGAGCCGTCGACCGTCACTTTCGCAGTACCCTGCGCGCCCGCGCCGGTGTTCGCGCCGGCATTGCGCGCGGCGCGCTCCTCGGAGGCCTTCCTGGCGTTGCTCTCGTAGCTGCTCTTGGCCGACTTGAGCGGCACGCGATCCTGCGGCCGGCGGGGACCGGCGAGGCTCGGCTCGACTCTGCCGAGATCGAGCTCCAGGACGTCGGTGTACTGCGCGGGCTTCTCGCCCTGGTTGCGCCAGAGGCCCTGGTGCCTGGCGTAGGCGGTGACCAGGTCGATCCGCTCCCGCGGGCGGCCGGAGAGCTCCAGGTAGCGGAGGGTCTCCTCGTCGATCGGGAAAATGCCGCAGGTGCTGCCGTACTCCGGGGCCATGTTGGCGATGGTCGCGCGATCGGCGAGTGGCAGCGAGGCGAGTCCGTCGCCGAAGTACTCCACGAACTTGTCGACCACGCCCTTCTTGCGCAGGATCTCAGTGACGGTGAGGACGAGGTCGGTCGCGGTCGCGCCGGGCTGCAGCCGGCCGGTGAGGCGAAAGCCGATGACCTGCGGGATGAGCATGGTGACCGGCTGGCCGAGCATGGCCGCCTCCGCCTCGATGCCGCCCACACCCCAGCCGAGGACGCCGAGG
>DASVWT010000255.1:0-13589 GCA_036393055.1 Steroidobacteraceae bacterium
GTTTTATCTGCGCACCGGCAAGCGCCTGGCCGAGGGCCCGCGCATCATCTCCATCGCCTTCCGCGAGCCGCCGAAGAGCATGTTTCCGGCCGACTCCGGCGTCGGCGCGCAGGGGCCGGACCACCTGACTTTCGACCTCGCCGACGTCTCGAGGATGTCGCTTTCCTTCTACGGCAAGCGGCCGGGACCGGGGATGCGCCTCGACAAGTTGAGCCTGCAGTTCGCGATGGACGATACCGGGCTCGTCGGCGATGTCCTGGAAGCTTACGAGCGTCTCATACTGGATGCGATGCGTGGGGATCGGACGCTCTTTACCAACGCTGAGGGAATCGAGCGCCTATGGGAAGTATCGACACCGCTGTTGGAGTCGCCGCCCCCCGTACGCCTCTACGCGCCGGGGTCGTGGGGGCCGAACTCCATGCACCAGCTCATCGCGCCGCACGCCTGGCGGCTGCCCTTCGAGAGGGTATGGCGGGGGGACCATCGCACGGGAACCTGAGGCATGCGCCGGCCGGCCGGATGTTGTAGTATGTTGCCGGCGCAACAATGCGCCTAGGGCGAAATAACAAGGAGCACGGGAGTATGCTTATCCTCACGAGACGAGTGGGCGAGACCATCATGGTCGGCGACACGGTGACGTTCACGGTCCTCGGTGTCAAAGGCAACCAGGTGCGCTGCGGCATCAATGCGCCGAAGGAAATCCCCGTTCACCGGGAGGAGATCTACGACCGCATCCACCGGGAGCGGGAGGAATCCGGCCTGAAGGACTCGCACGGCGCCCCCGAGGGGACGCCCGACCACCGCGAGACCTAATAGACATAATCGCTGCCGCGAACGCCGCCTCGGCCCGGCACTGGTAGAATAGGGGTTTCCGCTTCCCGAGGAGACCCCAGATGCCCCTTCCAGTGCGCCGTACCGGCAATCCCGGCCTGAACGAGAGGACCTTCGCGAGGCTGCCGCGGCCCGCGATCGGGGTCGAGGGCATGACCCTGAAGGGGACGATCGACAGGTCGTTCCTGCTGCTCGTCGTGTGCATGGTGGCAGCGCTCTGGCCGTGGTCGCAGATGGCCGGCGGCGACGTGCAGGCCGTCTCGTCCACGATGATGCTCGGCCTCATCGGCGGCTTCATCCTGGCCCTCATCATCAGCTTCAAGGCGACCCTGGCGCCGTATCTGGCCGTCCCCTACGCCGCCCTCGAGGGCCTGGTCGTCGGCGGGCTCTCCGCCATCCTGGAGCAGCGCTACCACGGTATCGCCATCCAGGCGGTGGGTCTCACGTTCGGCGTTCTTGCCGTGCTGCTTTTCGCCTATCGCATGCGCTGGGTGCGCGCGACGGCGCAGTTCCGGGCGATGGTCATCGGTGCCACCGGGGGCATCGCGCTCCTCTACCTCGCCACGATGGTCCTCGGCTTCTTCCACATCGCCGTGCCGGTTCTCTACGCGGCGACGCCGCTCGGCATCGGCATCTCCCTGGTAATCGTGGCCGTGGCCGCGCTCAACCTCGTGCTGGATTTCGACCTCATCGAGCGCGGTGTGGCCGGCGGGGCGCCGAAGTACATGGAGTGGTACGCGGCCTTCGGCCTGCTGGTGACGCTGGTGTGGCTCTACATCGAGATCCTGCGCCTGCTGAGCAAGGTGCGCCGCGACTGACCGAGCCGGCCGACCCGATCGCCATCGCCCCCGCGCAGCTCTCCTCCGAGGCGCTGCGCGGGGTGATCGAGTCCTTCGTGCTGCGCGAGGGCACCGACTACGGCGAGCGGGAGTTCTCCCTGGAGCAGAAGGTCGCGCAGGTGCGCGCACAGCTCGAGCGCGGACAGGCGCGCATCCTCTTCGACCCGCAATCCAACACGGTCACGATCGAGGTGGTCCCCGCTCTGTCCCAGCGCTCGCGGACGTAGGCGCGGCGTGGTCCGCGGCTTGCTCGATTCCTCGCGTTTCCGTCACCAGAAGGAGGACCGAGAATGAACAGCGACCGCACCGCCGGCCAGTGGAAGCAGATCAAGGGCACTATCAAGGAGCAGTGGGGCAAGCTCACCGACGACGATATCACCCAGCTCGAAGGGCACAGCGATCAGCTCGCGGGCAGGCTGCAGGAACGATACGGCATCGCCCGCGAGGAGGCGGAGCGCCAGGCGCGGGAATTCAGCTCGCGCCACAACTGGCACTGAGCGTCTAAAGGGCCTTCGTCCCGCCTCGGCTGACGCCGAGCGGGACGAGGCTTGGAGCTAACGCAGGACCTCGTCCAGGAACTGCAGCAGCGCGTGCCAGGAGCGGCGGTCGGCCGCCTCGTCGTACACCATGCCACCCGCGTGGTCGTTGGCGTGCGGGTTGGTGAAGGAGTGGCGGGTATTGCCGTAGGCGTGGACCTGCCAGTCGGCACCCGCGGTGGTGAGTTCCTTGGCGATGGCGAGCACATCCTCGGGCGGCCCCATGGGATCCTCGTACCCATGGAGCACGAGCACCTTCGCGCGGATCTTGCCTTGCGGCAACCCGGTTGGCTTGAGCAGTCCGTGCAGGCTGACGACGCCGCGGACGTCCGCGCCGCTTCGCGCCAGATCCAACACGCACATGCCGCCGAAGCAGAAGCCGATGGCGCCGATGCGCCGCGCATCCACCTCCGGCAGCCCTCTTGCGAAGGTGAGCGCCGCCCCGACCCGGCGGGCGAGCAGCGCCCGGTCCTGGACGAAGGGGGTGATCAGCGCGGAGCATTCCGCGGCGGTGGTGCCCCGCCTGCCCTTGCCGAACATGTCGAGCGCGAAGGTCGCAAAGCCGTGCCAGGCGAGGCGCCGTGCCTTGCGCTCCACGAACTCGCCGCGTCCGCCCCACTCGTGGGCGATCAGCACGGCCGGCAGCGGCCCCGGGCGCGAGTCGTCATGGCAGAAGAAGCCCTCGAGGAGGGTTGCGCCATCGTTGTATTCGATCAGTCGCTCGCGAATCGCCATGGGCCGCTCCTCTGGGGTCGAAGGGGAAGGAGGATTCTAGCAAGCTGCCGCGCACGCCCGGAACCGGCTTTCCGTCCCGCCCGTTGAAGCTTCATCCTCCTCGTCGGTGGGAGGAAGCGGCATGACCCTCCTGGATGTTCTCGATGTGACGAGCCACCTCGCGTGGGCTCGAGCCTCAGTCGTACCGGTCCTACAGCCACTTGAACCCGCGTGAGCCACGTCCGACTCGAGCCGGGTGATACGTGAATCCAGCGATTGATCTGCCATCACTGCCGCCGCCACCGCTGACATCGTCGCTCTCCTTGGGTCGAGCCTGTCTGCTCATTGAACAGACAGAGCAGGGTCCTGAACAGCCCGAAGAATTGGGCTCCTGCATCAATTTTGCGGCATTTCGGCGTGCTCGCCTACGATTTGCGAGGAATTTTGCGTCTGTGGATACGTATAGCTCCAACGTAGTGCATGACGTTGGAGCCTTCAGGCCATCCCGCCGCTCACCGAGATGACCTGGGAGGTGACGTAGGAGGCTTCGGCCGAGCAGAGGAAGGCGACCACGGCGGCCACTTCCGCGGGCAGTCCGGCGCGGTTCATGGGCACCAGGCGCTCGATGGTCTTCTCATCGAACAGGCCCTCGCTCATCGGGGTGCCGATGATGCCGGGCGCCACCGCGTTGACGGTGATCCCGCGGCTGGCGAGCTCGAGGGCGAGCGCCTTGGTGGCGGAATTGAGCGCCCCCTTGGCCGCCGCGTAGTTGACCTGTCCGCGGGTGCCGATGAGAGCCGTCACCGATGAGATGTTGACGACCCGTCCCCAGGGGGTGCGGATCATCGGCATGAGGAGCGGCTGGGTGACGTTGAAGAATCCGCTGACCGACACGTCGATCACCCGGTGCCACTGCTGCGCGCGCATCCCCGGCAGGACGGCATCGTCGTGGATGCCGGCATTGTTCACCAGGATCTGGATGGGTCCCGAGGCCAGCGCGGATTCCAGCGCGCTGCGCGTACTTTCCGTATCGGTGACGTCGAAATGCAGCGCCGCGGCGCTTCCCCCGGCGGCGAGGATCTCTTCGACCAGCTTCTCCGCGGCTTCGACGCCCAGGCGTGCGTGTACATACACGTGGTGTCCGTCCCGCGCCAGGCGGCGGCAGATCGCCGCGCCGATGCCGCCGCTGCCGCCCGTGACCAGTGCCCGCCGGAGGGGCTCGCTCATGTTGGCTCCGCCGCAAACACGATGCCGGCGCGGCCGCTGAGCAGCTCGCGCCCGGCGCTCGTGACCGTGAACTCGTACAGGGTGCTGCCCTCATCGCCCGCAAGGCGCTCGGCGCTCGCGATCAGATCCGCCTCGAGATCATCGAGCCGATCGACGAGCAGCACGAGATTCCTGACGCTCGTCAAAAGACCCGCGCGTGCCCGTGTTCCCTCGGCCGCCGCCACGATGGCTCCATGCACCGCCATGGCCTGAGCGGCATATTCCACACCGCACGCGGCGCCGAGCCGGCCGTGCGCGCGCAATGGATTGTCCGCCAGGCGATGGCTGTTCGCGCGGCACCGTATGCGCGCGGAGTCCCAGCTCAATACCTCATGGAGGAGGCACATGCGTCCCTTGTGAGGAATGTGCGTCTCGATCCAGCCGTGATCGAGTCGCGCGGAGACTAGCGACACTCGCGCACCTCCACCGCGATGCGCTGCCCGCCGAGATAATCGAGCACCGCGTTGCCGGGCTCCCGGCGGGCGAGAAGCCGCAGCAGCGGCAGGCTGCGGGCCGCGGGCAGCGCCGCGCGCAGCGCCTCCAGTTGCCGATCCGCAATCCGGTCGGCGGCCGCCTCCGACCGGCACAGGGTGGCGGTGAGCCGCGCGCGCGCGTTGGGAGTTGCCGCGGGCGCGAGCACCAGCGCCACGCCAAAGGAATCGGGGACCGGCCGCTTGGCGTGGAGCGGCTGCGGGTAGGGCGTCTCGTAGGCGCACAGCAGAACGGGGATCCGATCGGCCAGCACGAGAGCGAGCGCCTCCAGGAGGCCCGCGCCGAAGCTGCCATCGTATGCGCAGAGCGCCGTCGAGGCCGCGGTCGCGCCGGTAGCGAGGCCCCAGTAGCCGGCGGCGGCGTTGTGCACGGAGTTGTGAAAGCGCGTCGGCGAGACTTGCCGGTCCGGGGAGGCCAGGGTCTCGCAGATCTCGTGGCAGATGCGGCCATCGGCGCCCGAGGAGCTGAACACCGCAGGAAGGGCAGCGGGATCCACGCCCGCATCGGCAACAGCCTGCTGCGCGACGCTGAGCGCGAGCCTCACGGTGGCGCCGGTCCTGCGGCGCTCCGCGGGAGGCAACCCGTCGGGGGCCGGTACGGCTGTCGGGCGCGGCGAGTAGACCTCCTCGCCGGCAATGGCGCGCGCGCCGCTGCGCCAGTCGGGAAGGCCGGGGCCGATGAGGCCGATGCCCTGGATCCAGGCGGTCAGCATCGGCGCCCTTCGTGGAGGTATTGGCTCATCCTGCCCGTCCCAGGACCAGCGAGCAGTTGGAGCCGCCGAAGCCGAAGGAGTTGCTGAGCACCCGCGCGATCGGCCGATGGCGGTTGGCGCAGAGGTACTCGAAGCCGAGCGACGGGTCTACCCGTTGGGTGTTGGCGCCGCCGGGGAGGAGCCCGTGGCGCAGCGACAGGGCGCAGATCACGGCCTCGAGCGCCCCTGCCGCGCCGAGGGTATGGCCGGTCGCCCCCTTGGTGGAGCTTGCCTCGACCCCCTCGCCGCGATCGGCGAAGAGGTCGGCGACCGCCCTGCCTTCCGCACTGTCGTTGCTCGCAGTGCCGGTGCCGTGCAGGTTGATGTAGTCGATGTCCTGCGCCGTGAGGCCGGCGCCTTCCAGCGCCTGCAGCATCGCTGCCCGCGCGCCGCGCCCCTCGGGGTGGGGCGATGACATGTGGTAGGCGTCGCTCGATTCCCCGACACCCAGCAGCACAATGGCATCGCCATCCAGGCTCTGCAACGGGCGCTCGATGAGCGCGAAGGCCGCCGCCTCGCCGATCGAGATGCCATCGCGCGCCACATCGAAGGGCCGGCAGGGCTCGCGCGAGACGAGCTGCAGCGAATGAAAGCCGTAGAGCGTGGTGAGGCAGAGCGAATCGACGCCGCCGACCACTGCCGCATCGATGAGGCCCGCCGCGATCATTCGCCGCGCGGTGCCGAGCACCTTGGCGCTGGAGGAGCAGGCGCAGGAGACCACGGCCGCAGGACCCTCGAGCGCGAGCACTTCGCGCACGAATGCCGCCAGGGAGTAGGTGTTGTGAGTGCTTGCGTAATCGAAGCGTGCCGGCAGTGCGCCCGTGGCCGCATCGCGGCGCCGGTAGGCGATCTCGGTCTCCAGCATCCCGGAGGTGCTGGTGCCGAGGAACAGCCCGACGCGCCGCCGGCCCCACCGGCCGGCGCATGCCGCGACCGCATCGGTGAAGCCGTCCTGCGCCAGTCCGAGCTGCGCCAGGCGGTTGTTGCGGCAGTCGAAGTGCCGCAGCGCGGCGGGCAGCCGGACCTCATCGACACCCGGCACCTCGCCGATGTAGCTCTGCAGCTCCACCGTCTCGAAGGCGCAGGGTGCAAGTCCGCTGCGCTGCGCACGCAGGGATTGCAGCGTGGCCTCGAGGCCGCGGCCGATGGCGCTCGTCGCCGTGAGGTGGGAGATGGCGAGGGCGCTCATGCGGCCGCCGTTTGCCTGTTGCCGGCGGTGAGCGCGGCGCGCAAAGTGACGGGCTCGAGCTGTGCGGCCGCCACCGTATCGAGCAGCCGCGGCAGCACCTCGAGGATCACTGGCGCGCCCCTGTCGGTGAGCGCCGCATGCCCGTCGTGCAGCAGCAGGATGTCGCCGGCCGCGAGGCTGCGGGTCAGCTTGCCGAGCACCGTCTCGGCCCGCGCGCTCACGGTATCGAAGCCCCGGCGCGTCCAGCTGGCGAGGCGCAGGCCGAGCCGGCTCAACACCGGATCCAGGAAGGGGCTGCGCAGTCCCGCCGGCGCGCGAAAGAAGAGCGGGTGCTGGCCGGTCGTGATGCCGATCGTGTCCTGCGCGCGCTCGATCTCCGCGAGAATGCCGCGCGGGCCGAGCATGGAGAAATAGCTGAGGTGCCGGTGGCTGTGGTTCTCCACAGAGTGCCCCCGACGCACCATCTCACGTGCGAGCTCCGCGTGACGCTGGACGCGTTCCCCGATGCAGAAGAAGGTCGCCTTGGCCTTACGCTCATCGAGCAGGTCGAGCACGCGTGGAGTGACCCGAGGATCGGGACCATCGTCTATGGTGATTGCGAGCTCACGTTGGCAGGCAGCCGCCGTGGGCAGTCGCGTCCAGTTGGGTCCGAGCAGTCCGCAGCGCGGCGTGAGGCCGGCGGCAACGAGCAGCGCATGGTCGGCGAGCACGGCGCCGAGCGCCCAGGGCCAGGCGGACGGCCGTGCCAGAGCCAGCGCAACGGCACCCGCGTGCACGCCGAGCGAGGCGCGCATCAGAGGCGAGGGCCGCCAGCGCGCCGGGCTAGGGGAGGAGGGTGTCGAAGCCATGGGGAATTGTAGCCTGGGAGAGGTCAGCGGCCGCGAAGGCCTCGCATCATCCGCTTGTGGAGGCGGTGGCTGGGCGGCGGGCGTCCGCGAGCAGCGCGGCGTAGACGAGAGCCAGAAAAGCCCCCGGGGCGACCGTCTCCCCGAGGTCGTGCAGAACGGGCACCGAGGAGAAGGCCAGCACGCCGAAGGCCACGACGGTGGCGCAGTTGGCCACGACGAGCGAGGCGAGCGTGAGCGCGGTCCCTTCATCGACCCGGGCGTCGCCGGCCGGCGGCAGCTTCTTTCTGCGATCGAAGAAGAGCGCGTAATTCGAGCCGACCGCGATGATGAGCAGCATGCCGACCACGTGCAGCAGAGTGAGCCTCTCACCAGACAGGGTCAGCCCGGCCGCCACCGTGAGAACGGCCAGCGCCAGCGGCAGTACCACGCGTGCGGCCCGCAATGCACCGCGGAGCGTGACCAGCAGGAGGACGACGATGGCCGCGAAGCCCGCGAGCGACAGGCGCACGGCCCCTGCGAGATAGCCCGAGTACAGGGCATCGGCCTGAGCCTTGATATCCAGCACGGTCACCCGATCGGGAGCGCCGACCGACATGGCCCGCCGAACGAGCCCCGCATCGATAGCGCGCGCATGCCCGGCGAAGACCGGCGCCTGCAGCGGCAGCAACGCACGCCAGCCATCGGCATCCCTCATCAACAGCGAGTCGGCGAGCGTGGCGAAGGAAGTGCCCGCGAGGGAGGCACGTGTCAGGGGAGGCGCCGTCCGCGCAGCCTCGATGTCATGAAGGAATGGCGCGAGCCGCTGCGCCCGCAGCGGCATGCCCGAGAGCGCCTGCTCGAGCCTCCTGCCGAGCACGGCAGGGACCGGCAGGCTCTGCCGCCTCTGCCGCTGGACCGCGAGGCTCGGCAGGTACTGCGCGGCGCTTTGATAGCCCGCAATCACATCACGTGCCACGAGGCCATCGAGCTCGGCCCCGACCTGCTCCGCGCCTTCGAGTGCCGACTGCTCATCGGGCGCGGAAACGATCACCAGGTAGCGCACGTCGGGCGCGCCGAGATCGGCGCGCAGCCGCGCATCCAGACTCTGCGCGGCCTGCGGCACGGGACTGAGCGCCGACAGGTCGTGGCTCCACAACTGCTGGCGATGCAGGAAGAGAACGACCGCCGCACCGATGGCAATGAGGGCCACGGCTGACCGTCCGGAGCGGGCCTTTGCGAGCACGTGCGCCGCCCTACGGCCGATCGGCGTCAGATCCCGGATCCTGAAGCCGCGGGGCAGGAGCTCAGGTAACACGAATCTCGTGACCAGGCCCGCGGCCAGCACCCCTGCCAGCGAGTAGAGGCCAAGCTGCGCCAGTCCCGGAAAGCTCGACAGCAGCAGCACCGCGAACCCGCAGACCGAAGTCAGCATGCCGAGCCGGATGGTCGGCCACACCGACCGCCGCCAGTCGCCGGTGCGGGATTGAATGAAAAGGTAGATCGAGTAGTCGACCCCCTCGCCGATCAGCGTCACGCCGAAACCGAGCGTAACGCCCTGCACCACACCAAACCCCAACGCCACCGCCGCAATGCCTGCGAGCGCTCCCGAAGCCACCGGAATGAGCCCGAGCAGCAGCGCGGGCACCGAGCGGTAGACGAGAAGGAGGAGGGCGATGATGAGCGCCGAGCTGATGATGGAAAGGCGCATCACCTGCGACTCGATGGTCTGCCGCGCCTGCACCGCGAATACCCCCGGCCCCGACATGATGAGCTGCGGCTGCCCACGGGCCCGCGCCCCCGCAGGTGCAGTTTGCCGCGACCCGCCTGCCGCGCGTTGCGAGGCCCGGGACTGCTGAAATGCCGCGCGGATCGCCGCCACCGCCTGCTGCTGCCCGTCGGTGTCCGACCCGGCCGCGCGAGTGCGTACCAGCAGCAGAGCGCGTGCGCCATCCGGCGATACCCACACTCCATCGCGGGTCTGCGGCGGCTGACTGCCGCTCAACCTGTCGAGCAGCGTCACCATCTCCCCGGTCGGGTCGCTCGTCAGCCAGGACTTGGCGAGCATTCCCGCCGGAGAGGCGAGCAGGTCGATCGTGTTGCCGATGGCCGCCTTCAATCCCGCGACACTGAAGCGCTCGGGCGTCACCGTGCCGCTGAGCAGATAGCGATGGGCGAAGAGGAACGCCTCATCCCGCCGCGCCGTCGCCTGATCCCCGTTCTCGACCGCAAGGAACCGCGGCTGCGCCCGCAGCCGCAGCGCCAGATCCCGGGACAACCGGGCGCGCTCCTGCTCATCGCCACCCTGGATGGCGAGGATGATGAGCCGCGAGGCCACCCCCTGACGCAGCTGCTCCACCAACAGCCGCTGCGCCGCGGTGGGCGCCTGCGGCAGAAACCCCGAGAGATCGGCCGAGTACCGCGCCCGCGCCACCACCCAGAGCGCAATCAGCGCAAGCCCCGCCCAGACGAGGAGCGCTGCCCCGCGCGGTGCTTTCATGGCGTCCCGAGCGTCATCACCGAGCGATCTCCGTCCACCTGCAGGATCTCGACCGAGTGAATCGCATCCCGTGCCCCCGCGATCTCGATGCGGCGCACCTGGAGCGCGACGTCCCGATCCAACGGAGTCAGCTCAAGCTTCCAGTCGGCCAGCGACCCCGCGAACCGCACCTTGAAGACTCGCTCCAGCGCCTGCTCATTCCCCGCGAGCGTGTCGCGAATGGCATCCACCAGCGGCGCAACCTGCGGGTATGAGCTCAGCTGCAGCCGATGAGTCCGATGCCCCCGCCGCACGGTCAGCTCATCGCCGTCGAGGACCAGCGACTCCTCCTTCGGCTTCAGCGTCCTCTTCTCCAGATGATCCGGCGCCTCATAAACCAACACCCCGGAGGATTTCACCGGCCGATCGAGGACCGAAAGGTAATCCTCCTCTACATACGGCACCTCCCCGTGCTTGCGCTGGGCCAGCAGGCCCATCAGCTGTTGCAGCGTGGCTGCGCCTCGACCCTGCTCCGCGCCGAGACACCGTCCTCCCGCCAGGACGATCAGCGCGAACATCCCGCCAGCGAGCCAGGCGACGGATCTCATGTCAAATAGCCCAGAAGTCAAAAAAATTGAACCAGTTGTAAGGGTACCGCCTGCAGTAGCTCTCCAACCTCCCCGCATACCGCACCACTGCATCCCGAACGGCGCCTTCGCGCTCCTGCCGGGCAATCCCCGAGAAGTCCGCAATCTCCTCGAACACCACCCGATAACCGCTCCCCCCGCAATACAGTCCTGCCATGAAGATGACCTGCCGCTGCAGCAACGCCGCGAGCCTCATCGGCCCGAGCGGAAACCGCGCCGGCGCGCCGAGGAATTCCACCACCTCGGTAGGCTCTCCCCCCGGCGTCCTGTCCCCCAACATCCCCACGAACCCGCCCTCATCCAGCAATCCCCGCACCCTGAGCATCGCCTCCGCGCTGCCGAGCCCCACCGTGCCCCCCGCGAGCGCCGGATTGATGGCGGCGATCATGGAGTTGATCTTCCGCGCATTCGCCTCATAAGCCACCATGGACACCCGCAGGCCCGGCTGGCGCCTGCCGATGGCGCGCGTCACCTCGAAGCTCCCCAGGTGCGCCCCGACGAGGAATGCGCCGCCGCCGGCGCGTGCCCGCTCCCGCACGAGCTCCTCCCCCTCGACCGCAATGTCGAACAGGTCGAAGCGATCGTTGAGGAGATAGACCCGATCGTGAATGGTGGTGGCGAACGTCGTCACCTGCCTGAAGCGATCCCGCGCCGTCGGACGCCTCCCGAGCACACGTTGCAGGTACCCTAACGAGGCGCGGCGCGCCCGGGGGGCGAACAGGAAGAAGTAGGCGGCAATGAAGTGGAGTGGCACCCGCGCGGCGCGCCGGCCGACCCGCAGTGACAGGATCGCCATCAGGCGCATCAGAAAGGCGCTGCCGCGCTCGCCGCGAGTGACCCAGTCAGCGCTCGCGGGTCGTACTGCAGCGCTTTGTGGCTTGATCATGCCGGCGACAGCGTGCCGGCCGCTACCACACCCTGTTCGCCGCTCACTATGGTGAAGCGGAAGGTCCCGCTCGCCAGCCGCTCCTGCTCGAGCGTGAGCGCCTCGCCCGGCGCGACCGCCCGCAGAAACTTCACCGAGGAGATCCGCCAGCGCCTCGCCCCACCGCCATCCCAGAGCTCGATTGCGCGGATCGCCTCATCGAGCAGCACCACTCCCGGAAGCACCGGCGTGCCTGGAAAGTGGCCCTCGAAAGCCGGGTGACTCGCGGCGATCGAGAGCGCGACCGCCCTCATGTCCCGGCCTGGCGATCCGACAGGGCGGCCGCTGGCTCGGGCATCGACTCCGGAGCTGACGCAGACGCCGCGACCAGCGAGCGCAGCGCCTCGCGCGGCAGCTTACCCGTGCTGTTACGCGGCAGACGCTCCACGAACAAGAGCGGCCGCGGCATGAACACCGGATCGATCCGTTGACGCAGCGCTGCCGTGACCCCCGCGGCATCCAGACTGGGAGCGACCACAGCCGCGGCTACCCGCGCGATGCCCGCTTGCGAGGGATGCGGCTCCTCGGGGAAGAAAAAGACGCCATCCTGGACGCCCTCGATGGAGTTGAGCTGATGCGTGAGATACGAAAGAGAGCTGCGCTTGCCCGCAATGTTGACCAGATCGGCCAGCCGGCCTCCGAGGAGGAAACGCTCCGCGTCGATGGGCTCCAGCTCATCGCACATGGGCGTCGGCTGCTCCAGGTGCCCTCCGCGTGCCCATGCACGTCCGTCCTCCAGAGTGAGGCAGACGCCCGGCCACAATCGCCATTCCTCATCGCGTGCCGTCCTGCGCGTGGCGAGCTGACCACTTTCGGTGGAGCCATAGATCTCGAGGAGCGGCGCCTGGAACCGCTGCTCCGCCTCGCGCGCCAGCTCCCGCGGCAGAGGTGCCGTCGCCGAGACGATCAGGTCGGCGGGCGGCAGGTGAGCCTGCGAGGCGAGCAGCGCGCGCAGGTGAACGGGTGTCGAGATCAGCGTCCGTGGCCGCGGTAGGCGATCGAGTGCGCTGCACACGTCCGCCGGATAGAAGGGCCGTTCCGCGCAGAGCGCGCCCCCGCTTTGCATCGCGATCAGGACGCTCGACTCGAAACCGTACATGTGCTGCGGCGGCACCGTGGCGAGCACCGCGTGAGAGCGCCCATCGACGAAGCCGAGCCTTGCCGCCTCATCCCGGACGCAACGCACCAGCTTGCCCCACGTCTTGGGGTAGGGGACGGGCACGCCGGTGGAGCCGGAGGTGAAGACATAGGCCGCGACCTGCTCGGCACTGATCTCGGGCACTCGCCAGCAGCCGCCGGATATGCGGAAGTCAGGCATCCGCACTTGGGGGAGCGCGATGTCGCAGTCGTCCTCATCCGTCAGGCAGAAGACGTCCGGGGCGAACGTGGCGAGCTGCCGGATAACCTCCGGCGTGCGCGTCGGGGGCAGCAGGCAGATCTTGCGCGCGAGCAGGGCGGCCGCAACGCCCACGGCGAAGCGGTACCGGTCGGCGCATACATTGATGAGATGCTCGCCGGCGGGCAGCCGCTGCGCCAGGTGCGCGGCGGCATCGAGGAATTCGGCGGCGCGAATCGGAGCGCCGGCGCGGTACGCGATTACCGCATCAGCCGTCGCGTGCGAGATCAGCGGGTAGGTGGCCAGGCGTCAAGTCGTCCGGTGGGCGGTGATGTACTCGGCCAGACGCCGCAGCGAGCGGAAGATCTGCTCGTTCTCGGCGTTGTCGGCGCGAAGCTGCACCCCATAGCGCTTGGAGACCACCAGGGCGATCTCCAGGATGTCGATGGAATCGAGCCCCAGGCCCTCGCCGTAGAGCGGCGCCTCGGGATCGATGTCGGCGGCGCCGAGCTCCAGGTTGAGCGCCTGGACGATGAGCTCGGCGAGCTCGCGTACGAGCGCTGGCGACTCGGCCGTCGCCGGCGGCTGGCGCAGAATTGAGGCGTGATTGGACATTGAGCTTGTGAAAACGTCTCGGCCCCCCTTATGGGCGCACGATTTTATACATGGGCCCGCCGGCCGGCCAGCCAGCGGATCACACGGCGGGCGAGCAGCAGCGGCATCCGGGCGAGGAAACCGAGAAACAGGCGCGCATGCATCG
>DASVWT010000256.1:0-6633 GCA_036393055.1 Steroidobacteraceae bacterium
GGCGCAGTCCGCTTATGGCGGGGCCTCACACGACTCATCCGGGTGCGCCCGGTCGCGCCGCGAGTACCGCGGAGCCTGGGACAAGCTGTGGAGGAATGACCGTGGATGCCGATATCACCATCGTCGGGGCTGGGCCTTACGGCCTCTCGCTCGCGGCACATCTGCGCGCGAGAGGGCAGTCATTCGAGCTGCTTGGATCGGCCATGGAGAGCTGGAGGCGCTACATGCCCGCCGGAATGAGACTGAAATCAGAGCCCTTCGCCTCCAATCTCTGGGATCCGCAGCGTCGCTTCACGCTGCGCCGCTATTGCGAGGCCCATTCCATACCGTATCGGGCGATCTGCAGCCCGGTTGCCCTCGACACCTTCCTGAGCTACACGGACTGGTTTTGCCGTAATGCGGCCGGTTCGCCGAGAGACGGCAAGCTCGTGCGGCTCGCAAGGCGGCCGGGTGGGTTCTCGCTCTCGCTGTCCGACGGCTCGAGCCTGACCAGCCGGCGCGTCGTGCTTGCGACCGGCCACATGCCTTTCGCGGTCATACCGACAGAGCTGGAGGGGATTCCCGCTCCCTTCGCGGTGCACAGCACTGCAAGCGGCGATCCTGGTGCTTACGTCGGGCTCGACGTGACGGTAATCGGCGCTGGCCAGTCCGCTCTGGAGATGGCGGCGCTCCTTTGCGAAGCCGGTGCCCGCGTGCGCATCCTGCTGCGTCGCAAGAACATCGTCTGGAACGCGCAACCCAAGCGACGCACCACTCTGGATCGCGTCCGGACCCCGCATTCGGGCATCGCGCCGGGCTGGCCGTCGGTCGCGGTCTCGGAACTGCCGCGGCTCTACCGCTGGTTGTTCACGCCATCGAAGCGGCACTGGCATGTTGCTCGATCATACGGTCCCAATGGCGCGTGGTGGCTGCGCGATCGAGTGGAGGGGCGCGTCGAGATTCGATCCGGCACGCAAGTCGGAGCGGCCAGCGTCACACCCGAGGGACTTGCGCTCAAGGTTCTGGGACCACAGGGACCTGAGGAGATCATCACCGACCGAGCCATTGCGGCGACGGGCTTCAAAGTCGACATCAACCATCTCGACTATCTCGAGCCTGCGCTCCGGGATTCGCTCATTCTGGAGGCCCAAGGCATCCCGGCGCTGACCGCGCAGTTCGAAACCTCCATACCGGGCCTGTTCGTCGTCGGACTGGCGAGCTCACCCGTATTCGGTCCGATCATGCGCTTCATGTACGGCGCAAAGCATGCCGCTCCACTGGTCGCGCGCCGTCTGCGCGCGGGGCACCGTCGCCGCGCGCCCGCTCCGTCGTCCGATGCGGCGGCAACCGAACTCGACATCACATCCGCGCCCTGAGGCGCGTCCCGACAATCCAAGGCGACACTACAGCCTCGATCGCAGCGCGATCCGCAGTGTCGTTGCGCACGTCCTGCCACGGCCCGATGGCAGTCACGAACAGGCGCCCAGCGGATCGGCACCGCTCGAGGCCAGGGACTTCACGCGGTCCGCGCAGGCCTGCGCGGCCGCGGCGCCCCGCCCAGCCCTGAGGGCCAGGCGCAGGATGACGAGGCTGAAGGCCGCGAGAATCCACATTCCCGTGAAAAAGCCGACCTTCCCCTGCCCGCCCATGGTCCCCGCCGGGCCGAAGTAGCTCACGATCCATAGGCCCGCCAGATAGGGAGCCACCCACCAGGCTTGTTCCCATCCCAGCTCCCGTGCCGGCCGCCGCCGCACGAGGAAATACCACGAGAGATAGACGGCGGCGTAGGCAAGCACCGCCCCCAACATCCATTCGACGACCTCGTAACCTGTCCAGTAGATGATCCAATTGGACGTGATGAACGTGACGGGCGCGAGGAGGCGTGCCGCGCGCAGGCGAAACGGGCGCCGCGCTTCCGGCAGGACGGAGCGCAGGTGGAGCAGGGTCACGGGCGCCATGGCGTATGCGAGCACCATGATGAGGGAGTCGGCGGATACCAGCTTCTGCCACGAAGGGAATGGGAAAAAGAACACCACGCCGACGACATAAGTGACGACCAGCCCGACCCACGGAACCCCGTGGCGATTCAGTCGCACGACGTGCCCCGGCGCGTTGCCCATCTCTCCGGCGGCCATGATGATGCGCGGACTCGCGGTGACATAGATGAAGGCAGTGCCGAGAGGCGAGACGAAGGCGTCGGCGTACAGCACGACCGCCCACCAGAGCGCCCCCACACCGATGGCAATGGCGGCGAGCGGCCCGAACATGCCGGTGAAGTGCAGCCGCTGCCAGCCGCCGCTGATGTCCCGCGGATCGAGCGCCGTGATGAATGCAGCCTGCAGGCCCACATAGATCAGCATCCCGACCAGCACCGAGCCGATGAGGGCCAGGGGTATGGAGCGGCTCGGGTTTCGAGTCTCTCCCGCAAGGGAAATAGCCTGCTGGAAGCCGAGGAAGCTGAACACGATGCCCGCCGTGGCCACCGCCGTAAACACGCCGCTTGCCGGAACACTGGCCAAGTGCGCCGCCATGTTGCGCGGGTGGAAGGAATAGGCCATCAGAACGACGATCGTCGCGACCGGGATGAGCAGCTTCCACCACGTCGCGACGCTGTTGATGGCGAGCACCCAGCGCACCGCCATGAGGTTGACGACGACCACCGCCGCGAGCAGCAGCACGGCCCAGATCATGCCGGCATGCGTCAGCAGACCCGTTTGCGGATCGATCAGCCCGGGCAGGTAACTATTGGTATACGTGAGCACCGCGGTCACCTCCACGGGAGGCACCAGCACGAAGGCGAGAAAGAGGATCCAGCTCCAGATCCTGCCGACCAGGTCGCCATGGCTCACGTACGTCATGTGCACCATCGCCCCGGAATTCGGGAACATCGTCGCCAGTTCGGCGAATACGAAGGCCAGCAGCAGGATGGCGGCCGCCCCGATGACCCACGAGAAGACGCTCCAGGGGCCCGCCAGCACGGCGGCGTGCAGCGCACCGAACAGCCAGCCGGAACCGATGATGCTGCCGAGGCTCGCGTACAGAAGGCCCACCGCACTTGCGTCGCGCCTGAGTTTCGCCGGTCCCGCCATCCGCATACCCCGTGTGACTCTTTCGGGCGGAGAGAGAGTACAGCGGCAGCGCTTTCCGTTCCACGATTACAGGTCGAACGCGACTCCGCGCCGGCGCGCAACGAGCGGCCACGGGCAAGGCGCGGTCAGAGGGGCGGCTGGAGGTAATAGCTACCCTTCAGGAAAAACGTGCGCTGCTGCGGCAGGAGCTGGCTATGCGGGGTTTCCTGATACCCCTCGGAGCTGCCAGCGTAGAAGACCGTCCAGGGATTGACCTGATAACCGATCAGCCACTGGGTGGCGAGCGTGCCGCTGCGGCGCGGAGTGCCGAAGGGATACATCGTCGTGTTGTAACGCACATCCTGTCCCTGACCGATTGCGTCCGCGAACAGGTGAGGCGTGAAGTACCAGGCGACGCGCAGATCATAGACGTTCGCCGTGAACAGGCGGCTACCGTGAAAGTCCAGCTGCTCGTAATCATCCACGAGGTCGATCTTGAGGTGCCTTCCCGGCTGGAAATATAGCGTGGTATTGACGGCCAACAGCTTCGCCTTGCGTATGCCCGTGTAGTCCACTCCATCACCGCCGACCACGTCTATTTCGCCGTTGAGCCAGCCTGTCGGCTGCGCGATGGCATCCATCTCGTACTGATCCAGGGCGAAAGTCCTGCCCTGGTAGTACTGCTCGTCGTGCGTCGCGTACAGGTATACCTTCGACTGGTAATTGGCACGAAGGACGGTGTAAAGCTTGATCTTGCGGTCGAGGTCGGGACCGCCGCGCGTCGCGCGGGTCCAGTTCGAGATCGTGCCGAATCCGAAGTTCTGCCACCAGTCCTCATCCGGCGCATAGAAGTCGTACTCACCCAGGAAGGCGCCCTGGTCGTATCCGACCTGCGGCAGATACCCGAGGTCGGCGCGAAAGCCGTCGGCGACATGGCTCAAGTTGATCTCGAAGTTGTAGTTGTGCCGGGTGCGGGCATAGTCCACGGTCCAGAGCAGTCCCCTGACGCTGCCCGGAGTCGTCCCGAGAGAGCTCGCCACTGCCTGGGGATAGCTCGTATTGGAAGTGCCGACCAGAGCGGTCAGGACGTCGCTGGGGTCTATCTGCCAGTCGGCATCGGCCGCGTAGAGGCCGCTGTGATATCCGCTGCCATCGCGGTCGGAGGCATAGAGGCCGAAGGCCGATGCGCCGGCGTCGTGCCGATAGCGCAGCAGCTCGTCCCGGGTGCTGAAGTCGAAGGTTTGGGCAGTCGAGCCCTGGGGGCCGGGAAGGAGGATGCTGGTTGCCGTATCCTCGGTCGCAAGGGCTCCGATGACGTCAGAGCCCACCTGACCGACGAGCTTCGTCGCGAACCGCGGATCGTTGATCGCGAGAGTGTCCACCAGCGTTCCCGATGGATTGAACAGGTCGGAGCTCAAGCGCAGGCTCGGAGTGGTGAACGCCTGGATGCCCTGCTCGAAGAATGGGCGATTCTCCTGATAGAAGAGCGCGAACTGCCGGTTGGCGCTGAGCTGCAGCACATCGGGCGCCACCTCGGAGAAGTTGGGATTTATCGTGGCCGACCACTCGAGATCGGGGCGAAGGACCCAGCGCGCATCGAGACTCGCCTTCAGGTTCGGCGACCCCTGCTCGAGTCCTCCGCTCGCCTGCTTTCTCGAGTCGGTGCGGATCACGGTGACGGCGGGGATCAGCTGGACATCGGCCGGAGTGGTTTTGACGGCCCCGGCGGTGCGCACCGGCTCCAGGCTGCACAGGGTGCAGTTGCTGTCGTAATTCAGGGGCCGGCTGAAGAGCTGGTGGCGGATGTTGCGCGGCCAGTTGCGGAAGAATATGAGCCCCCACCGCTGCGGGTCCGGACTGTGGGGGAATTTGATCGACGCGAACGGAATCCTCATGACCACCTGATAGCCGGAGGCGGTACGCGAGGCGCGGCAGCTCCATACCGCATCCCAGGAGGAATACTCGTTGTTCTGCTGGCGGAACGCGTCCCACTCCGCCCCGCCCGCCGTGCAAAAGATCTCGTACGACCATTGCGCATCATTGAACGGGCTCAGGAGGACCCCGACGTAATCATCGAAGTTGCTCGAAATGTCATCGTGCTCGCGATAGCGCAAGCCGATGCGATCAGGATGTGGCTCCTGGGCGAGGAAGCGCAGCCACAGGGCATCCGCGGTATAGCCGGCATCGACCTGCGTCGATACCGGCGCGGGAGTGTTATGCCCGGGATCGATCTCGTAGGATATGGAGAAGTGCGCGGCGTGCCGCCATGCAGTATCCCCGGGCCTCGCGGTCTTCTGCAGCCAGGGAGTGAGATCCGGAATCACCGGCGCAGCGACCCCCGCAGACGCTGCGCGCACTGGCTGAAGCAATCCGGCAGCCACCAACGACAGGGCAGCAAGCGCAAGCTCGCGGAAGCACCCCGCTCTCATCATGAAGCCTCCCCTCACCAAGAGCCCGCCCGGCCGCACCCCCCATCGGGTTCGGTCGCGTCGCCCGGTGGATTAGAGGTCTTCCCGGGGCCGCCGGTTTAAGCGCTTGATGACAACGGGAGTAAATCCGGCAGGAGGCCGGACGATTTCCGGCAGGAGCTGCCTGACGGCCTCGAGCACCGCCTTCTTGAGGTTCACCCCACCGAGGCTCGGGAGGAGCCGGAGCTCCGACAGGCACGGATGGCCGATCAGGCACCGGAATGCGGCCGCATCGAGTTGCGGCATGCCCTCGATCGTCAATCGCCGCAAAGCAGGCGCTGCCGCCACGGCCGAAAGCTCGGTGAGACCCTTCATCGTCTCCAGGGAGACCTCTTCCAGATGCGAGAGCGGGGCCAGGCTGGGGAGGGACGTGATGTTGCGCATCCAATCGAGATTGAGAACACGCAGTGCCGCAAGCTCCCGCAGGACCGAGACATCGGCGAGCTTCGTGATCCGCATCAGGTTGAGTGTCTCCAACCTGGGAAGCTCCGCAAGGTGACTCAGGTTGGTGGTGCCGCCGAGCAGCAGGCTCACGGCGGCGAGCTGCGGCTTCGAGGCCAGGACGGACAGGTCCGGCAACGTGATGCCTCTGAGCTCGACCGCAGTCAAACTGGAAAGCCCGCGGACGACCATGATGTCTTTGGTGTGACCTACCAGGGACAACTTCTGCAGGAGCGGCATGGCATCCAGAAAGCGAAGCGAGAAACGCTTCCGGGTCTTGCCGAAATGAAGGAGCTCGAGGCCGTGCTGCAGATGGGAGAAACCGGCAATGTCTTCCAGCTCCCAGAGATCAATGCTCAAGCGCCGCAACCCGGGGAAGTGCCTGAGAAAGTCCAGGTCGCGGGCCGCCCGGGTGTGAAAACGGAGGGTCACGTCCGGGCGGCTGGAGAGCAGCGAAGCCACCCGCTCGAGCTCAGCGGACTCCAGGGGGTGACCGACCGTCACCAAGCTGCACTCGGGCTCCAGTGCCTCCCACGAATCGCGGTTGCCGCC
This sequence comes from Steroidobacteraceae bacterium, assembly GCA_036393055.1. Classification (GTDB taxonomy): domain Bacteria; phylum Pseudomonadota; class Gammaproteobacteria; order Steroidobacterales; family Steroidobacteraceae; genus 13-2-20CM-66-19. Next base: position 6,509 of record DASVWT010000256.1, read on the forward strand.
GAAAGAGCGCACGCGCCGGGGCCGCTTTTCGAGCTGCATCATCGTGAAGCACCCCGGAATTCCTCGGCCAGCACGCGCACCAGCTCTGCGGCCGGCAGTGCGCGCGCGAGCGGGGCGCCCTGCCC
>DASVWT010000257.1:0-14541 GCA_036393055.1 Steroidobacteraceae bacterium
GTGCCCTGAGCGAGCATCCGGAGCGGGTCCTGCAATTCCTCAGCTCGCCCCCGCAGACCAACGAGGTCGGCCGCTCAGCGGTCCTGATCGGGGGACTCCTGACGATCGCGCGCCGGACGGAGCTTCCACTCGATCTGTATGAGATCGGATCGAGCGCGGGGCTGAATCTGCGTGCGGATTGCTACGGTTATCGCCTGGGAGATGCCACTTGGGGTCCGCGCGATGCCGGGTTGCAGCTCTCCCCGAGCTGGAAGGGGCCGCCGCCCCCGATCGAGGCGGCACTCGCCATCCGATCGCGGCGCGCGTGCGATGCGAACCCAATCGATCTCGAGAGCGTGGGCGCGCGCGAGAGGCTCATTGCTTATGTCTGGGCAGACCAGATGGATCACATCGCGCGCATCGAAGCCGCCATTGCGATTGCGAGCTCGGTTGCCGCCCGCATCGACTGCGCCGAGGCAGCCGATTGGGTTGAGCAGAATATCGACTTCAACCCAGTTGCCGGTGGCACGAGAGTGCTCTTCCATTCGGTCGTTTGGAGCTACCTCCCCGAGGAATCGAGGAAGCGCATCAGCGCACACTTGACTCGCGCGGGCGCCGCGGCACGCGCCGGTGCGCCGCTTGCGTGGCTTCGCTTCGAGCTCGCGGACCCGCCCGAATTGCGACTCACGTTGTGGCCGTCCGGCGAGGAGACGCTTTTGGCGCGCGCACACCCGCATGGGGCGTGGGTGCATTGGTTGTCCTGACTTGCCTTGATGTGCATCAAGTCCTGATGATTTTCCGCTCCTCAGGCCAGAATACCGCGGAATTTTCGATCACGGGCCGCGCCGAAGAAGTTAGAATGTTGTCATGGCTCGGCACGAAATCTAGAATGGTGCCCTGACCGATTCGCTGCGCTGCGATAGAGGGGTGTCATGCCGGAAGCTGGTGTCCGTGAGCGATTCTTCGAGGGCTGGCCGGCTGTGGCCACCGCGGCATTACGGGTGGCGTTCGGGCTGATCTGGGCGGTGGATGCCGCCTTGACCTGGTCATCGCAGTTCGCGGTCAACTATGTCGGCTATCTGCACAACGCAGCCCATGGGCAGCCGGCGTGGCTTGGCGGGTGGTTCGCCCTCTGGATCGATATAGTGACGCCGAACGCGTCGCTCTTCGTCTGGCTGACACGCATCGTCGAAACCGCGATTGCGCTGGCGCTGCTCGTAGGATTCGCGCGCAGGATCCTCTATGTGGCTGGCGCGCTGTTCTGCCTTTTGATCTGGAGCACCGCCGAGGGATTCGGGGGGCCGTACACGGTCGGCGCGACCAACATGGGCGCGGCGATCGCCTACGTATTGATCTTCATCGCCCTCATCGGCATCAGCAGCCGCGGCGGGTTCAGCCCATACAGCCTCGACTACCTGATCGAGCGGCGCTGGCCACGCTGGCGCGCCTTCGCGGAGTGGAGCAGCGAGGCGACACTGGCACGCCGCCCCACGTCCCTGCCCTGGAGCGTGCAGATCCCCGCCATGATCGGCATCGGGATTCTGGTGGTCTTCCTGGTTGGAGGGTTGCACAGCACGTTTCATGTCAGGGCGCCCTCCCCTGCATCGGCCGCCGCGGCGGTAGCTCCGCTCTCGCTCGCCTCCGCCAATCCGATCGCCGAGGTGCGCGATGCACGGCTGCCGCCGCTTCAGGCCGGCCCCAGCGTCAAGGTCGATATGGTCGCCACCGATCGCACCGTGACCATTGCGAGCGGCGTGCAATACCAAGCGTGGACCTTCGACGGCAGCGTTCCCGGCCCGATCATCCACGTGCGCCAGGGCCAGACTGTCGAGGTGACCTTCAGCAACCACGGCATGATGCAGCACTCGATCGACTTTCATGCCGCAATGACGCCGCCGAACCTGAATTACGTGGAAATCATGCCGGGCCAGACGATTCACTTTTCCTTCGTGGCACGCGTGCCCGGCGCATTCCTTTATCACTGCGGCACTCCGCCGGTGGAGCTGCACATGGCCAACGGAATGTATGGCGCGCTGATTGTGGATCCCGCGACGCCGCTGCCACCCGCGGCGCAAAGCTACGTGCTCGTGCAAGGCGAATGGTACACGCAACAGATTTCCGGAAAGCTCATGGGTGCCGATTACGACAAGATGATGCAGGAGCGCCCGGATGAGGTCGTCTTCAATGGGGCGGCGTTCCAGTACCGCGATCATCCTCTCGCGGTCGCCCCGGGCAAGCGCGTGCGCATCTATCTGGTCGATGCGGGCCCGAATCTGTGGAGCTCCTTCCACGTGATCGGCGCGATTTTCGACAAGGTTTACCCCGATGGGGACCCGGCACACGCCTTGAGCGGTGTATCCACGTACACCGTCGGCCCCGGCGCGGGCGCAATCTTCGATCTGGTGATTCCGGAAGCTGGAAAATACGCCTTCGTCGATCATGACATGGCGCACATGATGCTCGGCGCCCAGGGTATTTTGGAGGTGGGAACTCCGGGGACTCCGCCCGCCCCAAGCGCGGCGGCTCCGCTCGCTACGAGCTTGCCGGCGCCCGCAGCATCCACCGGCCCCTATCATTTCGATGCGTCAAAAGGCGCTGCACTGTTCGCCAGCAGCTGCGCGGCCTGTCACCAGGCGACTGGGACGGGGTTGCCAGGGGCATTCCCTGCGCTGAAGGATAATCCGGTCGTACAGGATCCCAACCCTGAGAAGCAGATCGACGTGGTCCTCCACGGCCTGCACGGCGAGAGCGTCGGTGGCATCGTATACGCCAGTCCCATGCCACCGTTTGGCAGCGTGCTCAATGATGCCGAGATTGCCGACATCATCAACCATGAGCGCTCCTCGTGGGGAAATCACGGCAAGCTGATTACGGCAGATCAGGTGAAAGCGGCACGATCCGGCGGGAGCATCGCGCGATAGTCCGCGGCGCTTCGAGCTCGCCGACCTGACCGCGCAGGTCGACTACAATGATTCCGGAAGGCGATCCCAATCTATGCTCACACCGGGCATCGCGCTGATTGCGGTTCGACCCTTCAGCCCGAGGACTGTCGGGCGCCCGTAACGCGCGTCTTCGAGCCGATAGAGGGTCAATATGCGATCGGTAGGATGCACCAGCCAGACTTCCCGGACGCCGGCACGCTCGTAGGCCGGCAACTTGACGATCTGATCGTGGCTGGATGTCGAGGGTGAGAGCACCTCCGCTACCCAGTCAGGGGCACCACGCATGCCGCGCTCATCGAGTTTGTCGAGGTCGCTGACGACAACGACGTCTGGTTGCACAACCGTGGCGATAAGATCGTCGGTTTCCCCTGCCTCCGGCAGGCGGACATCAAATGGCGCGACGTAGGCACGGGCGCCTTTGCCTTGCAGCGCCAGCCGGAGCTGGTGGTACAGCTCTCCTACCAGCTCCTGATGGGACCGCAAAGGAGCTGGTGGCTCTCTGACATATGCAACGCCATCGATCAGCTCATTGCGCTCCTCATCAGGCCAGGTCAGATACTCGCCGTACGTATGGTGCAGTGTGTCGCGTCGGGGAAGCGCCATATCGTCGTGCTCCGTTTGCCACCGATCAAAATTGTAGGTGCTTCACGGCGCGGCAGCAATTGTCTCATTCAACATTGCTGTTGAAATTGGCGTCAGCTTCTGACGCAATCCAAGACGCAGGTATACGACGGTGATACCGATCACTTCCGATCTTCTTCGTGCAGCCGAAGAAGCTGGGGGAGAATGGTCTGGAGGTAAAACGACATCGCCGGCAGCCTATTGATGTCGACCTGGTGCTTCGAGGCGAAATGCTCGAGCAGCGCATCCGAGTCCGACCGGTAGCGATCGGGCTCGATTTCCGCGGTCGGAAACGTGGCTGGCTTGCGCAATCCGGCCTCCAGCCTGGACTTGATCGCGCTGAATTCGGGCGCCTCGGGATTGCAGCGGATGACCTCCACTTGCCGCGTCATGCCCGATTCGGCGAGGAACAGCAGCAGCTTGAACGAGAACGGACACCCCTCTTTGACGTACACCTTTGGCTTGAAAGGAACGGTATTCACGGGATCTCCTATGGCCTGACGGGAAGACGCCGCAAATTCCGAGCCTTGATACGCCGCGACCGGCTACCATGCCCCTTCCGCCCGCACCGGCGGTATTTCGGGAGGCTCCTTACCATGGCTGCCGACGGCGCAAACCGGACCCTCGAGGGCCGTACGCTTTTCATCACAGGCGCGAGCAGGGGTATCGGACTCGCCATTGCGCTCCGCGCCGCGCAGGATGGCGCGAACGTCGCCATCGCGGCCAAGACCACGGAGCCGCATCCGAAGTTGCCTGGGACGATCTTCACCGCCGCCGCGCAGGTCGAAGCGGCCGGTGGCCGGGCGCTGCCGCTGGCAACCGACATTCGCGAGGAGAGCCAGGTGGCGAGCGCGGTGGAGCGCACCGTGCAGGAGTTCGGCGGCATCGACATCCTGGTCAACAATGCGAGCGCAATCAGCCTGACCGGCACGCAGGCAACCGAGATGCGCCGCTTCGACCTGATGCACGACATCAACACCCGCGGTACCTTCCTCTGCTCGAAGCTCTGTCTGCCGCACCTCGAGCGGGCCTCGAATCCGCATATCCTGATGCTCTCCCCGCCCCTCAACATCGAGGAGCGCTGGTTCGCCCCGCATCTGGCCTATTCGCTGGCGAAATTCGGAATGAGCCTGTGCGTCCTCGGACTGGCGGGAGAGCTGCGTGCGCGCGGAATAGCGGTGAATGCGCTGTGGCCCCGTACGGTGATCGGGACGGCGGCTCTGCAGATAGCGATGCAGGGAGCTAGGAGCGAGGATCTGCGGCGCGTCCGCTCGCCCGAGATCCTGGCCGATGCGGCGCACGCGATCCTCACCCGCGATAGCCGCAGCTTTTCGGGACACTACTGCATCGATGAAGAAGTCCTGCGCGAGGAAGGCATTTCGGACTTCGCCCGCTACCGGGCGGCGGAGGTGCGCGAGGAGGATCTGCTGCCGGATTTTTTCATCTGACGCCGGACTTGAGCTCGTCGAGCTCGGCGCGAATGCTTGTAAGCTCCGCCTCGAGTCTCGCGACACGCTCTTCGAGCGCCTCACCCGCAGCGCTCTGAGCTGGCTCCTCTGCCGGGCGTACGCTCGGCGCTGCGGTCTCCGGGACCATCTCGCCGCTGAAAAGGTGCATGTAGCGCGATTCGCGCCGTCCCGGCTCGCGCGGCAGCCGCGCGACCAGCGGCCCGGACTCGCGCTCCTGCAGAGCCTGCAGGGACGCCTCGACCTGCGACACATCGGCGAGCGATGTCATGCGGCCGGCGCGTGAGCGCAGCTCCCCCGGTGTCTGCGGACCGCGCAGCAGCAGCTCGCAGACGATCGCGAGCTCCTGCGGCGAGAATTTCAGCGTTCCGAACTCGGTGTTGCAGAAGAGGTGCTGGTACTTCGGCACGCGGCTGCCGAAGCCCGATCGCTCGAGCACCAGATGCTTGCGCGAGAGCGCATCGAGCGTGCGCTGCACCGTGGACTCATCCAGGCTCATCAGGGGATCGCGGTTGCTCTTCTGGTTGCAGGCGCTCACCAGAGCATTGAGGGACAGCGGATACTGATCGGGCGTCGTGATCTGCTTCTCGATCAGGCAACCGATGACGCGCGCTTCCAATGAATCGAGCTCGATACGCAAGGCGACCTCTTCGACATGTGCGGCTGGGATCCAAGCGTATACCGGCTCCCCGGCGGCGGACAACGCCACGGGGCTAACCAGGCCTCCCGTGAAGTCGTGCCGGCGTCGCAGCAGCTCCCGGGCGCAGCGTTGCGCCACCCTGGAGCAGCCATCGCACCAGCTCGCTCTGCCGCCTCAGCCCTGTCTTGTCGAAGGCGCTCTTGAGCTGGCTTGCCGCCGTGTTGCGTGATATTCGGCGGCGCTCGGCGTAGCGCTTGATGGTCTCGCCTTCGGCGATGGCGACCGCCACTTTGACCTCGGCAGGAGTGAGGCCGTATGTGTGCTGCAGAAGTTGCAACCCTATCGTCGGAATACCAGTCGCGACTCCGTGAATCACCAGGGCGCAAGCTGCGAAATCCCGGCCCGTCGTCGTGATATGCCGGGCACGATTACCTTGCGGCAGAGGCAGGGTCTGCACTGACAGCATCTCACCGTTGCGCCGCCGAACCTGAGCGACCGTGGAGAGCCGCTCCGCGACGCTCCGTGCCGGATCGAGGGCCGCTGCAATTGCAGTGCGAACGGACGCCTGCGCACCTGGGGCACCTCGAACGCATATCTCGCCGGACGGGCCCAGGCTAAGGGGGTCCGCACGCCGCAGCTCGGCCTCTGCGGAGGCGTTACCGTGCAATGCGCGACCGGAGCCGTTCAGTAACACTACGGCGGCAGGCACCGTGTCCAACACCGCCAGAGAGGAATTCGACAAGCTCTGCAGAAACGCGAAGCGACGCTGGATTCGGGCCGCACGGGCCAGGTGCGGAAGAAGGGCGCTGAGGATGAGGGGATTGCAGTCGAAGGTACGCTGGGATGTCGCGACCGCGCAGGCGAGCGCACGGAGAAATTCAGGCCACCCTGCCCCGGGGTCGCATGCGGTCTCGTAGATGAGGTTGACCAGCGCGAGCAGCGTCTTATCGGTAATGGGAGCCGACATTACTACTCACCTCTCGCACAAGCCCTGACTTCACCATGGAAGTCACGCGGGTTGATTCTCGGCGGCGCCGTATCGTATCGGACCGGCTGCGTTCCCGGCAACCGTAATCGGGTTTCATCACCCAAATGGGTGGTGCCGCCTCTCTCTGCACCATGAACAATCGTGATCGGCGGCGCTTCGCCCCCCAACAGAAAGAATCATTCGAAGGAGGTTCGCATGAAATCCCTCGTGACCATACTTTCCAGCGGCTTGCTCCTGACCACCGGCTTCCTGACCGTCCGGGCAGCATCGGCCGACGAAGCAACTTCCGGCTGTCAGAGGATATTCAGCGCCATCGCGACAATCCGCGGAGGAACGCTTTACGACAAGCTTGGACATGCGATGACCGATGGCGCCACTCTCGGCAAGGGTTTGCCGCTACGGCAATGGGGCACGATCGTTGACCGCAATGGCGTCGTCTGCGCAGTGGTCACGAGCGGTGGACCCGGTCAGACGGACCTCAATGCCCAATGGCTCGGAAGCCGTGTAATCTCCGCCCAGAAGGCCAGTACGGCCAACGCGTTCAGCGTAACGGGCCTTGCGTTGTCGACGGCGAATCTCTACGCGGCAACCCAACCGGGGGGGAGCCTCTTCGGCTTGCAGTTCAGCAATCCAGTAGCGGCCGACGCAGCGTATGGTGACAACAGGAATTGTCAGAGAGTCGGCTGCGATACCGGCGACACGCCTCGATACGGTCAGCGTGACGACCCGCTGGCCGGCCATTACGTGGGAGGCGTGAACGTCTTCGGCGGCGGGCTCGCGCTCTACGATTCCAGCGGACGGCTCGTCGGCGGCCTGGGAACGAGCGGCAATACTTCCTGTGCCGACCACTATATCTCCTGGGTCATCCGGCACAACCTCGGCCTCGACTATGTTCCGAAAGGGGTGGCGGATGGAGGAGCGGACGACAATATCATCTTCGATAACATCGGCGCGAACGGGGTGTTCACGAGCATGAGCGGCTTTGGGCATCCTCTGTGCGGGATCGATCCCGACGAGAAGAATTACCCGAGTGAGCTCTCGCAGCATTACCCGATCAGATAGACAGCCCACGCGACCGGCCGACCCGTCCTCATCGGGGCGGGTCGCCGGCCACTCTCGCCGGCCCCGCCTCCATGCCCCTTCCGAGAGGGGCCGCGGGCACAATTGGACGGTTTGATGTAAATTTGTGACTGGCGGCGCCGGGGGCGCGGCCGATCGCGCCCAGCGGTCGGGCCGCGTTCTTGCGGCCGCAAACCATTGAGCGGCCGGTCCCCGTACCGGAGGCGGGTGCGTCGCCGCATTCGAGCCGTCATGGCGAAAGGCGTATTGGTGGACAAAGAGGATCGGGCCGTTGAGCCCAGTGTGTTCGGGCGCGGCAGGGTGCCGGCGCTCGATACCGAGGAAATGGTTGCGGCCGCGCTCAAGCGTGCCCGCCGGGACGCCTTTGGCGACCGCTCCTTCATGCTGCCCCTGCAGCGTCTGATTGCCTCATGCAATGAGGAGAGTGACCTCAACCGTCTCGGGCGCAATGCGGTTCAGTTCGAGATCCGCCGCAGCCTGCACAACCTCCTCGAGTTCGAGCGGCGCGAGCGCGCGCATCCGCAGGTGCTCGCGCGCCCCATCGAGCGGCCGATCTTCATCACCGGTATGCCCCGCAGCGGCTCGACCTTCCTTCACCGGCTGCTGGTGCGTGATCCATCCGTGGCGGCACCCCTCTCCTGGCGTCTGGTGCATCCACACCCCTCCGCCGCCGGCCGCCTGGGAGAGGGCTTCCACCGGGCCATGGTAGAGGCGCAGTTTTATCTGATGCGTGTCCTTGCCCCGGAGCTCAACACCCTGCACGAAGTCTCTGCGGGTGAGCCGGAGGAATGCACTGACATCACCGCGCAGGTCTTCCAGAGCCTGCGTTACGACAGCGTCTATCGCGTGCCGAGCTATCAGAGCTGGCTGCAGCATCATGGGCACGTGGAGGCGTACCGGTTCCACAAGCGATTCCTGCAGCACCTGGATGCCCTGGCGCCGGGGCGGCGCTGGATCCTGAAGTCCCCCGATCACGTGTTTGCGCTGGATGACATCCGCGCCGTCTATCCGGATGCGGTCTGGGTCTTCATCCATCGGGACCCTGTCGCCGTGTTGGCTTCCGTCGCACGGTTGACCCAGGTGCTGCGGCGTCCGTTCGCGCACAGCGTCGACCTGGCCGAGATCGGTCAACAGGTCTGCGCATCGTGGCTCGACGGCTCGCAGCGCATGATGCGGGCGTCAGCCGCGTCAGATTCCATTCTGCACCTGCATTACCGCGAGGTCATCTCCGATCCGCAGAAGACGGTGGCTCGCCTCTTCCGGCACGGCGGACATGCCTCCAGCGGCGATGCCGCACAGCGGATGCGCAGGTGGCTCGGCAACCGCACCAACCGCCGCCATCGGCCACGCCGTTATGACCTCAAGAGCTTCGGCCTCGATCCCGAAGCCCTGCGCGCCCGATTCAAGCCGTACACCGATACGTTCGGCATAGAGCTCGAGTGGCCGCCCAAGGCGCGCCCGGCGCGCGGCGCCCGGAACTGACCCGATGAAATGGCGCCCGGCCGTCGGCCTGATTCTCGGCGCGGCGGTCCTGGCCGCCACCCTGATCTACGCCGGCGCGGGCGCGGTGGTGCACACGCTCGAGGGGCTGCGCATTACGGGGCTCCTCATCATCGTGCTCGCGCACCTGCCTGTCGAGGCGATGATGGGCGTTGCGTGGCGCCTGGCGGCGGGCAGCACGCCGGGCGCCTCACCACGAAGATACATGTGGGCGCGCCTGGTGCGCGATGCCGCGGCGGAGACTCTGCCCTTCTCGCAGATCGGCGGCTTCGTTCTCGGCGTACGGGCGCTGCGCCTCAGCGGGCCGGGGGCCATGAGGGGCGTGCTGTCGATGACGGTCGATCTCGTCGTCGAGCTCGGGGCGAAGCTTCCCTATGTCGTGGCGGGCGTGCTGGCGCTCCTCTCCCTGGCGCCGGGATCCGGCCTCACACGGCCGCTCGCGATCGGGAGCGCGCTGACCGCGGTGGCAGTGGCCGTCCCGGTGCTCGGCAGGCGTCGCCTCGGACATCTGTTTGAGCGCGCGATCCGCAAGCTCTCCCGGCGATGGCCGGTGCTGGTTTCGCTGCGCCGCACGCAGGCCGGGGGCGACATCAACTCCGTCCTCGATGACATTCTGAGTCACCGCGCCCGCCTGGTGTCGGCTTTCACGCTGCACCTGCTGTGTTGGTGCCTGGGTGCCGTGGAGCTGTGGCTGATCTTCCACCTGCTCGGCAAGCCGGTCACCGTGGCCCGTGCCCTGGTGATCGACGGCGTCGTGTCCGGCCTGCGCACTTTTGTCTTCATGGTGCCGGCAGCCGCGGGCGTGCAGGAAGCGAGCTACGTGCTCGCCTGCGCGGCGGCCGGGATCGCCCCGGCGGCCGCGGTTGCCGCTTCGCTCGCCCGCCGCGCCCGCGACCTGACGATGGGTGCGGCAACCCTCGGCTTCGCCGCCGGCACGGACCGTGCCGTCATTCGCGGCCGGAAAGAGACCTCCTGCGGGTCGTGATCTGCCACCAGAGTACCCAGTCTCCCGCCAGGCTGTACCAGGGCTGGCGGAAGGTAGCGGGCCTGTTGCGCTCGAAGAAGAAATGGCCGACCCAGGCGAAGCCGTACCCCACGACCGGCGCCGCCAGCAGAACGAGCGGCCGCCTCGTGGCGATTGCCGCCAGCACCACGGCGATCACCAGCCAGCTGCCGGTGAAATGCAGCAGCCGGCACGTGGGGTTGCGGTGCTCGCCGAGGTAGTACTCGTAGAAGAGCGGGAACGGACGGATGCGGGAAGCGCTCATGGCCCGGCGGTGTAGAAGTCAGCGGGTGAATAATAGTCCGAATGCGCCGAATCCGTCGCTTCACCGACTCGCTACCCTGCCGCGCCGGTCCGGGAGTAGAGTTGGCCCAGGCGAGCGGTTGAGGGCATGCACATGCGAGGCCGGTCATCTCGGCGATATCCCATCCTGCGGGCGCGCGTGGGCGCAATCGGCTCCCTCGCCCTGCTCTTCGCGAGTGCCGCGGCTTTGGCGGGGCCGCAACCCTCCACCCCGGCCGGCGACAACTCAATGACCCGCCAGCAGGTGGTCGCGGCGCTCGGCGGCGCCCCGGGCCGCCCCGAGCTCTCCTCGCGCAGCCTCGCCGGCCTCGACCTCAACGGAATCGACTTCAAGGGCGCCAACCTCAGCGCCTCGGTCCTCAACGGCGCCCATCTGCGCCATGCGAATCTCGCGCATTGCAACCTCACAGTGGCGTTCGGCGAAGATGCGGACTTTCGCGATGCCGACCTGCGCGGCGCGCAGATGTTCTCGATGCAGCTTCAGGGGGCGGACCTCACCGGTGCTCATCTGGATGGCGCGCGCCTGATCGGCGATCTGTCACACGCGCGCCTCGACGGCGCAAGCCTCCAGCATCTTCGGGCGGGCGCCGACATGACCAACCAGTCCATGGGCCTGATGAACGCGCGGTTCGAGTCCGCGACGCTGCGGAACGCGGATCTCGACGGCGCGGACCTCTCCCGCTCCGACATGAAGTTCGCTGACCTTTCCGGTGCGAAGCTCGCGGGCGCCTCGCTGTTCCGGGCGGATCTCTCCGGCGCCAACCTGCGCGGCGCGGACTTACGCAATGCGGACCTGCGCCATGCCACGCTGATCGATGCCGACTTCACTGCCGCCAAGCTCACCGGCGCCCGCTTCGACGGTGCCACTCTGCGCAACACCCGAGGCCTGGACGATGCGCAGCGCCGGGGCGCTACCGGGTTGCGGTAGGCACGCGACCGGCGCGCACCCGCCGCGCGCAGAGCCGGTCTGGGCATGGGCATGGTGTTTGCTGTCCAGTCGGAGCCATGGCCTTCCGCATCGCCCAGGTCTATCCGCATGCCGACATTCCGCTGCCGCATACTCAGCTCTATGACGCTCTCGCAATCGTAAATTACGAGATCGGCCGTCGGCTTGCGCGGCACCACGAGGTCGTGACCTATCCCAAATGGGTCGCGGGCGAGCGCGAGATCGAGCAGCACGAGGGCGTCACCTACCGGCGCATTCCCGAGAGCATCGACCGGGCGCTCAACGGCCTGAAGCTGCTCGATGCGACCGCGCTCTTCAACCGCCGTCGGCCCTTCCGGCTGAGCCCGTTCTACTACGCACATTACGCGCGCGAGGTGGCTCGTGACATCCGCGAGCGCGGCTGCGACCTCGTCCATATCCATACCGTCTCCAACTTCATCGGGCCGATCCGCCGTGCCAACCCACGCGCGCGCATCGTCCTGCACGTGCACGACCACTCGCTCGCCGACTTCGATCCTGCGGTGATCGGGCCGCGCCTGCAGGAGGCGGCGCTGATCCTCGCCTGCAGCCGGTTCGTGGCCGACGGCATCCGGCGCCTCTATCCTGCCGCCGCTGCGCGCTGTCACGAGCTGCACAACGGAGTCGATGAGCGCTTTCTGCAGATCGCGGCGGACCCGGCCGCATCGCGCACCGTGCTCTTCGTCGGACGAGTCTGCCCGGAGAAGGGCGTGCACGTGCTCCTGTCGGCGATGAGTGAGGTGTTGCGGTCGCAGCCGCACGCCAGCCTGAGTGTCGTCGGACCCCTGGATCTCTCGCCGAAGGAGTTCGTGGACCCGCACGGCCGCGATCCCATCTTCAACGGCCTCAGCCGCTACTACGCCAGCCCCGCCGCCTATCACGAGCTCATCTGCCGCCAGTTGGGCGGCCTCGGCGGGCGCGGATTCCTGCATGGCCGTGTCGCCAACTGCGAGATCCGCTCGCACTACGCGCGGGCAGGAATCTTCGTCTTCCCCTCCCTGTGGCAGGAGCCTTTCGGCATCCCGGTGATCGAGGCCATGGCCGCGGGCCTGCCGGTGGTGGCTACGCGGGGCGGCGCGCTGCCCGAGGTGGTGGTGGACGGTGAGACGGGCATTCTCGTCGAGCGCGGCGACAGCGAGGCGCTCGCGGCGGCCATCGGCAAACTGCTTTCGGACCCGCACCTGCGCAGGAGAATGGGCCACGCCGGGCGCAAGCGCGTGCAGCAGCTCTTCACCTGGGATCGCAGCGTCGCCCGTCTGGAGGAGCTCTACGGGAGCACCCTTCAGGGTGCCGCATCGGAGCCCACCGTCCATGCGCGCGACGTGGCCCAGCCCGCGTAATCCGGACGGGACCGGCGATCGAGGCGGTCAGAGGAGGGTCGTCGCGTGATGGCGACCGTGCTCGCCTGGGGCTTCCTGAGTCTCTGTTATCTCGCTTTCGCAGGTACCCTGTCGAAGGCGGAGGGCACGGCGGCGGTGCTCACTGGCGCCTTTGCGGCGTTCCTCTCCGCTGGGTTGCGGGTCAAAGCCGGTTACCGTTTGCGCTTGCGCGGCAGATGGGCACTCGTGCTCGCGCAGCTATCGGTGCAGTTGGGTCGCGACACCGCGCGGGTGGGAGCCACACTCGCACGCACGGTCGCTCGGGCTCGCGGCCATCGAGGTCAAGTGGTGCTCGATGAGCAATCGGCGGCAAGCCCTGTCGGTACGGGGGTTGGGCACAGAGCGGCGGCGGCACTCCTCGCCTCGGTCACTCCCGACAGCATCGCGCTCGAGCCGGACGGGAAGGCCATCCCGGTACATCGCCTGTCGCGGAGCAGCGCGCCGACACGCCGGAGGCGCCGCACCCGATGAATCCGTGGCTGATCGCGTTTCTCTTCTGCATCCCGCCGCTGGCCGGGGCCGCATACCGCGCGCTCTCCGGGCGCTGCGCGCAGCGCCTGGTGGCGACGGAGCTGGCAGTCTGCATCGGCACGTTCATGCTGGCGCTCGCGAGCTTTGCCTGGCCGCATGATGCGCTGATCGATCTGGCGCTCGCGCTCGGCCTGCTGGCCGTTCCCGGCACTCTGGTCTTCACCCACTACCTCGAGCGCTGGCTGTGAAAGTGCAGCTCGTGCAGGCGCTGCTGGCGTTGGCCGTTCTTGCGGCCTGGCTCGGAGTGGCGGGATTCCTGCGGCTCGCCTCGCCGCTCGACCGGCTGCATTGCGTGACCTTCGCCAACGTGACCTGCGGCGTGTCGATCCTGATCGCGGCCGCGCTCTGGGACGGATCGCCCGAGGATGTCATCAAGCTGGCGCTGCTGCTCGGCGCTTTGCTCGTGGGCGGCGCGGCGATCGCCCACGCCACGGCACGCGCCATCGTGCGGCGCCGGGCAGCGCGATGATCGCGCTCCTCGTGCTGATGTTCCTGCTCGTGGCCGGCACGGGCGCCGGGGTGGTGTTGGCGCGCGAGCCGCGCCGCCAGGTGCTTGCGCTCGCCGTCAACGGAGTGGCACTCGCGCTCCTGTTCGTAGTGTTGCGGGCGCCCGATGTCGCCTATTCGGAGATCGCGGTGGGTACCGCGCTCGTGCCGTTGATGTTCCTCTCGGTCCTGGTCAGCTTGAAGACCGATCGGCCCGAACCGTGACGAGGCGAACCCGTCTCACAGTGGCTGCGCTCTGCAGCTTGGCTGTCGCGCCCGCCGTCGCGGTCGTGATCCTGCGCATGCCCGCGTTCGGCCATCATCCGCTGCCCTACGGCGATGCGATCAACCGGGATACGGTTGCGCAGCGGCACGTGACCAACATGGTGACGGCGGTGAACTTCGATTATCGCGCATTCGACACCCTCGGGGAGGAGCTGATGCTGGTGGCGGCGGTCACCGGCACTCTGGTGCTGCTTCGCGGCAGGCGCGGCGAGAGTGTGAGCGACCGGCCGGCACAGGCCGGGGATCGGCCGGTCTGTGAGCGCAGTGAGGCGGTCATCCTGGCGTGTCGCCTCTTCCTGCCGCTCATCGTGACCTTCGGCATCTACGTGGTACTTCATGCGCAGCTCACTCCCGGCGGCGGCTTCCAGGGCGGG
>DASVWT010000258.1:0-2964 GCA_036393055.1 Steroidobacteraceae bacterium
TTCGCGCCGGAGGTCGCCTGGCGCGTGCATCCCAACAACAACAAGGATACGCCGCTGCCGCCCGAGACACCGGAGGGCCGCAATCCGCCGGCCGGCGCGGTGATCGACTACTGGCTGGGCAAGGACGTGCACGGGCCGGTGACACTCGAGGTTTACAACTTCACCGGGCAGCTGGTGCGCCGCTTCGCCTCCGATGAGGGGCCGCAGCGCATCCAGGCGGACCGTTATTTCGATGAGGAGTGGCTGCGGCCGGCGCAGCGCCTTTCGGCCGAGCCCGGCATGCACCGCTTCGTGTGGAATCTGCGCTACGCGCGTCCGCAGGCGATCTCATACGATTACAGCATCGCGGCGATCTTTGGCGAAGACACGCCGACCGCCGTGGACGGGCCGTTCGTGCTGCCAGGCATCTACAGCATCGTGCTGACAGTCGATGGCCAGCAGTACCGGGCGCCCCTGGTGGTGCAGCTCGATCCGCGGGTGCACACGAGCACCGCGGACCTGCGCGCTCTGCTCTCCTTCAGCCAGTCCCTCTGCGCGGCGCTGGCGCGGGCGAGCACGGCGTACCAGCAGCAAAGACCCGCGCACGATCAGCTCGATGCGCTGGCGAAGCGGCTGACCGGCGGTGGCGATAAGGCATTGCTTCGCGCCGTGGAGAAGCTGCGCGATGCCACCGCGGACAACGGCGGCGATACGGATCTGGGCACGATCAGCGGCCGCCTGAACAGCCTCGAGGCGGACGCCGAGTCGGCCGATCTCGCGCCCACGGCCGCCGACCAAGAGGTATTCGACAGCGAATCAAAAGCGCTGGATCAAGCAGAGCGCGCGTGGCACGCCAATCAGGTGGCCATCGGCAAGCTGAACACCCGCCTGAAGCATGCCGGCCTGCCGGCAGTCGGGTCAGCAGGCTGAGACAACGATCGCGGGGCCTGGCAGCCGAAGCCTGCAAGGCCCCGCGAAGGTCAGCAGTACCGCCGCAAGCGTTGTCTCGGTCCGTGGCAATCTGCGCGGGCCGCAGCGGCATCGGGCCCTAGTAGGCGAAATATGGGCCGGTGCCCCAGGCGGTGTTCGCGCCTACGAATGCGATGTACACGTTGCGGCCCAGAAAGAATGGGAACCCGAAATCGAACGCGCAGGCAGTGTCCGTGGTCTGACTGCCGCAGTCGGTCGGCTGCGGGCCGCTGCTTGCGCCGAGGTCATCGAACACGGTACCCGATGAGGACGAGCCGAAGATCGTGTAAGCGTTGCCGATCGGGAAGGTCACCGTCGATTGCGCGCCGTTCAGGCCCATGTTGGTGGCCTGCAGGTGGAGCTCGGAGCCCGGGCAGAACCACGAATCCGGATTATTGGTGTTGTAGCCGTGATAAATGCTGCAGCTCTGGACCGAAGGGATCTTGTCATCGGTGAAGTAATACGCATTCGATCCCGTGTCGAAATAGGAGTAGGGCAGGACCAGTTGCTGGCCACTCTGGGTGGTGTACGTCGTCGTGATCGTGCCGTAGGAGCCGCTCGCGGTGAGTACGGTTTGCGCGCCCAGGGAGTTGTTGGCCTCCGTGCCGATCCCGAATATGAGGATGCCGGTGGCGCCCGCCGCGCCCTCCGCGGTCGAGGGGAGCTCGACGATGACTCCGTTCTTGTCTTGTGTCTGGAAGAGCGTCACGGGATCGGTGACCTGGGCGGCTTCCGAGATTGCGATCTCAGAGCAGTAATCATTGGTAGGAGAAGACCAGGCAGTTGCCGGGCACTCGTAGTAGAAGCCCGGGTTCCTGCCGCCGCTCGTGGGCAGGGTGCATCCGCCGCCACAGTCCGCGGCGAACACGCCGACACCGATGATGCCGTTGGCGCCGAAGCTCCCGACCGAATCCTCTTCCGGACCGTTGCTCGAGCACGCCATCGGGATTTCGGATGTGGTGGTGCCGCCCGTAGTGCTCGTCTGCTGGTAGGCGGGATCGCCAATCACCTGGATGGGTACGCTGCTCGCCGACTCGCCGGCGATCTGCACGTCCGCGACCTTCACCGGTCCCCAGCTGAAGCCGTCCGCAAACTGTGTGCACTCGACGACTGAATTGCCGTCGGTGCTCACTTCCTGCTGCAGTGCGGAGGCAAGGGAAGAGGACAGGACGGAGGACATGATGCGCAATCCGTACGAGCCGGTGTCGACCTCGACGTGGTCGATCTGCTGGCAGTTGGTCGTGCTTCCCGGTGCGCACACGGTGACAGTGATGAATGGCGTATCGACGTCGTTGCCGTTGGGACCGCTGTCGACGGTCATCGTGATGGCATTGGACGCCTGATTGCCGCCGCCCCCAGTGCCGTTGTTGGAGGCAGGAGTAACGACACTGCCGGAGCCGCCTCCGCCGCAGCCACTCAGGAGGAGGAGGCCCTGGACCAGACCTAAAAGGACGAGCTTGCGCACGTTTCCCTCGCTGCCGCTAATTGAGATCGGAGATGGAGAGATTGGGTGGAGCCAGCGATGGCACGTACGCCGTGCCGGAGTACTGCCTCATGTGCCCACTGGAGTGGACGACCAGTGATGGCGAGCGGACTTCCACGTGGTGGTGGCCGCCGCGCTGGGCGCTCGAGCGCTGGGTCTGCAACGCGCTCTGGTACTGGGCGAAATATGTGCCGAAGATCTGCCGCAGGTCCGGCATGGCCGGACCGCTCCACTTCACGGCGAACACCACCCCGGCGGGGGATACGTACTCCCGGATCACGGTGCCGGTGGCGGCGGTGATCTCCTGCACGGTGTAGCCGGCCTCAGACCTGGCCCGCAGCTGCCCCTTCACGCTCACCCGGTCGGCCTTCACGGAGGCCGCGGTATCGCCAAGTGCGGCCCTGGCGGGAGCCACGGCCTCACCGGCGAGCACGAGCGCCCCTAGCGCAAGCGCAACGGACAGGCTGGAACCCAATGCTTTCATCTGCCTCGACCTCGAACCTTGCGGACCGAACCCAGTCCCCGGTGCAGCG
>DASVWT010000259.1:0-3379 GCA_036393055.1 Steroidobacteraceae bacterium
AGTTGATCTCCCGATGATTCTCCCGCGACGATGCCGACGCGCAGCCGCGCCGTCCCGGTCATCTGATGATGCTGCGCGTGGAGCTGCGGATGAAGTCGACGAACAGGCGCAGCTCGCGCTGCTCTTGCGCGGCGGGCTCCAGCCGCTCGAGCGCTTCGCTGAGCTTCAGGTCGCAGCGATAGACGGTCCGATAGGCTTCGCGGATGGAGCGGATCTGCTCCTCAGTGAATCCCCGCCGCTTGAGGCCCTCGGAATTGACTGCGTGCGGCACACTGGGGTTGCCGGCGACCATTACGTATGGCGGGACGTCCCGAGTGACGATCGCTCCGCCTGCGAGAAAGGCGTGCGCGCCCACCTTGCAGAACTGATGCACGGCGGTCAGGCCGCCCAGGATCACCCAGTCGCCGATCTCCACGTGCCCGCCGAGCGAGGCGCAGTTGGCGAACACCGTGTTGGATCCCACCGCACAGTCGTGCGCGACGTGCGCGTAGGCCATGAAGAGGTTGTCGCTGCCGATGCGGGTGACGGCCTTGTCGTGGGTGGTGCCGCGGTTGATCGTGCAGCTCTCGCGAAAAATGTTGCGGTCGCCGATCTCGAGCCGTGTCGGCTCGCCGGCGTATTTCTTGTCCTGCGGCGCGTCCCCCAGCGAGGCGAACTGGTAGATCCGGTTGTTGGCGCCGATCGTGGTCCGGCCAGTGATCACGGCATGCGGCCCGACGACCGTACCTGCGCCGATGCGCACCTCGGGCCCGATCACGCTGAAGGGACCCACGGTGACGTCCGCCGCCAGCTCCGCCTGCGGCGAGACGATGGCATGCGGATCGATCACTTCGCGGTCTCCGGCGCCACCATGATTTCCGCGTGCGCCACCTCGGTATCGCCGATGAGCGCCGCGGTGGAGAAACGCCAGATGCCCTTCAGGTAGCGCTCCACCTGCGCGGTGAGCACCAGCTGATCGCCGGGCTCCACCGGCTTCCTGAAGCGCGCCTTGTCGATGCCGACGAAGTAGAAGCGGGTCTCCGCATCCGGGATCACATTGGCACTCAAGAAGGTGAGGATGCCCGCCGTCTGGGCCAGCGCCTCGATGATGATGACGCCGGGCATCACGGGCCGTCCGGGGAAATGCCCGGGGAAGAACGGCTCGTTGTACGTGACGTTCTTCAGCGCGCGGATGTTCCTGCCGTTGTGCCACTCGAGCACGCGATCGACCAGCAGGAAGGGATAGCGGTGCGGCAGGTACCGCAGGATGCCTTGGATATCGAGTCGTGTGGAGTCAGTCATCTTGCTCTTCCTGATCGGGGCCGCGGGAGGTGTGGCGCTCCAGCGCCTTCAGCCGTGTGGCGAGCGAGTCGATGCGCTTGAAGCGCGCGACCAGCCGGCGCCAGACATGAGCCTCTTCGAGCGGAATACCCCCGGAGTATACGCCGGGGCGGGGAATGGAATGGCTGACCATGGTGCAGCCGGTGATGATCACATTGTCTGCGATCGTGAGGTGCCCGCCGATGCCCACCTGGCCGCCGATCATGCAGCGCCGGCCGATGCTCGTGCTGCCCGAGACGCCGACACAGGCCGCCAGCGCGCTGTGGGCGCCCACCCGCACGTTGTGGGCGATCATGATGAGATTGTCGAGCTTCACGCCCTCCTCGATCACGGTGTCCTCGATGGCCCCGCGATCGATGGTCGTGTTGGCGCCGATCTCGACATCCGGCCCGATGCGCACAGTGCCCGTCTGCGGCACCTTGATCCAACGACCGCGCTCCTGCGCGAACCCGAAGCCGTCCCCGCCGATCACGGCCCCCGGCTGGATCACCGCCCGGGCGCCGATCTGCACCCTGCGGCACACTGTCACCCGCGCGGTGAGGCGGGCGTCCTCGCCGACTGTCGCACCTACGTCGATGTGGCATTGCGGACCAACGAACACGCGCGCGCCCACGACGGCACCCTCCCCGATCACGCTGAGCGCACCGACGTGCGCGCTGGGATCGATCCGCGCGCCCGGGGCGATCACCGCAGAGGGATGCACCCCGGGTGGCGCCGCAGGATGCGGATGCAGGACTGCGGCTATCCGCGCGTAGGTGGCGTGGGGGTTCTCACAGACCAATGCGGCCGTCGCACAATCCGCGGCGCTGTCGGCGTCGAGCACCACCGCTCCGGCGGCGGTGCTCGCAAGCTGCTGGCGGTAATGCGGATTGGCGACGAAGGTCAGCGACTGCGCGTTTGCGCCGGCCAGCGTGGCCACGTGATCCACCCTCGCCCCAGGATCGCCGCCTCGCAGCTCGCAGCCGAAGCGGACCGCGAGCTCCCCGAGTGAGATGTCCATGAAGGACCAGCCGCGGCGGCCGCGGTGCCCCGCCTACTTGTGGCGGGCCGGCGCGTGGTGACCGGCCTGCGATTTCAGGGCGCTGAGAATCGCCGGCGTGATGTCGATCGTGGGGGTGGCATAGATGAATCCGTCCGCCAGCACGAGGTCATACCGCTGCTGCCTGGCGTAGGTCTGCACCACCTGCTGCAGGGTTTTCTGCAGCCCGGACATCAGCTCGTTGCGGCGCGTGTTGACATCATCCTGGATCTCGCTCTGCTTGCGCGCCAGATCCTGGTACTTCTCGCGCAATTGCAGCTCCGCCTGGTCGCGCTGGTCCTGCGTCATGGTGGCCTCGTTCTTCTTCAGCGTGTCCTCCTTGGCTTTGAGCTGGGCGGCCTCGGTCTGCAGGCTGCGCTGCTTGGGCGCGAATTCCGCTCGCAGGGAAGCGACGGCGGACTGCGCCTGCGGCGATTCCTGCAGCAGCTGGCCGTAGTTCACTACCGCGATCCTGAGCCCGGCCGCCTGCGCCTGCGCCGCGCCCGTCCCGGCCAGCGCGAAGGCCAGAATGAGGCCAAGACCGCCGGGGGCGACCCTGAGAACCCTGGAGCACAACCCGATCAAGCGCTTCACTGAAACCCACCTCTGTTTGTGATGTAGCCGCCATTTCTTGGCGGTCAAGCCAATAATGATAGCAGGGACGCTGGTCAGAACGCCTGGCCTATTGAGAACTGGAAGCCCTCGGTCTCATCCCCCCAGTAGCGCCCGTACTTGTCGGAGTGCCTCGAATTCAGCGGCACGCCGAAACTGAACCGGAAGAGTCCGAGGGGCGCCAGCCACTCGACCGCGATGCCGGTCGAGCGCTTGAGGCTGCCCCACCCGTTGAAGTGGTAGGTATCCGGGGTCACCCCGTCCGGGCCGTAGAACTGGATCTTGTTCCCGGTATAGAAGACGTTGCCGACGTCGAAGAAGAGGCTCACCCGCGCATTCTGCCGCCACTTCTCCGGCATGGGCAGGATGAGCTCGTTCTGACTGGTGATGCGGAAGTTGCCGCCGTAGGGGTTGCCGAAGTTGTCGCGC
>DASVWT010000260.1:0-24873 GCA_036393055.1 Steroidobacteraceae bacterium
CCGGGCGGAGTGCGTATCGGGACTGCGGAGATCTACTCCGCCGTCGAGAGCCTGACGGAAGTCGTCGAGGCGATCGCAGTCGGTCAGGACTGGCGGGATGACGTGCGGGTCGTGCTCTTCGTTCGGCTGCAGACCGGGGCCAGGCTCGACGACACGCTGAGAAAGCGGATCCGAGAGGTCATCCGCACGCATACGACGCCGCGGCACGTCCCCGCGAAAATCGTGGCGGTGCCCGACATTCCGCGCACTCTCTCCGGCAAGCTCACGGAGCTCGCGGTCCGCAACGTCATCCATGGCCGGCCGGTCAAGAACGTCGACGCCCTCGCCAACCCCGAAGCGCTGGAGCACTTTCGCAACCTGCCGGATCTCGCCACGGATTGAGCGGATGAATGATCCTGGCGCGAGGACGCTGCGCGAGATCTACGAGCGTCAGGTTGCCGAGCGCGGCTTCCGTGCCGACGACCCGGCGCAGCTCGCCATCGTCAGCCGGCTGGAGGCGCTGCGCGCCCGGCTGATCGCGGCTCATGACATGCGCGGCTCGATTGGCTCTCGGCTGTTGCGCGCTATCGCCCCGCGCAGCGCGCCGGCGGCGGAACGGGGCATCTACCTGTGGGGACCGGTGGGCCGCGGCAAGACCTGGCTGATGGACCTCTTCTTCCAGAGCCTGCCCTTTCCGGAGCGCCGCCGTCGGCATTTCCACCGCTTCATGCACGACGTCCATGCGGAGCTGAAGAGTCTGCAGGGCGTGGAGGCACCGCTCGAGACGGTCGCCGAGCACCTGGCGCAGGAGGTACGGGTGCTGTGCTTCGATGAGCTCTTCGTGACCGACATCGCCGACGCCATGATCCTGGCGGGCCTCTTTGGCGGCCTCTTCCGCCGCGGCGTGACACTGGTGGCCACTTCCAACGTGGCTCCCGGCGACCTCTACCGCGACGGCCTGCAGCGCGCGCGCTTCCTGCCGGCCATCGAGCTGATCGAGCAGCACGTGGAAGTCGTCACGGCCGGAGGTGATCGCGACTACCGTTTGCGGCAGCTCACCCAGGCCGGCACGTATCTGCCGGCCGGGGATGCCAACACGGCCGACCGGCTGCGCGCGCTTTTCGCCGAGCTGTCGGACCACGCCGACGCATCCGACGGCACGGTGGAGATCGAGGGCCGCCCGATCCCCGTGGTGCGCCAGAGCGAGGGGGCCGTGTGGTTCGACTTCGACGCCCTCTGCGGCGGGCCCCGCAGCCAGGACGACTACATCGAGATCGCGCGCAACTACCAGTCCGTCGTCGTCTGCGCCGTGCCCGTGATGGACACGTTGCGCGAGAACGAGGCGCGCCGCTTCATCGCCCTCGTGGATGAGCTCTACGACCGCTGCGTGAAGCTCGTCATCTCCGCCGCAGCGCCGCCCGCCCAGCTCTACCGCGGCGAGCGGCTGAAGCTGGAGTTCCAGCGCACGGCAAGCCGGCTTGCGGAGATGCAGAGCGAGCAATATCTCGCGCGCGAGCATCGCGGCTAGACGGGATCTCATATGCGCAAGTCGTCCGTCATCCTGCTCATCGCCTTTGCCATGCAAGCCTACGGCGCGCCCGCCGGTACTTTCGAAGCGGCGAATACCACCGCCGCGGGCAGGACCCGGGATGCCAAGGCGGCCCTGCGCCTCGAGTACGCGTATTCCGGCCAGGGCTTGACGGGCACGACGTCGTCGCTCGAAGACCTCACCCGCGGCGCCTTCGTAGACAGTTACGATATCGGCGGACAAAATGGCGCCTCGGGATATGACGGGGTTCGAGCATGGGAAAGGGAGCCTTCCGGAACGGTCACCCCGCAGGCCGGCGGCGACGTCGTGCGCCTCGCGGTGACGGAGTCCTACATCGATCGAAACCTTTGGTGGCGCACCGACCACGGCGGCGCCAGGGTTGTGGATGAGGGTCGCCGGAGGAGCAACGGCGTAGCTTATGACGTGCTCCTCGTCACTCCACCCGGCGGGGCGCCGGTCACCGCCTGGTTCGATGCGAACACTCACCTTCTCGCCCGCACGGTCGAGGAAACCGGCCTGCAGACGACCACCACCGAATATCTGGATTACGCGGCGTTCGACGGCGTATCGATTGCCCGCGAGCAGGTGATCGACGATGGCAGCGGCAATCTCCAGACCAAGACACTGACCGCCGCGAAGCTCCTTGGCACACTCCCCGCCGCCGCTTTCATGATGCCCAAGGTGAAGCTTTCCGATGCGCGCATTCTCGGCGGCGCTCACCAAGCCACGGTGCCGTTCCGGCTCATCAACAATCACATTTACGCCGAGGCGTCGGTTAACGGCTCAAAACCGATGCTGTTCGTGCTCGACTCCGGCGGGCACAGCATTCTGACGCCGGATACGGCCAGAGCGCTCGGGCTGAGGCCGAGAGGCAGCCAGACCATGACCGGTACCGGGAGCGGATTCGCGGAAAGCGGACTGGCGACGGTGCGTTCGATCCGCATCGGCGGCGCCGAGATCCTGGACCAGCCCGTCACCGTCCTCGATTTCGTGAATCCGGCTGCGGAAGGCGTCAAAGAGCAGGGCATGGTGGGTTACGAGTTTTTCGCCCGCTTCGTCACCCGCTTCGATTACGCAAATCACACGGTTACGTTCACCGACAGGCGATACTTCGATCCCAAAGGGGCCGGCACCCCCGTGCCGTTCGTGCTCTTCCACCAGCTTCCCGAAGTGCGCGGCACCTACGGCGGCATTGCCGGGTACTTCGGCATCGACACGGGCTCGCGCTGGGGACTCAGCATCACACGCCCGTTCGCAATGGCGCATGCCCTCCCGCCACCGGGAACGAAGGGCGTCCTGGCCGCCGTCAGCTGGGGCGTCGGCGGCCTCTCCCGCGGCTTCGTGTTTCGCGGCAGCACCTTGCGGCTGGGAAGTGTGGGCATCTCCTCGCCACTGGCCGAGGTCTCGACCGACGAGGGCGGCAGCGGGGCGTCGGACTCGTTCCCCAACAACATCGGCAACGACATATTCGAGCGATTCATCATGACACTCGACTATGAGCGCATGACGCTTTATCTCAGGCCGGTGGGAAATCCCGGCGGCGCTCACGGCACCTTCGATCGCTCCGGCATGTGGATCAACGAGGCTACCCGCGGTTTCCGGATCGTCGACATCAGCAAGCCCGGACCCGCCGCGGACGCCGGACTGGAGGCCGGCGACCTCATACTCGCCATTGATGGCAAGCCCGCCGGCGCCATTCCGCTCGATGAGATTCGTTTGCGGTTGCGCGATGATCCGCCTGGCACCGTCGTGAAGCTGAAGATCCAGCGCGGCCGAAGTCACCGCGACGTGCAGCTGAGGCTGCGTGCTCTCATTTGAGAGCAGAGCACTCGGCAGCCTGCGCGCGCGCCCGCCCCACCTGCTCGGTGAGGCGTTGCTCGGAAACTCGCAATGCGGTCCGCAGATCCTGCGCGAAGAGCGAAACACGGTACTCTTCGATCATCCAGCGCAGCTGCGCCACCTCGCTCCGTAGTCCGTCCGGACTCGGTTGCAGGCTTCGCAAGGCGGAGACAAACGGGCGCACGCGCGATGCCAGCTCCTCATCGCGCCGGGCTTCCGCCGGCAGCCGTCCGAGCCGCCGCGCGATTGCCTTGAGATAGCGCGGCAGGTGATCCAGCCACGGATGCGGCGTCGACTCGATGAAATCGGGTGGCAACAGCATTGCGATCTGGGCTTTGACGTCGGCCAACGCGCTGGCGATAGCCGGATGCCGGGCTGCATCGGCGGCGGTGCGAGCGGATCGCCATTCCCGGAGCACGCTCCTGACGGTCTCTACCAGACGGATGCCGCTCTCCTCGAGCCGGCGTCGGCATTCGTCCAACCGTTGGTTGAATGCCTCACGGCTGCGCGGCAGGGGAGCGTCCGCCGCCGCGAAGCAATCGAGGAAGATGCGCTCGCCGATGGCATCGGCCAGCGGCTGGGCGAGCTCGAGCCCGCGGCTCTGCAGCACGAGCTCCCGGTCTACCGCCACCCGCTCGTGCCAGTAGCGCGCCTGTTGAGGCAACGCGAGCAGCGCCAGGCGCGCGACGCCGCGTCGCGACAGCTCCTCGGCACCGCCTTGACCACGCGCCTCCACCAGCGCAACTGAGCTGCCCCGGTCCTCGATCGCCGGATACACTGTCAGCAGCAATCCATTGCGCTCGATCCGGCGGCTGACGGGCAGCTCGCCAAAGTCCCACTGCCGATGCGGCGTCGCGCTCCCCGCCGCCGGCTTGCGAGCGCTCGCCGCCGTTCCCAGCACGTTGCGCTTGAGGGCGGCGAGATCGCGGCCCTCGGCCATGATCCGATCCTGCGCGTCGACGACACGGATGTTCATGCGCAGCCACGCCGGCAGCGGCAAAGCAGCGAGGTCCACCGGCGCCACCGTTGCGCCGATGCGGTCCGAGACCCAGGCGGCGAGGCCAGCGTAGAACCCTGGAAGGTTGCCCGCCCCCAATGTCAGCTCCTCGAGAGCCCGCCGGGCGTGTTCCGGTACCGGTACGAGAAGCTTGCGCTGCGCCTTCGGCAGCTCGCGCAGCACGGCGATGATTTTGTCGAGCCGCCAGCCCGGAATCAGCCACGCCAGCCGATCGGCCGACAGCGAATCCAGCAGAAGATCGGGGACGACCAGCGTCACGCCGTCATCCGGCTCCGCCGGCTCGAACCGATAGCGCAGCGGCAGCATGTTGCCGCCGACCTCGAGCAAATCGGGAAAGCGAGCCTCGTCGACCTCGACGGCCTCGCGCAACATCAGGTCTGCCCGCGACATGTACAACACTCGCGCATCACGGCGCTCAGCCTGCGCGCGCCATTGCTCGAAATCAGCCACCGAGCTGACTCTGTCGGGAATGCGCGCTGCATAGAATTCGAGCTCCCTCTCCTCGCCGGCGAGAATGTCCCGCCGGCGGATCTTGGCCTCCAGCCGCTCGACCTCCCCGCCCAGCCTGCGGTTGGCCTCGAGAAACCCGCCGCGAGCCGCGGGTGGCGTGGATCCGCCTGCGCGGGCGATCAGCGCCTCGCGGATGAAGATCTCCCGCGCCTCCCTGGGAGCAACCGGACCGTAGTTGACACGCCGCCGCGTGGCGAGAGCAAGCCCGTAGAGGGACACCGACTCGTGCGCCGCAACGAATCCGCGACTTCCGACCCAGTGAGGCTCGCCATAGCTGCGCTTGACGAGATGCGCGGCCGCCCGCTCCACCCAGGCGGGATTGATCGAGGCCACCATACGCGCGTAGAGCCGCGTGGTCTCGATGAGACTACCGGCCACGAGCCACTTGGGCGGCCTGGCGGCGAGGGGCGTGCCCGGGGCGATCACGAAGCGCATGCCACGCGGGCCGTCGTATTCGCGCTTCTGATTGAGCGTTCCCACGGAGCCAAGGAACCCGGTGAGGATCGCCTGGTGCAGGTCGGCGTAGCTTGCGGGCGTGTGATTGCGCCTCAGGTCGAGCTCGCGGACGCTGCGGGTCAGCTGGTGATGCAGGTCCTGCCACTCGCGCATGCGCAGGAAGGACAGGAAGTGCTCGCGACACCATCTGCGCAGTTGATTGCCGGAGAGCGCGGCGGCCTGCTCGCCGAAGGCACGCCAGAGATTGAGCACCGTGATGAAGTCGGAGCGGCCATCCGCAAACGCAGCGTGCTTCTCATCGGCCTGCTGTTGCAGGTCGGCCGGACGCTCGCGCGGGTCCTGGGTCTCGAGGAACGCCGCGATCACCAGCATCTCCATGAGACATCGCTGGCGCGATGCGGCGAGCAGCATGCGGCCGAGCCGGGGATCGACAGGCAACGCGGCGATCTGCCGGCCGAGGTGCGTCACGCGCCGCTCGCTCATGGCCTGCAGCTCCTCGAGCAGGCGCACGCCGTCGTTGATGAGCCGCGTATCGGGGGGATCGAGAAAGGGGAAGCTCTCGGGATCGCCGAGACCGAGCGTCGCCATCCGCAGGATCACGCTCGCCAGGTTGGTGCGCAGGATCTCCGGCGGCGTGAACGCGTCGCGGGCCGCGCAATCCTCCTCGGAATAGAGGCGGATGCAGACGCCCTCGGCTTCACGGCCACAGCGCCCCTTGCGCTGCTCGGCGCTCGCCCGCGAGATCCGCTCCACGTGCAGGCGCTGCACCTTGCCGCGGGCGCTATAGCGGCTGATTCGCGCCAGTCCGGAGTCCACCACGTGGCGGATGCCCGGCACGGTGAGCGACGTCTCGGCGACGTTGGTTGCAAGTATCACCCGCCGCTGCGAGTGTTGCTGGAAGATTCTCGCCTGGTCAGCGGCGGAGAGGCGTGCGTAAAGCGGCAATGTCTCGGTGCCGGCGAGCCGGGCTTTCGTCAATGCGTCGGCCGCCTCGCGGATGTGCTTCTCGCCAGGCAGAAACACCAGCGTGTCTGCGCCGCCGCCCGCGTGTACATCCAGCTCACGCACAGCTTCGACGATGCCCTCCGGCAATGACAGCTCCGCGGCGTCCTCGTCCTCGGCCGTCAGCGGGCGGTAACGGACCTCGACCGGATAGCTGCGGCCGGAGACCTCGATGACGGGTGCGCCGCCGAAGAATTCCGCAAATCTGCCCGGATCGATGGTTGCGGACGTCACGATCAACCTCAGATCCTGACGCTGCGGCAGGAGCCGCTTCAGCACGCCGAGCAGCAGGTCGATGTTGAGGGTTCGCTCGTGGGCCTCATCGATGATCAGCGTGTCATAGCACCGCAGCTGCGGGTCGCTCTCGAGCTCCTGCAGCAGAATACCGTCGGTCATCAGCTTCACGCGGCCGTGAGGCCCCGTGTGATCGCTGAATCGCACTTGATAGCCGACGGCCCCGCCGACCGTCGTTCCAAGCTCCTCCGCGAGCCTCGTGGCCAGAGCGCGCGCCGCTATGCGCCGCGGCTGCGTGTGTCCGATCAGACCCGATATGCCGCGCCCGGCCTCCAGGCAGAGCTTCGGCAACTGTGTCGATTTGCCGGAACCTGTGGCGCCGCAGATTATGAGCACCGCGTGGCGAGCGAGCGCAGAGAGGATCTCCTCCCGATGCGCCGTGATCGGCAGCGCCGGGTCGTACTCGATGCGCAGCGGCAGAGCGGGTCGCGGCCCGCGGGCGGGAGCCTCCATCTCCCAAGTGTAATTCAGGCCTTCAAATCACGCCGCGGCGGATCTGGTCCTGCTCGATCGATTCGAAAAGTGCGCGGAAATTGCCCTCGCCGAAGCCTTCGTTGCCTTTGCGCTGGATGATCTCGAAGAAGATGGGACCGATCACGTTTTGGGTGAAGATCTGCAGCAGCAGGCCCTCGCCGCGCGAGGGGTTGCCGTCTATCAGGATGCGGCGGCGGCGCAGCTCCTCCAGCGGCTCACGATGGCCCGTGACGCGCGCTTCGACGCCTTCATAGTAAGTATCGGGCGTGTCCTGGAAGGCGAGGCCGCGGCCGCGCAGCACGTCTACCGTCCGATAGATATCGTCGGTGCCGAGCGCGATGTGCTGGATGCCCTCACCGTGGTATTCCCGCAGATACTCCTCGATCTGGCTCTTGTCGTCCTGCGACTCGTTGATGGGGATGCGGATCTTGCCGCACGGACTGGTCATGGCGCGGGAGAACAGGCCCGTCTGCTTGCCTTCGATGTCGAAATAGCGGATCTCGCGGAAGTTGAACAGCTTCTCGTAGAAGCCCTTCCACACGTCCATGTGGCCGCGCTGCACGTTGTGCGTAAGGTGATCGATGCACGTGAGACCCGCGTCCTGCGCGGTGGGCTGCGAGACAGCACGGAAATCAACGTCATAGATGGAGCGGTCGCCGTAGCGGTCGACCAGATAGATGAGCGAGCCGCCGATGCCCTCGATGCAGGGAATGTTGAGCTCCATCGGGCCGGCGCTCTGTGGCCCGGGCCTGGCGCCGAGCTCGAGCGCGCGCCGATACGCATAGGCCGCATCCCGCACGCGAAAGGCCATCGCACAGGCGGAGGGGCCGTGCTGGCGCGCGAATCGTTGCGCGAACGACTCCACCTCCGCATTGATGATGAAGTTGATGGAGCCCTGGCCGTGCAGCGTCACGTTCTTGGAGCGATGCCGGGCCTTCACCGGAAAGCCCATACGCTCGAAGAGCGTGCGCAGCAGCTGCGGGTCGGGCGCGGTGTACTCGACGAATTCGAAGCCGTCGGTGCCCATTGGGTTATCGCGGGACTGGCTCATGTGCATCTCCGCCCATGTGGTTGCGCGTGCAACTATTATAGCGCCCTTGGGCCGCCCGGACCTATATAATCGCGCCCCATCATGCATGCACCAGATCCCTCGTCGGACGACAGTCGTCTGCTGCGCAGCATTCCCCCCGCCCGCCTCGCGCTGATAGAGCGCATCGCCCGCGCCCGCATCGCCCCCCGGCCGGGCACGCGTAACGCCGGGGATACTGCTCTTTACCGTCAGATCCAGCAGCCATTCCTCAGGGCGTACTTCCGCGGTGTGGGCGAGGAAGACCTGGCGGAGCGGGCGCCCGCGACGCTCGCCAATGCGGCCCGCTCCCATCTGGAGCTCGGCTGGCGCCGCTCGCCGGGACAGCCCCTGGTGCGGATCTTCAATCCCGATCCGGAGCGCGACGGCTTCCAGTCGCCGCATACACTGGTTCAGATCGTCACGGACGACCGGCCGTTTCTGGTCGATTCCGTCGGCATCGCCTTCGCCCGCGCCGGGGTTGCCGTGCATCTCATCGTCCATCCCGTGCTCGAGGTCCGCCGTGACGCCCGCGGGCGCCTCGCTGGCCTCGGCACCAACGGCGGAGAGCCCGACCAGGCGGAATCCTGGGAGCTGTACGAGATCGACCGCCAGACCGATCCTGAGGCAATCGAGCGGCTGAGCCACACCATCGAATCCACACTGGCGGATGTCGGCCTGGCGGTCGAGGACTGGCCCGCCATGCGCGAGCGCGTGCGCTCGCTGGTCGCGGACCTGCAGCGTGATCCGCCGCCGCTACCCTCCGAGGAAATCGCGGAGGCCCGCCAACTGCTCGAATGGATGGAGGAACGTCATTTCGTCTTCCTGGGATACCGGCAATATCGCCTCGAGCGCGGTGAACGCGAGGATCGCCTGATTCCCGACACTCGCAGCGGCCTCGGCATCCTGCGCACGCGCGCAGCGGGCGGCAGGGCCGCGGCCACCGTCCTGACAGGCGACATCCGCGCCCGTGCCCGCGACAGGGAGTTGCTCGTCCTCACCAAGGCCAACTCCGTCTCGACGGTGCACAGGGCGGAGTACCTCGATTACGCGGGCGTGAAGATCTTCGATGCCCGCGGCAGGGTCATCGGCGAGCACCGCTTCCTCGGTCTTTGGACCTCCACCGCCTATCACCGCAGTCCGCGCGATATCCCCGTGCTGCGGCGCAAGGTCGATCAGGTCATCCACTACTTCGGCCTCGACCCGCACGGCCACGACGGCAAAGCCGTCCTCAACGTGTTGGAAACCTACCCGCGCGATGAGCTCTTCCAGGCGAGTGTGGAGGACCTCATCCGGATCGCCCGCGGCGTGGTGAACCTCTACGAGCGTCGCACCGTGCGCCTGCTGGCGCGGCGCGATCCCTATCACCGCTTCTACTCCTGCCTGGTGTACGTGCCCCGCGACCGGTACAACACGGAGGTGCGCCAGCGCATCGAGCAGATCGTGCTCGAGGGATTCTCCGGCCATTCGGTGGAGAGTCAGGTGCAGATCTCCGGCTCGAGCCACGCGCGGGTGCACGTGGTGGTACGCACGCAACCGCCAGGGCCGCGCACCGTGGACATCGCGGCAATCGAGCATCGCATCGCGGAGGCGGCGCTGACCTGGACGGATCGCCTGCGGGAGGTGTTGGTGACCCGCGAGGGGGAGGCTGTGGGCATCGCGCTCGCAACACGTTATCGGCGCGTCTTCCCCCTTGCCTACGAGGAGGATGTCACGCCGGCCGATGCGCTGGCCGATATCGCCGACCTCGAGCTGTTGCGCGCCGCTCCCGGCGCGCGGCGCCTGAGCCTGCACCGCCCGCAGCAGCAGAAGCCCGCGCGGATGCATCTGAAGATCGTGCGCCTCGGCGATCCGGTGCCGATCTCCGATCTTCTGCCCATCCTCGAGAATTTCGGCCTGCGCGTGATCGCCGAGCGGCCGTACGAGCTCGCCTGGCCCGAAGGCGGCGCCGCCTGGATCCAGGATTTCGAGCTCGAGCACCGCGATGGCCTCGCCATCGACATCGGCCGCATCGACGGGCGCTTCAAGGAAGCGCTCACGCTGACCTGGAACGGCGATACCGAGAACGACGGATTCAATCGCCTGCTGCTCGGGGCCGATCTCGCGGCGCGCGAGATCACGGTGCTGCGAGCCTACTGCCGCTATCTGCTGCAGACCGGCGTGCCGTTCAGCCAGGCCTACATGGAGCGCGCCCTGGCGGCCAATCCCGCGATCGCGGCCGGCCTGGTGCGCCTGTTCGAGGCGCACCTCGACCCTGATGCGCAGTCCGCGCCCAGCCGGCGCAAAGCCAGGGAGCGGCCCGATGGCCGTGGCAACCCGGCGGAGCAGATCGCCGCTCAGATCCGCGCCAGCCTCGACTCGGTCGCGAGTCTCGATGAGGATCGGATCCTGCGAGCGTATCTCGGCCTGATTCAGGCGACGCTGAGGACCAACTTCTATCGCCGCGGCGCCGACGGGGAGCCGCTCCCTTACCTCTCGCTGAAGCTCGATCCCGGCGCCATACCGGATCTGCCGCTGCCGCGCCCGAAGTTCGAGATCTTCGTCTACAGCCCGCGGGTCGAGGGCGTGCACCTGCGCATGGGGTACGTGGCGCGCGGCGGCATCCGCTGGTCCGACCGCCGCGAGGACTTCCGCACGGAGGTCCTGGGCCTGATGAAGGCGCAGAACGTGAAGAACACGCTCATCGTGCCGGTCGGCGCCAAGGGCGGGTTCGTACCCAAGCGGCTGCCCGCAGGCAGCCGCGAGGAAGTGCAGGCGGAGGTGATCGCCTGCTACCGCACCTTCATCCGCGGGCTTCTGGATTTGACCGACAACATCGCCGGCAGCCGCGTCGCGCCGCCTCCCCGGGTGGTGCGTCGCGACGGCGACGACGCGTATCTCGTGGTCGCCGCCGACAAGGGCACGGCAAGCTTCTCCGACATCGCCAACTCGGTTGCCGCCGAGTACGGCTTCTGGCTGGGCGATGCATTCGCCTCGGGCGGCTCCGCAGGCTACGACCACAAGCGGCTCGGCATCACCGCCCGCGGCGGCTGGGAATGCGTCAAGCGCCATTTCCGCGAGCTCGGCATCGACATTCAGAAGACTCCCTTCACCGCCGCCGGCATCGGCGACATGTCGGGCGATGTCTTCGGCAACGGCATGCTGCTTTCGCGGCAGATCCGCCTGCAGGCGGCCTTCGATCACCGTCACATTTTCCTGGATCCCAATCCCGATCCGGCGGTGAGCTTCGCGGAGCGGCAGCGCCTGTTCGATCTGCCGCGATCGAGCTGGGACGATTACGACCGCTCGCGCATCTCCAGGGGCGGCGGCGTCTTTCCCCGCACGGCCAAGTCGATCGCGCTCTCGCCCGAGGCGCGTGCGCTGCTCGGCCTGGAGACCGCCGCCCACACTCCCGTCGAAATCATGCGGGCCATCCTGCGCATGCCGGTGGACCTGCTGTGGAACGGCGGCATCGGCACCTACGTGAAGGCGAGCCGTGAATCCAACGCCGAGGCCGGCGATCGCGCCAACGACGGCCTGCGCATCAACGGCCGGGAGCTCAGGGCCAAGGTCGTCGGCGAGGGCGGCAATCTCGGCTTCACGCAGCGCGGGCGGATCGAGTACGCCCTCGCGGGCGGGCGCCTCAACACGGATTTCATCGACAACTCCGCTGGCGTCAACACCTCCGACGTCGAGGTCAATCTCAAGATCCTCCTCAACCCCATCGTGCAGGCGGGCGGCCTCACCGTCGGCGAGCGCAACAAGCTGCTCACCAGCATGTCGGGCGAGGTCTGCTCGCTAGTGCTGCGCAACAACTATCTGCAGAGCCAGGCCATCAGCACGCTCGAGCTGCAGGCGCGCGCGCGCCTGTCGGAGTTCCAGCATCTGATCCGGTCGCTCGAGCGCTCCGGCGAGCTCAACCGCTCGCTCGAGTTCCTGCCCACCGACGATGAGCTGGCGGAACGGCGCAAGGCTGGCGCCGGCATCACCCGCCCGGAGCTCGCGATTCTGCTCGCCTACAGCAAGATCTGGCTCAATAACCATCTGCTCGCCTCCGACGTGCCGGAGGACCCTTACCTCTCCGCCGAGCTCGAGCGGTACTTCCCCGCTCCGGTGCGCCGGCGCTTCGCGCGCGCCATCTCGCGCCATCGGTTGCGGCGGGAGATCATCGCCACCGCCACCACCAACAGCCTGATCAACCGGATGGGCCCGACCTTCGTGCCGCGTGCACAGGAGGACACCGGCGCGGAGCCCGCGCAGATCGCCCGCGCCTACACCGCGGCGCGCGAAATCTTCGAGATCCGCACCGTCTGGGCCCGGATCGAGGAGCTCGACAACCGGGTGCCGGCCAAGGTGCAGTACGCCGCCGCATTCGAGACCAGCCGGCTGCTGCGCCACGCCACCTACTGGCTGCTCGCCCGCAGGCGCGCGCTAAAGGTGGACACCGCGGTGGCGGAGTTCCAGGCCGGCGTGCGCGAGCTGCAGTTGCGCATCGGCCAGGTGCTCTGCGGCTCCTGGCGCGAGCAGTTCGAGCAGGTACGCGCGCAGCACCTCGCGGCAGGCCTGCCGCCGGATCTCGCCGCGCGCGTCGCCAGCCTCGAGGCGCACAACGGCTCACTCGACATCGTGGAGCTCGCCGCCTCGCAACGCATCGGCGTGACGGAGGCCGCACGCCTGTACTTCGAGGCTGGAGCCCGCACCGGTCTCGACTGGCTGCGTCAGCAGATCGACCGGTTGCCGGTCGATGGGCCCTGGCAGGCGACCGCGCGCACGGGCCTGCGCGATGCGGCCCTGAGGCTGCACCGCCGGCTCGCCGAGCGGGTGTTGAGCCACGGCGGCAGCAGCGCCGCCGAGGAGCGCGTGACGGCATGGGAGGCTTCGGCAGGCAAGGAGCTCGCGCACTGGCAGCGCACCCTGGCCGACATGCGTGCGGCGGGCGCCGCCGATTTCGCCACGTTGACTGTCGGCGTCGAGTCTTTGCGCAAGCTCGCGGAATAGATAGGGGATCCAAGCATGAGCACCACCGGAAAGCTGATATTGGTCCGACACGGCCAGAGCGTTTGGAACCTCGCGAACCTCTTCACGGGCTGGACCGATGTGGACCTCGCCGATCAGGGGCGCGAGGAAGCCGCCCGGGCCGGAAAGCAGCTTCTCGAGGAGAAGCTCGTGGTCGATGTGGCTTTCACCTCCGTGTTGAAGCGGGCGATCCGCACCCTCTGGATCATGCTCGATGAGATGGACCGCATGTGGATCCCGGTCGAGCGCTCCTGGCGGCTCAACGAGCGCCACTACGGCGCGCTTCAGGGCCTCGACAAGGCGCAGACGGTCGAGCGGCACGGCGAGGCACAGGTGAAGATCTGGCGTCGCAGCTACGACATCCCGCCGCCGCCGCTCCCCGCCGATGACGAGCGCCATCCGCGCTTCGATCCGCGCTATGCCGGCGTGCCGCCCGCGGAGCTTCCGGCCGCGGAGTCGCTCAAGGACACCCTGGCGCGCGTGCTGCCCTTCTGGCACGGCCGCATCGCCCCGGAGCTGCGCCGCGGGCGCAACGTCCTGGTGGCCGCGCATGGCAACAGCCTGCGGGCCATGGTGAAGATGCTGGATGATGTGTCCGAGAGCGACATCGTGGAGCTCAACATCCCCACGGGCGTACCCCTGCTTTACGAGCTCGACCCGCAGCTGAAGCCGCTTCAGAGCCGCTATCTAGGCGATCCAGCAGCCGTCGCGGCGGCCGCCGAAGCCGTCCGGCGTCAGACCGAGCGCAAGTAGCGGACTTTGCGCGGCGGGCCGCCCGTCATGGCCCACCCGTCATAGCGGCCGTGGAACTCGGCGGCAATCGCCGCCATGCGCTTGCTGAGCTCCACCATGTCCAGCAGGATCAGGCGCATCGACTTGGTCGCGTGCAAGCTCAGCGGAAGGGTGACCTCGTCCTCGATCGGCTTGGAATCCACCGTGAAGCCGTCGGGCTCCAGGCGTGCGCGCACCGCATTGCAGGCTGTCTCATCGGGCAGCGCCAGAAAAAAATCCACCGGATACTCGTTGAAGGGGGCATAGCCCTGGGAGCGAAGCTGCTCCACCATCTTCTCGTCCCAGCTCTCCTGATGCCCCGGACGTATTTTGCGCAGGGTGAAATAGAGGCGGGCCACCACGATCGTGGCAATGATGGCGCAGCCGATTATCAGCCAGATGACGCGAATGGGAAGGCTCCCGCTACTCGTCCGGAGCGATGGTGACCCGCAGCCCGGCGAGCTCTGCGGTGAACTCGACCTGACAGGACAGGCGCGAATTGTCCTGAGTATGCGCCAGCTCCGAGAGCAGCTCCCGCTCGTCGGACATGGGCGCGGGCAACCGCTCCTGCCATTCGGGATCGACATAGACGTGGCAGGTGGCACACGAGCACATGCCGCCGCAGATCGCCGCGACTCCGTAGTCGAGCTCGCGCAGGGTCTCCATGACCTTGAGGCCCGTCTTCGCCTCGACCTCGTGCTCCCGACCGTCGCGGTCGATCACGCGCAAAACTGCCATTCATCTACCTCTTTGGAACAGACCAAGCCTTCTAGTGTGCCGATTCGCCACGGCTCGCGCCAGCGCCTACAGAGGGCCCAGCACCTTGAGGACGAACGCTGCCTTCCCCCCCTGCTCCGCCCGACTCTCGAAGGTGGCGCGCAGCTCCCGGCGAAGGACCTCGAAGAGGCGCTCATATTCCCCGAAGACCTGGGTGCTGAGGCTCCCGCTCACCACTTTGAGGTCCCCTGCCGCGCGCAGCCGGGCGATGAAATCGTGGATTTGCGGAGCAAAGTGTTCCGCCAGCGGGTAGAGGCTGATCTCGACGCCGATCTCCATGAAGATATTGTAATTCATGGGCTAGAATGCCACCCGCGATGACTCATAAAGTCCAAGTGCATCAGGTGGATGCCTTCACCGCGGAGCGCTTCACGGGGAATCCCGCCGGTGTCGTGCTCAACGCCGACGGATTGACGGACGCGCAGATGCTTGCCATCGCGCGGGAGCTCAACAACGCCGACACGGCTTTCATCCTGGCGGCGGACGGCGACGGCCACGACCTGCGGGCCCGGTTCTTCACACCGCGCACCGAGGCCGGTTTCGTCGGCCACGCAACGGTCGCCGCGCATTATGTGCTCTCCCGCAGGCAGAACGCTCCCCGGCAGCTGCGCCAGAAGTCCAAGGCCGGCATCGTCGACATCGAGATCCGCGGCAGCGGCGAGGAGCGCAAGATCGCGGTGCGCCAGAGCTCACCGCCCCTCGGGCGGGAGCTCAATGACCGCGAGCGCCTCGCCGTGCTGGATGCGCTGGCGCTCGCGACCGACGATCTCGACACCCGCTGCCCTCTGCGCATCGCCGGCTCGAGCAGCACCCGACTGCTCATCGGCGTGCGCGGCACGGAGCCGCTGAGACACCTGAAGCCCGACATGACTCGCCTGACGACGCTGTCGGCGCAGATCGGCGCGGCCGGCTACTTCGTATTCGCGCTGACGCCCGGCAACGAGGACCACCTCACGGAATCGCGCATGTTCTGCCCGGCGCTCGGCATCGGCGAGGACCCGGTGAGCGGCAACGCCCATGGACTCCTCGGCGTGTATCTCGCGCACCACGGGCTTCTGACCCATGACCGGCGGCGCGCCTCCTTCCGGGGCGTCCAGGGCCAATACGTCCACCGCCCGGGACGGGTGGAAGTGGAGCTGGATCTCAATGAGGGAAACGTCGCCGGCGTGTGGATCGTCGGCCAGGCGGTCTCGGTCTTCGAGACCGAGATCGCTCTCTGACCGGACCCGCGTAGCGTATCTGTCCGGCCGCGAGCTCCAGCTCGTGGCTCACGCACCGCGGCCATTCCGAGCGCCGGTGGGTCGTCATGACGACGGCCGCGCCGCCGGCCACCTTCGCCTCGATCCGCTCCGATAGGTCGCGCCGTGTAGGCTCGTCGACGCCCGAAAAGGGCTCATCGAGCAGCAACAGTACGGGCTCGCGCACCCATGCCCGCGCGAACAGAACCCGGCGCAATTGGCCGTAAGACAGCTCATTGATAGCGCGGGCGGCGAGCGCACTCAGACCAAACTCGCGCAGCGCACGGCGAGCCGCCGCGCGGTCGGCGGCGCTCGGCGCATCGTTGAGGCCGATGCTCGCATGGCGGCCGGACTGCACGACGGCGCTGGCGGTGAGCTCCTGAGGGTGATCGGCCTGCAGATGGGCCGCCACGAGACCGACCCGCTCCTTGAAGATTTGCAGCGGCACTCCGGGCTCGATCCCGGCGCGCTCGATGCGCCCGCCGGCCGCGACCCCATGGTCGCCGTACAGCGTGCGCAGCAGAGTGGTCTTCCCGGAGCCGTTGTGTCCATGCACCACCCAACAGTCGCCCGCATGGATGGTCAGAGACAGATTCTTCAGAGCGATGTGCTCGTCCAGATGTACATGGGCGTTGTGCAGTCGTACCAGCGCGCGCTCCGAAGCGGCGCGCCCGCGTGCTCGCGCAGGCGCGGCCGTGCGCCTCTCCACTGGAGTGTCCAGCCAACGGGTCAGCGGTGCACGCCGGATTGCGCCGCGGTACACGATGCACCCGCTCTCCAACACGAGGGCATGCGTGGCGCTGGCGGGCACGTCCTCCACACTGTGGGTGGACAACACCCATGGCAGCCTCGAGCGCGCGGTACCTTCCAACCAACGCCGTGCCCGCTCGTGGTTGGCTTCATCCAATCCGTTAAGCAGCTCATCGAGCAGCAGCATCTTCGGCCGCGAGGCGAGCACGCGCGCGAGCAATGCGAGTCGCCGCTCGCCGTATGAGAGCGTCAGGAACCGGCGGCCGGCGAGCCGCTCTATCCGCAGCCGGCGCAGGATCGCCGCAACGATCCTGCGGTCCGCATCGCTCGCCGGATGGAGGGGGATATCGGTGCGGTGAACACCGGTTGCTACGACTTCCTCGACAGTGTGATTCCAGCCGTAGCGGGCGTACTTGTCCTGACGCTCCAGGCCGACATAGCCGATTTCGTCCTGTATCTCGTGCGGGGTGCGCCACAGCTCGCCCCGCCAGCGGTACTGGCGCACCTCGTGGCCCGTGGGTGTGGGCCACACCGAGCCGGCAACGAGCTTCAGCAATTGGGTCTTGCCCGCGCCGTTTGCCCCGGCCAAGACCCATCTCTCGCCCGGACGAATGGTCCAGCTCACATCATCGAGTACCCGCCGCGCGGAGCGCTCCAGACGGACGCGTTTGAGGCACACCTCGATGTAGCGGGAATCCTGTGATCGGGCCATACCGTATTCTGGCATGGCGTGGACTCGGGGCGAACCGCGGCGGCCGAGCCCAGGCGCTGCAGATCGCGGACGCGGTCGGCGTAGCGCGATCGGCTCGTTTTTCAGCTTTCATTCAGACTCGCTTCAGAATTCCCGGGCACATTCGCCTCGTGCGCTACGTGCCGCCAGGCACCAGGGGGAAGAATGACCCGATGTCTCCGTATTCCAGGCGTCGTCGGTTGCGCGGTGCTGTGGCTGGCCGGTGGCGGCAATGCGGGCGCTGCGTCTCCAGCTCCGCGCCTCGCAGGTGTGGTGCGCTGTGCCGGCGGGAGCACCATGCTGCCGCTGGTGGAGCGCTGGGGGAGGGAGTTTCACGCGCTGCATCCGCAGGCCGTGGTCGAGGTCGACCCGCGCGTCTCGCTCGCGGCCGGCGGCTTTCGTGAGCTCCTCGACGGACGGGTAGACCTCGTCGATTTCGTGCGAGAGCCCTTTCCGGCGGAGGTCGCCGCCTTCAGACGGACATTCGGCTATCCGCCGCTGCTCATCAACATCGCCAATGGAAGCTTCGCTACGCGCGGCGGCACGCAAGCCATTGCCATCTACGTCAATTCCTCCAACCCGCTGCGGCACCTCACCCTGGTGCAGCTCGATGAGATCTTCTCGGGCGCACCTCACCGCGGCGTCGGACCGCCCACCGAGACGTGGGGTGGCGTCGGCCTGCAAGGGATGTGGGCGACACGCCCGGTCCATGTATACGGAATGGCCCCGCTGCGTCCCAGCGGCAACCCGCCTGGAATCGTCAACTTCATGGAGATACGCGTGCTGCAGGGCGGTACGTTTCGCACGGATCTGCGCGTCGAGCGTGATCGGCCAGGTACCAGCGCCCTGGAAGCCATCGTGCGCGCAGTTGCGAATGATCCGGACGGCATCGGCTACAGCGGTTTTGGCTACCCCTTTCCCGGTGCCAAAGCCATCGCCCTCGCTGAGCATCCTGGTGAGCCGTACATTGCGGGCGGAGCGAAGCAAGTCGCCGAGCGCTCCTATCCCCTCAGCCGTCGGATCTATTTCGCTCTCAACAGCCCGCCGGGGCGCCCGCTGGCGCCTCTCGTCAAAGCGTTCATCGAGCTCGTGTTGAGCCCTCGAGGCCAGCGCGCCGTAGCCGGCACGCCGGACCAGTTCCTGCCGCTCACTCCCGCTCAAGCGGCACATTCGCGGCTGCTCATCGGGCAAGCCGCGCCTGCCGGCGGCGCGGGCGCCCCGCCTGCGGCCATCGGATCATCCGCCGCCTCCGCCCCATACCTCACCGCAAATGGAGCAATCTCGATCGTCGGCTACAACGATATGCGCGAGATGCTCGAGTCTCTCGACGCGCTCTTCGAGCGGACCCATCCGGGCACTCGTTTCCTCCTGACACTGAAGGGAACACGGACCGCTCCCGCCGCACTCGCTGCGGGACGCAGCCTCTTTGCCCCCATGGGAGCGACGTTCTCTCCCGATGAGCTTGCGGCATATCGCCGGGAAGTCGGATCCAACCCGATCGCTTTCCGGATCGCTCACGACTCCCTTGATCCCAGTGCACGCTCCGCCCCGCTCGCGATCTTCGTTCCCGCCGCCAATCCCCTGCCACGGCTGGATTTCGCTCAGCTGGAGCGGATTTTCGCGGGCGGCGGCGGGGAGCTGCGTTGGGGGCAGTTGGGTGTCGAGGGCACCCTGGCCGGTCGTCCGGTTCACCCCTACGGGCTCGCCGCCAGCACTGCGCTCGGCCGCTTCATGCAGCAGCGGGGCCTCGAGGGACAGCCCTTCGACAAGCGGTTCCTCGGCCTCCCGGAATCCGCCGAGGTCGTGCGGGAAGTCGGCAACGATCCGCTCGGCATCGGATTTGCGGCAATGAACCGTGCCACGTCCGCCGTGCGGATCGTGCCGCTGTCACGTCGAGAGCGAGAGCGCCCCTCTGGAGGCACGTCCAGCGATCTCATCGCCGGCCGCTATCCGCTCGATCGCTACCTTCTGATCTACGTGCGCCTTCCGCCAGGCGGCCGCCTGGACCCGATCGCGCGGGACTATCTGCGCCTCGCCTTGTCGCCCGAAGGCCAGCGGGCAATCGCCTCCGGCCATTTGGGCTACCTGCCGCTCGGCGCTGCGGAGGCCTCCAGGCAGCGCGCAAAGCTCGAAGCGTTGCCTTAACGAGCTCGGATTCGCGGCGAGCGGGAGGCGGCAGTCTCACTGCCCGGGAGCTCAGGGAAACGGCTGCGGCATAATGGAAATCCCATGCGGACGCTTCCCGCCACCGGTGCTCGCAGCTGGATCTTTCTGATCCTCCTCGCCCTCGCCCCGATGTGGCTCATCGGTACGCTGGATCGCGGTGCCTGGACGCCGGATGAGCCGCGAGAGGCCGACATCGCCTGGCGCATGAGCGTGCAGAACCAGTTGGTGCTGCCGCAACTTGCGAATCAACCCTTTCTCGAGAAACCGCCGCTCTCGTACTGGATGTCCGCCGCATCGATGCGCCTCTTCGGGCCAGGCGTCCGTGCGGCGCGCGTACCCAACCTTCTCTATGCTGCCACCACGGCGCTCGCGATCGGCGCTCTCGGGTGGGCGATGGGCGGGGCGGCGGCGGCAATCGTGGCTGCTTTGGTAGCAGGCAGCGCGATCACGGTGTTCCGAGTGACGGTTTGGCTGGCGCCGGATGCCTGTCTCCTCGCCGGCTGCGCCGTCTCGCTCCTCGGCGCCTATCTCGGCTACACAGCCGCGCCGGGCCGTAGAAAGCTCTACGGCTATCTTCTGATGCACGCCGGAGCGGCAGTCGGCTTCATGGCGAAGAGTGCGCCGGGGTGGCTGGCGCCGGGTCTCGCATTACTCACGCTGGTCGCATGGGAGCGGCGCTGGTCGGAGCTGCGGCGGCCCGAGCTCTACGCGGGTTTCCTCCTGCAGGCGATCGTCATCGGTCCCTGGATCGTTGCCGTCGCGCATTCCCCGCACGGCGCCGAATCGCTCCGGATCCTCTTCTGGTACAACCTGGCCGGAAGATTTGCTCATGTAGCGGCCCCCGCCGCATACCGCTACAGCGTGGGACACCCCAACTCCGCCGGGAAGTATTTCATTGAGCTGCCGGTTTTTCTCCTGCCATGGACCGCGCTTGCAGCTCTGGCGGCATGGCACGCGCGAAACCATCTGCGCCTGCGCCAAGACGATCCACGGGGCACCGCCTGGCGATTTGCCGTGGCGGCCTGCCTGCCCTTCCTGCTGCTCCTCTCGTTGGCCGCGACGGCACGCGACATCTATGCGGCACCGGCGCTGCTTGGCGTAAGTCTGCTCATCGCCCTGTACGTGAGCGGGGCGCAGCAGCTTGCGAGTCAGGACGGCTGCGATCCGTTGCTTTGGACCCGCCGGCTGGTTGCGGCGATCGCCTGTATTTTCGCGGCGGCGCTCGTCGTGTTCTTTGTTGGCAGCCTCACCTCCAACCGTGCCGCTCCGCGGGTTGCCGTGCTGGTGGTCAACTATTGTGGCGCCGCCATCGTCATGCTCTTGCTGGTGTGGCGCATCCTGCGGCGGGCGGCCGCCGCGCAACGGCGAGGGAATGTGTTGCGCGGCTTCCAGTGGACGTACGCCGCATACGCAGCCGCTTTCTGCATCACTTCCCTCGCAGTGTTTCCAACGATAGACCACTGGCACGATCTTCCCTTGCTTGCCGGACAGATTCGAGCCGACACTGAGCATGCCAGCCTGGCTCTGCTGAATCCGGACGAGACAACCATTGCGATGCTCGATCGCGGACTACGCACGCCGTTCACCGTCCTGACGACGGATACGCGCTCACCGCGGCAGGTGGTAGACGAATGGTTTGCAGCTCGGGGCGCTGGCGCCCGAGTGCTCGTGCTGCTGCCCGGGCATGCCGCAGGCGAGCTCACGCCGCTGCTCCAGCGCGCCCGTCTCTATCGCCCGCCGGGCGACGGCCTTGCCGGAGAGCTGGGAGCCGAGGGAATCGCCTTCATCGTACAGCGCTACGAGCTGCCGCACGGGCGGCGGTATGCCATTCTCGCGCCAAAGAAGTTGCCGAAATCTTCGGAATAGGCAACGTTGGAAATGGCGCGCCCGGAGGGATTCGAACCCCCGACCACCTGGTTCGAAGCCAGGTACTCTATCCAACTGAGCTACGGGCGCGGCGCGGCTTTGTCCGCCATCCTATTACATCCGGCTGGCCCGGAGGGATTGCTCGGCCCATCCTGGGCCTCGGCCCTTCGGGCCCGCGCTTCGCGCGTCCAAAATCGCTCCAGGCGATTTTGTCGAACCCCCGACCACCTGGTTCGAAGCCAGGTACTCTATCCAACTGAGCTACGGGCGCGGCGCGGCTTTGTCCGCCATCCTCATCTTATCAGGCCGCCTGCACCGGCTGCGGCCTCGAGCTGAAATAGCCCACCGCCAGCAACCCGAACCATACCGGCGCCACATAGAGAGCGACCCGGGTATCCGGTTGCAGCGAGAGCATGGCGGTGACGAAGAGCAGGAAGGCCACCACCAGCCAGTTCACGACGGGGGCTCCCGGCATCCGGAAGCTCGCGGCCGCAACCCGTCCATCCCTCACAGCTCGCCGGTAACCCAGGTGCGCGATCATGATGATGCCCCACGTCCACAGCGTCCCGATGAGCGACACGCTGGTCACCCAGATAAAGACGTGCTTCGGCACCACGTAATTGAGGAACACCCCGATCAGCATCATGGCAGCCGAGACATGGATGCCGGCGGCCGGCACGTTGCGGCTGCTCACCGCGGCGAAGGCCCTCGGTCCTTGCCCCCGGCAAGCGAGTGAATAGAGCATGCGGCCGGTGCTGAAAATGCCGCTGTTGCAGGACGAGGTCGCGGCCGTAATGACGACGAGATTGATGATCGTGGCCGCCGCAGGGATGCCGAGCTTCTGGAACACGAAGACGAACGGGCTGGTATCCGGGCTGAGCTGATTCCAGGGCACCAGCGCCATGATGACCACCAGCGCTCCGATGTAAAAGAGCAGGATGCGGAAGATGATGCCGTTGGTCGCCCGCGGCAGCACCACGGCCGGATTCTCCGCCTCGCCGGCGGTGACGCCGATCAGCTCCACGCCCGAGTAGGCGAACATCACCATCTGCAGGGTGAGGAGTACCCCCAACATGCCAAACGGCAGGAAGCCGCCATGCGACCAGAGATTGGCGAAGCTCGCATGCGCGCCAAAGTCGCCGAAATGAAACACTATCACCCCGACGCCAGCCACGATGAGCGCCAGGATGGTCACGATCTTGATGAGGGCGAACCAGAACTCCAGCTCTCCGAAGACCCGCACCGCCAGGAGGTTGGCACCGTACAGCGCGACGAGTGCCACGAGGGGCGGCAGCCACTGCGGGATCGCCGGAATCCAGAAGCGGACGTAGACACCGATGGCGGTGAGCTCCGCCATCGCCGTCACGACCCACATGAACCAGTAGGACCAGCCGGTGACGAACCCGGCGAACGGCCCGCAGAACTCATCGGCGTAAGTGGCGAAGGAGCCGGCGACCGGCCGGTAGGTCAGCAGCTCTCCGAGAGCGCGCATGATGAAGAAAATGGCGATGCCGCCGACCGCATAGCTCAGCAGCAGCGCAGGCCCGGCGTTGTGGATCGCCTGCGCCGAGCCGAGAAAGAGCCCGACACCGATGGTGCCGCCCAACGCGATCAGCTGGATGTGGCGGTTGCGCAGGTTGCGCGACAGATGCGACTCGGATTGCGACACGAAAGCCCCCTATCGGTCCGCGCTCTCGGGCGCTCCGGATGCGTGCGATCTTACCTCGGACAGTACGATGACGCCGTCGTACGGCGGCAGGGCGAGCGCCCGATCGGGCAGGTCGACGCGCCACTTCCTGCCGGTCGCCAGATCCTGAGCCTCTGCCCGAGAGAAGCCAGCGAGAGCGGGCGTGCCGCGAAGGCGCACGAGCTGCGGCGTCCGGCCGAAATTGAGGACGATCAGGGCTTTCGCTCCCGCGCGAGATCCATCATCGCCGCGGGAGCCCGGCCGCAGGTAGGCCAGCACCTCCCCGTCATGGTCAGTGTCGAGCAACTGGAGCCCCGGCAAGGCCAGGG
Source organism: Steroidobacteraceae bacterium (assembly GCA_036393055.1). Lineage (GTDB taxonomy): Bacteria > Pseudomonadota > Gammaproteobacteria > Steroidobacterales > Steroidobacteraceae > 13-2-20CM-66-19. Next base: position 23,497 of record DASVWT010000260.1, read on the forward strand.
CCGGCACCGCCCGCCTCTCCCGGGACATTCGTGCATAAAGCGGCGCCAGCCCATCAGGGTCATACCACCTGATGACCGGTCCTTCATCGTACGGCTGGAAGGCGGCGCCAACCTCATCGCCATCGTAGATCAGCGGAATCCCGGGCAGCGTGAACAACAGCTCGATCGCGACCCGTGTCTCATCGACACCATGGCGCGTAATGAATCGCTCTCCGGTGTCGTTGTTGTCCAGAAATCGCAGCAGCAGCGTGTGCGGGGGATATCCTTTGCCGCCGTTGGTCAGTGCGGCGCGCAGCCGCGTGAGATTCGGCGTGACCCCAGGTGGGGCGAACACGCCGTCCCAGGCCCACTGTCCAAGTTGCGAGGTCCAGTCATAGGCGGCATCGAGCCCATGGCTGACGTAGTATCCATCACGGCCGGAAGCCTCGGCGATCAGCACGACGTTGGGATCGATGCGCTGGAGACGAACGCGCAGCCGCGGCCAGAAACGCGGATCCCGCTGCCGCACCGCCCACGCGGCGTCCAGCCGAAATCCATCGACGTGATAGTCCCGCAGCCAATGCGCGAAGGCGGCCAGCATGTAATCGCGCACCGCCGGATCGTCGTAGTTGAGATTCTCGAGATTCGTCCAGTCGAAATAGTGCACCGGCCTTCCAGAGCCGTCGCGCTCGAACCAGCCATAGTAGGCCGATGCGCGCCCGCGCCGTTGCGCGTCGCGAAAGTAGGGAGACTGATCGGAGAGATGATTGGCGGCCATGTCGAGCAGCACGCGCAGTCCCCTGGCGTGCGCCGCGCGCACCAGCGATCGCAGCTGCGTCGCCGACCCGAACCTCGCGCGCAAACGGAAGTCGTCGGTCACCGCATAGCCGAAATCGCCGGGTGAAGCCGCGGTCACCGGAGACAAGAGTATGGCGTTGACGCCGAGTGCGGTGATGGCCGGCAGCCGAGCCTCGATCGCCGCGAGCCCATTCCTGCCGCCCGGTGCGAAGAAAAACGGCGAGGCGTCGTACAGAATCATGCTGCGCGCGCAGGCGTCCGGGCAGGGAGCCTGCGCCTGACGCGCGTTGCCCGGCCCTTCGTGGGCCTCGGCGCTCAGGTATCGGCGCTGCGCGCCCTCCAGGATCGCTCCAGACGATCTCGTGGCGAGCGGCGCTGCGGCAGCCGCCGTGCCATTCACAGCCATGCCGCTCAGGAGCGCGGCGCACCACAGGGCCGGCAAGACCCTCCAGAGCCATCCGCGCCTCATGCTAATCTCGCGCTGCAGAGCCGAGGCCCAAGATATGCCGCGCAACCGCCCGTGGGCCTTCGTGCGTAGATCCGTTGTTTCATCGAGCGAGATATCCGTGGCTTCCAAACGCGCTGCCGGCGCCAGCCCGC